>JBICHZ010000218.1:0-45139 GCA_043101355.1 Rhodopirellula sp. JB044
AGCCGATTGGTTTGCTGACGGTAGGGTTGCAATCGGTCAAGCTGCGCGATCGCGTTTGCGATCGGATGATGTCGCGTACGGATTGGTGGCAGGTCCAGTCGCGGAGCTTTTTTGAAGCGATCGCTTTCCCGGGCGACGTCAGGCTGCTGCGGCGTGCTGTGCTCGTGTGAATCGAGTCGCGTCAATCTAACAGATCGATCCACGCGTCGTTTCGTTAAAGCCGTGAAGAATTCGTGCGTATCAGGCTTTCGATGCGATGGCTGGTAACGCGGTTGAGGTTCAGCGCGTTTTGAGGTTGAACGCCTTTGAACGTTGCCACCGGAGTTGCTCCAGTTCGCGTCTGTACAGACGAGATGCTGGGGATTTGCAGGCGATCGCGTGGTGCTGCAGGGAGAGGAGCTTCCGCGAAGACTCGTTGCGACCTTAGCCGTCGACGTTGGCGTTACCGGTGATCTTGTCGCTGTACATCGCGAGTTTGCCGAGTACTTGATCGATCGCGTGCGGGGTCACGCTGTGTGATTGCAGGGCGGCGGTGAAATGGCCGACGAATTGCGAGAAGTGCTGGCGAGTGATCCCGAGACCCTTGTGGACTCGCGTCAGGTCAGCACCCGTGTATTCGATATCACCCGACGTGATGGATGCCATGAATTCGGTCTGCATGCGAACGAGTTTGTCCATCTCGACGCCGGTGAAGAAATGGTTCAAGTCTTTGTCGGCAAGGACTCGGACGTACATTTCGTCAACGACTCGACGAAGTCCTTCGGTTCCGCCGAGTTGAGTGAGAAGGTCGGGTTCCGCTTCGCTCATCGAATTGGTTCTCAAAACAGTGCTGCAAACAGTGCCACGCATGTTGCGTGGTGCTCAATGAGTTTCGGCCGATTACCGGCGCGCCGGAAGCTCGCTCCCGGCGGCATTCAGAGGGCATTCCCGAAGTTGCCTTCGGGGCAAAGGTGTTGGCACGGTGTCCAACTAGATCATCGGAGTCGGCTCGTAAGGGATGTCCTCGATCAGGTCCATCGGCAAAGGAGCCACGGTCATGCCGGCTTCTTTGCAGATCGCGTCGATAGCTTCTTGTGCTTTCTGCACGAGGAACTCGCGAGTTTGGCCTTTGTACTGCATCGTCGAAGCCGTTGGGCTGATCGGGCCTTCGAAGTTGCCGTCGTGAAGGTGTTTGACGACTTTGACGTGATCTAGCAGGCCATGCAATTCAGGAAGGACGCGATCGTTCGAGGTGGCGTTCGACGGGTCAACGTCTTCAGGCAGCGATCCCAATCGGACAGCAACGATTTTGTCGCCGGGGATTTCGCTGAACTGATCCATCGCGCCTTCGCCAACAACCCAGTCCCAGGTGTCGATGAGGTAGCCCACGTTGGGAATCGCGTCGACCAAAGCGCGGAACGTTTCGACCTTCGAGATGAAGGGGAACTGTTTGCCTTCGGTGTGTTCTTTGCCGGCACGGAAGCCGACGCCGAGTTTAATATCGCGGGATCCGAGGACATCGGCGATTTGGCTGATCCGGTCGCGTTGGACTTCGAAGAACTCGTTGAACGGGAGGCGATCGGTTGCCGCGGGGACGCGAATGAGTGCGCGATCAACCTGCAGTTGTTGAGCGATCTCGCTAAGCGGGTGCAGTGTTGCCACGCTCGCCGAGAAGGCATCGTCATCAGCGTCAAGATCCAATGCCAAGGTGAAGGTGCCGATGCGGATGTCCGTAGCCTTGAGGTACTTCGATGCCTCCTCGAACGATGAACGTTGTGAGCGGCGCAACATGTCGTGCATGTCGATATCCATGCCGCGGAAGGCATAGGTCAGTGCCAGTTCGATGAGTTCACTTTGGCGGCCGTTGATACCGAGGGCTTGAGGACAAAAGTTCTTAAACACTTCGTTGAGTTCCTTGCAAATTGATAATGAATCGTTGTTGGTTTGTTTTTAGATCGAGGAGACAGTCGTTAGCGACGTCGACCTCGTGATCCGTTTGACGCGTTGCCGCGTCCGCCGCCACGGGAGTTGCCGCCACCGCCGCCACGTCGACTGCTGAGGTTTTTGTCGACCATGGTGTTCACGATGGTGTTCCAGGTAGGGAAGTCTTGGGGCGTCGATGAGTCTGAACGCGAGTCACGGTCTCGCCCGCGGCCACGTCCGCCTCGGCGTGAGCGTTCGCGGCCGCCACCGTCGTCATCACGCGAGCGACTTTGGGAATCGCCTTTCGAACGACCTCGGCGGATCACTTCGACTTCCTCGTCATCTTCGAGGTCGTCATCGAATGCCGAACGCGGCAATTCGTCAGCAACCTTTGCCGAACGTCCGGAGTTATCCGAGTTGCTCGAATCGGAGCTACCTGAACCACGACGTCCACGTCGACGTCCGCCTCGGCGTGAACGGCGTCCTGCGCGAGGACCGTCATCGTCGGATTCTTCACGGCCAGATGCGGATTGATTGTTGGATTCGAAATCGGATCCGTTGTCGTCGAAGTCGTCAAAGAGTTCTGCGGCGAACGAATCGTCGTCGCTGTTTTCCGATTCACCGCTGCGGGCGGCGGGCTGCCTGGACTCATCGCGTCCGCCACGGCGTGCGTCCCCTCTCCGGCCACCGCGACCGCGGCGTGAGCGTCGTGGAGAGTCCTGCGATTCAGTGTCTTCGGAGTCGTCGTCGCGTGCGTCTTTGGCGACGACGGTGCCACCGAAATCGTCGTCTTCGTCACGGTTGCGACCGCGTCCGCGGCCACGGCGACCTCGATCGTCACGTCCGCGTTCATCGGCGGAATCGTCGTCACGTCCGCCTCGGCGATTGCGCCCACGGGGTCGCGAACCCGAGTCATCTTCGTCGGACTTCTCGCCGCGTGAGCGACGGTTTGACGGCGAGTCATCGTCGGACGAGTCGTCGATCAAATCGGCTTCCGTCATGCGTTGGCGTTGTCCACGACGACCGCGACGTCGCGACGGACGTGGCACCTGAGGTGACTCATCGTCGTTCTCGTCATCGGCGGATTCGCGCCGGGCAGTTACCTTCGCGGGTTCGGAGCGTGCTGCCGGTGCGGTGTCCTCGTCGCTCTCATCGTCTGAATGGTCGAACTGGACGAACCCGAGTGGATCATCTTCCTGTGCTTCCTCGTCATCGTCCGGAGCGACGACACCGAGACCCTCGGCGAAGCCGGAACTGCGTTGCGGAGTACGGGAGTCGTCCGAGTTGCGTCGCGACCGGGAATCACGTCCCGTTCCCGAGCGGCGTCCAGAACTGAGTTGCGACTCACGCTCGTTGATCTCAGCTTCGGCGGAACCGAATCCGGATTTTTCGGCCTGGGGCGGCGACGGTGCAGTGGCTTCGACAGGAACTCCGAAACCGGGAAGCTTCGGCGGAGGCTCAACAGACGTAAGTGCCTCGAGAACGTCGACATCAGAATCGTCGGTTTTCGACTCGTCAGCGGCGGGTGCCTCGGCGACCAATTCGCTGTCGACATCATCGATCGGCTGCGTGTGCGATGACCGCAGGCTGTCGCGGTTCGATTCGCTTACTTCGATCTCGTCGTTGTCGCTGGTTGCGTTGTTTTCGGCAGCACTGTCGCTGGCGTCGCTGTGAGCGACCGTCGCGGCGTTTTCGTCGTTTTCGGCGGATTGGGACGCGTTTTCAGGCTCGTCCTTAGGAGTGTTTTCCGGCTCTGGCGGGCGTGGGGTACCCAGCAAGCTGGCGAGAATGTTCCAATTATCGGGCATGGGGATCGAAAATCCGATGGGAATCGACGGGGAAAATCGTCCGTCGATTTGTTGTAGGTGGTTGATTCCTCGTAGGTATACCTTGTGGAGCGTTATCTCCCAAGGGTGAATGTGCTGATGAAATCAGGTTCTGTGAGGCCGCGGCGGACAGGAGGCGGTGTCTCTGGGCGGACCGTTGATGTCTCCACGAGGCTTGGGGTCGCGAAAGATAGAAGATTTTTAGCGGCGTCTTTTTTTACCGAATCGGTGTTTTCGTAACCGGGCAACCCTCAAATTTACGGACAGTCGCTGATCGGATCGAGCGGCGAAGATGTCGCGACAAAAATCCGCCGATTGACAACGCACCGGTCTCTGCCCAATCTTGGTCGCGTCGGCCGGCAATCGTGCCGGTGTCTGATGAGAGGCAGGCCGACGCGCACAGGTTTACTTGTGTTCAGGTGCGTGTGGCTGTTGCGGTGGCACGGCAGTTGCCATTGTTGCAAAGTGCCTCTCACACGCCGACCGAGAGATACACGGGATGCTTCCCCACACCGAGTCCCTGGCAACGCGTCAGGGGTCTGGTCATAAGCGTTTTGTGGTTTTCACTCTCGATCGGTGGTTTCGATCCTCGTTGGAATGGACCTTATGAACCGAGCCAAGCTCGATTCGATTCGCAACGCCGGCCCGGCTATTTTGCCGAGCGTGCTGAACTGCGACTTCGGTGATTTGATGGCCGAAGTCGACCGTCTCCGCCAAGCCGGTGCCGAGATCCTGCACCTTGATGTAATGGACGGCCATTTCGTTCCGAATCTGACGTTCGGGATGCCTATCGTCGAAGGCCTGCGTCGACACACCGACATGCCGTTGGACGTTCATCTGATGATCAGCGATCCGTTGGCGTATGCCAAACCGATGGTGGAAGCGGGCGCCGATTTGTTGACCTTCCACATCGAAGCAGTGTCCGACCCGGTCGACGTCGCGAACAAAATTCGCGACCTCGGCGTTGGTGTCGGAGTCGCGATCAATCCGGCGACTCCCCTGAGCAGTCTCGATGTTTGTTTGGACTGTGTGGACATGGTGTTGGTGATGAGTGTCCAAGCCGGTTTTGGCGGGCAGTCGTTCAATCCCGTGGCGCTGGATCGGATTCGAGAATTACGATCGCGCTATCCCGATCTGCTGTTGGAAATCGATGGCGGCATCAATACCGAAACCATCGGGCCGGCACGAGAAGCGGGCTGTGATTTGTTTGTTGTCGGATCAGCAATCATTTCGAGCGATGATTACACGGCAGCCGTTTCGGAATTGTCCGACGCGATGATGTCGGCGAACGGAGGTGCACGATGATTTCATTGAGAGCAGCCGCCCGATCGCGTGTGATCCTGATCCGTCCAGGGGCGACCGCGTTTGACGAACAGGGGCGGATGAAAGGTTCGCTCGATATGCCGCTGTGCGAGCGTGGCCGGGAACAGGTTGAAAACCTCGCCGAGGAGTTAGCCGGTATCCGGCTCAACGCGATCTACCACGCGCCCTGCGAATCGGCGGGCGAAACGGCGGCGGTCTTGGTCGAAGGCCGCGACCTGCGGCCGAAAATGATCGAAGGTTTCCGCAACATCGATCACGGATTATGGCACGGCAAATTGATCGATGAGATCCGTCGCAACCAACCTCGGCTCTACCGCAGCGCGGCGGAGAACCCGGAGACGATCTGCCCACCCGGTGGCGAATCGATGGACGAAGCGTCCAGCCGTGTGATGAAGGCGATCAACCGGATCCTGCGAAAGAGTCGTAACCAAGTGATCGCGTTTGTGATCCCGGACCCGATGGCCAGCCTCGTCGCGGCGCACCTGAACCACGAGGCAATGCCGGGCATTTGGAAGGTCGAGACCGACGCGGGCAGTTGGCAGTTGATCGATGCCGCCTGCTGATCCTGCGGTGGGTTATTCGAGGTGCACTTCCTCTACCTGAGGCAGATCTTCGAGCGATTCGAGCCCGAGCAACACGAGGAGTCGTTCGGCGGGATAGAACCTCGAGACCATCTTGGGTTTCGATTTCTTCTTGGATTTTCGCGGTGCGGGTGAGGATTCCAGTTGGAAGTCGTCGTCAGAACCTTCTGCTGCGGAACCCTTCTCGACTGAGGGGTGGTCTGCTGAGGAGTGGTCTGCTGCAGGGGCGTCGGGCACGGGGGGCTCTGGCACGGGGGGCTCTGGCACGGGGGCGTCAGGCACTGGTGTCTCGGGTTCTCGTCGCATTTCGACGAGTCGGCGGCGAACCATTTGATTGAGCAGGGAGCCGCTGTCGCGTCCGCGTTTGTCGGTGCATTCCGCCGCCGTGATGCCTGGTTGGTAGGCGACCAGAGAAAGGACTTCGATAGCGCCCTGGCTGAGCTTGGTTTCGCGGACCTTGCCGGTGAAGACGTGCCGAATCGATTCGACCTCTGGGGCGACAACGAGACGGTACCCCGAGTCGTCTTGTGCGATGCGAATGCCTTGCCGGTGGGTTCGATACGATTCGTTCAACGCGTCGATGATCTCGATCACTTCCTCGGGCGTCATGCCGCGCATGATCGAGGCCAGTCGCGCCGCAGTGATCCCGTTGCCGTTGGGATGCCCGACGAATAAAGCGGCTTCGATGATCGCCTCTGGGGTGGCTGCGGATTCGGGTTCCTCCTCCGCGGTCGTCTCCTCGTCGGCGGCGTCTTCGGATTCGTCGGTCGGTTCGGACGGCTCGTCACTTTGGTCGACGGCTTGCGCGGCAATGAGCTGTTCACGCTGCAGGACTTCTCCTGTCTGAATCGCATCGCCACCCTCTTCGGAATCCGATTTCGCCACGATGTGTTTGTAAGCGGCGCCGAGTTCTTCAAGGGAGAACGCGTCCTCATCGTCCTCGAAATCCACGTCAGCGTCGGTCTCCTCATTGAGATTGTCCGCCGAGGTATCCTCGTTGTGGTTGCTGTCGCTGTCGTCGTCGGGGTTTTGGGTTGGCTCGTTGTTCATGAGGATGGGTCTCGTGGAGAACCGGTTTGTGACGATTCCCAGTTGGATCGCAGTTGTTTCATGCCGCGGTGCAGCAGGCCGGCGATCGCCCCGTTGGTTTTGTCCATCGCTTCGGCGACCTCGGCGAGTTTGAGTCCGGCGAGGTAGTGCAGTTCAATCGCTTGGCGTTGGCCGTCGGGGAGTTGTTCCACCGCGGCGGCGAGTGCGGCCACGTTTTCGCCGACGATGGCGACCTGGCTCGGCGTGGCTTGGTCGGCCGCGAGGAGGCCCTCGAGCCGCATCGACGACTGATTGAGTTTTTGTTCCATCGACTGTTCGCGACGGACATCGCGTTTGTCGCGGTGCAGGTCTCGGTCGAGATGGCAGATCTGCCGGACGAGGATTTGACGCAGCCACGCCCGGAGTTCGGCTTCGGTGTGGCCTCGGAACTGATCGATCGCACCGACCGCCTGCAACATGGCTTGCTGGACAATGTCCGATGCGCCAATCTTGGCTCGATAGGCCGCTCGCATGTGCGACCGGGCGAGCATCCGGAGGTACGGCTCGTATTTTGCCGCCCACTGTGGATCGGACAGGTCGACCGGGGGCGACGGCGGTGGATCGTGTTTATCCGGCGTCGGCTGCGGGGCCGGCGAAGGTTCCGACATGGTTGGGGCACTCGAAAATAATGGCATTTTACGCGGCATTCTCGGGCGAGAACACAACGCAGCATCGAACTGAACTACCAATGATGGGTTCTCGACCGCTACAGTAAACCAACTCGAACGCGTTGGTGTGACAGACAATTTTGACGGAATTCCCGATGGCACGTGAAGCAATTTACCAGCAATCCGATCCTGAACGACGAGGCAACTCGTTCGACGATGGGGATCCGTCGGAGTCCGATGCATCGTCGAATCAGCCGTCGGGGAAACAGCCCGGCGCCCCCCCAGGACCGGATTCCGGTGACGGTTCGCGTTCACGCGGTGAAGCCGACAGTAAACTGCGGCCGCGACGGATGGACGAGATGGTCGGCCAACGCGACGTCATCGAACGATTGAAAATCGCGATCGACGCGGCACAGTCCCGTGGTGAACCGCTCGGGCACATCCTCTTTGACGGACCCCCGGGGCTCGGCAAGACGACCTTTGCCACAGTCATTCCGGCTGAGATGAACACGTCGGTGCAAATGGCCAACGGTGCCGGTTTGCGGGCGCCGAAGGATTTGCTGCCTTACCTGACCAACGTCTCCGAAGGTTCGGTGCTGTTCATTGACGAAATTCACCGGGTCCCGAAGTCCGTTGAGGAGTACCTCTACACGGCGATGGAAGATTACCGGATTGACGTGGTGCTCGGCGATGGCGTCAACGCACGAACTCTGAACCTGGAGCTCAAACCGTTCACCTTGATCGGAGCGACAACTCGCGCGGGCATGCTCAGCGCGCCGCTGCGAGATCGTTTTCAGATTCGCGAGCATCTCGGTTGGTACACGCGAGACGAGTTGGCCGAGATCGTTCACCGCAACGCGGCGAAGCTCGCTATCAAAGTCGACGAGCTGTCCGCCAACGTGATCGCCGACCGCTCACGCAGCACACCACGTTTGGCGAACAACCGTCTGTTGTGGGTTCGTGACTACGCACAGAGCAAAGCAAACGGGAAGGTCAGCGAGAAAGTCACCTGTGCGGCACTGGACATGATTGGCATCGATTCGCTCGGGCTGGACAAGCAGGACCGGAACTATCTCGACACGTTGATGCGAGTGTTCCTGGGCGGGCCGGCTGGCCTGGATGCGATCGCTCACACGATGAACGTCAGCGGTGACACGCTCGAGGACGAGGTCGAGCCGTTCTTGCTGCGGAGCGAATTGTTGGTGCGGACCCGTCGAGGTCGACTGGCAACACCGGGTGCCTATGAACACATGCAGCGACCGATGCCGGATTGATTCGGCGTGGGAGATGCCCCGTCAGAAAATTAACCGTCAGAAAATGATGTTTGTCCCTTTCGAGGGGCCGCTTGACTGTCGCCGGTTTAGCCGATCGCTTTCTTTTGCAATTCAGTCAGTTCGCCGATTCCTTTCTTGGCCAGGCGAAGCATTTGAGCGAGTTGTTCGTCGTCGAACGTTGCTTCTTCGCCGGTGCCTTGAATTTCGATGAATCGGCCGTCGCCGGTCATGATCACGTTCATGTCCACGTCGGCGGCTGAGTCGAGCACGTAGTCCAGGTCGAGAACGACCGCATCGTCGATGACGCCGACGCTGACCGCAGCAACGCTACGCGGAAGCACGTCTGCGACGACCACCGGTTTCGCCTCCGGATCAGGCTCAGGATTTGCGGCGAGATCGGCGATTGCCAACGAAAGAGCAATGAAACCGCCGGTGATCGACGCGGTGCGAGTGCCTCCGTCGGCCTGCAGGACGTCGCAGTCGACTGTGATGGAACGTTCGCCGAGCGCTTCCAGGTTGACGACGGCTCGGAGGCTACGGCCGATCAATCGTTGAATTTCAGTGGTGCGGCCATCGATTTTGCCGCCGCGTTCGCGTCGTTTTCGTGGGCTGGTGCTGCCGGGCAACATGTTGTATTCCGCCGTCACCCATCCTTTGCCGCGGCCGACCATCCACGGCGGGACGTTGCTTTCGACCGAGGCGGTACACAGCACGATTGTTTTGCCGCTGCGGTACAGAACGCTGGCTGGATTCGACTCGAGATAGCCGCACTCGATTTGCACCTCACGCATGGTGTCATGGGGGCGTTTGGGGGCGTCGGTCGTGGCGGAGTTGCTCATTGGGATTCGTTCTTGAAAAAAGGGGGCAGAGGTGTTTGTGGTGGTGCGATTGGGGCGTAGCGGATTTTATCGCTGCAGTAGTTTTCGGGCCTTTTGCAGGCGAGCGGTGACGTCGTCGAGTGACTCGCCGACCGCCGACATGTGCCCCATTTTTCGCCCGACTCGCGCGGCATGTTTGCCGTAGAGATGCAGCGACACGCCTCCAACCGAGAGTGCTGCCGGCCAATCAGGCTGCGTCCCGTCTTCGCCCCAAAGGTCGCCGAGGAGATTGATCATTCCCGCCGCCGGGGCGACTAGGCCGGTTTCACCGAGAGGTAGCCCACAGATCGCGCGGACGTGTTGTTCGAACTGACTCGTGTGACAGCCTTCGATCGTCACGTGGCCGGAATTGTGAGGCCGTGGCGCGACCTCATTGATGTAGATGCGTTGCTCGCCGTTTTGCTTTTGAACGAACATTTCAACACAGAGCAGTCCGACAACGTCGAGGCAGCGGGTCGCCTCGATTGCGATTTGACGTGCCTTGGTCTCGGTCTCGGTTGAGATATTGGCGGGCAGCGTCGTCAGGTCGAGAATGTGATTTTGGTGATCGTTTTCGAAAACCGGGAACGTCTGGCACTGCCCGTCGACGCGGCGTGCGACCAAGACGGAAACCTCGCGTTCGAAATCGATCATGGCTTCGGCGATCCAATCACCGCCTCCTTCCCAGTCGACGTTTGCCGCCTGTTCTGGATTTTCGAGGCGGTGTTGTCCTTTGCCGTCGTAACCACTGCGTTGGGTTTTGACGATGATCGGCCAACCGAAGGATTCGCCGGCCTTGCACGCTTCGTCGGCGTTGTGAACCGGCATGAACGGAGTCACCGGCAACCCGGCGTCACGCAGCGTCGACTTCTCGAGCAATCGGTCCTGCGCGGTCGCTAAGACTGAGGCGTCCGGATAGGTCGGGGCGTGACGTCCGCAGGCGGCGATGGTTTCGGCGGGAATGTTCTCGAATTCGAGCGTGATGACATCGCATCGATCGGCAAAGGCTTCGATCGCTGAGTGATCTTCGAGGGGGCCGCAGACGGTAAAGCTCGCCACGTCGGCCGCGGGCTCGTCACTGCTGCCGCAAAAAACGCCAACGCGATATCCGAGTTTGGCGGCCGCCATTGCGAACATACGTCCGAGTTGGCCACCACCGACCATCCCGATGGTGGAGCCTGGCAGGATCGGGGCGTGCGTCGAATTCATATCGTGTGTTTTTCTCTCGAGGGGAGGCGCGGATTCGCCAGACATGCGGGGTGTCATTCAGAGGTCGCGATCAGAGGTCGCTGAGGTCGGCACCGGCAATCACGTCGTCGTGTTGCTTTTGCACGAAAGCCTCGACCCGGGATGCCAACGCGTCATCGGTCATCGCCAGCATGCGGGCGGCCAAGATGCCCGCATTTTTAGCGCCGGACTTTCCGATCGACATCGTCGCAACCGGAATCCCCCCTGGCATTTGTACAATCGAAAGCAGCGAGTCGAGACCCTGGAGGGCACGGCTTTGAACCGGGACGCCGATCACCGGAAGGATCGTTTCGGAAGCCACCATGCCCGGCAAATGAGCCGCGCCTCCGGCTCCCGCGATGATCACGCGGAGACCACGGTTGCGGGCAGATTGTGCGTACTCAAACATCCGCTGCGGCGTGCGGTGAGCGGAAACGACTGATTTTTCGTATGGCACTTGCAGTTGCTCTAACATTTCGCACGCACCCGACATGGTGTCCCAATCGTTGCGGCTGCCCATGATCACGCCGACCAAGGCACGGCCATCGGAGGTTGGATTCGAAGGGGCGGGAGCGGTGTCGGAGGTGTTGTCGTTCGAAGTCACGAGCGGTTGAGTCTTAAACGGGTACGAGGACTGAGTGTGTTCTGTGTCGGACGAACCCGACGGCGGACGAACCCGGTGGGGGACGAACCGGACGATTGTCGCCGAGAGCCAACGACGTGCGTCGCGAACTCGGGCGGATCGGTCGCCTCGGCTCGAGCCATGGGGTTGCACGAGTCATAGGGATGAACGAGCCATAGGGCTGCACGGGCCATGGGGTTATAACCGAGAAGGGCGTTGATCGAAATCAGCCCAGTGTTTTCGAGTTTCGATGTTTTCCAGTTTCCATTTCGATCGAGCACGCAAAGGTGATGGGTTGACGCAACCGTTCTGGCAAGGGGAACCTTCCAACCGAGACGACGAGCCGGGACGAGTTCGTTTGATGCATCATGATCCGAGATGGCGTCAGGAATTCGAACAGACCCGCAGTAGCATCCTGCAGTGCTGCGAAGGCCGCGTTGTCGCGGTCGAACACATTGGGTCGACTGCGATCAGCGGCATTATTGCCCGGCCGATCGTGGACGCGATCGCTGTCGTCGCCGATCCGGTCGACCTGGATGACTCGGCCGCGTTGATCGAAGGACTGAACTTTCTGCCGGTCGATTCGCCCGAGTGGGTTCCGGCCGGAGGCGGGCGGCAAATCTCGCTGCATAAACCGAGGCACGGCGAAATCACTCACCGTGTCTATGCGGTCACGCAGGGCTCGCCGTTGCTCCTGCACGCGACCCGGCTGCGTGATTATCTGCGATCGAGCCCGGAAGAGGCGATCGCGTTCGAAGAGGCAAAGGTCAACGCGTGGCAGCGATGCGAAGGCGAACCGCAGGCCTATGCCGAGGCGATGAGTTCCGTTTTCGCAGGAATCCGTCCGCGATAGACGGACCTCACTCGGTTACTCAGGTGCTCGGTCACGGACCGTTGAATCGCGGGGCTCACTAAGGCGATTCGACTTCGCCGTTTGCGTTACCCTTGAGTTTGGATTCCGCTTCGAGTTTCGCAGCGGCTTCGCGGATCGCAGCGGCGTTCTTTTTTTCCGCTTCGGCCGCCGCGGCGGCTTCGGCAGCTTCTCGTTCCGCTTTCTCTGCGGCGACCGGATCGGCGATGTACGGTTTTTCGTTGCGGTAACGTGTCAGCATCTTTTCGGCGAACGTTTTGACGTCGGGAGGTGCGATCTCGACGACCTTTTCTTGCCAGCCCACCGCGTCCTTAAAGTTGCCGGCGGCGGCGTAGGCTGCAGCCAACGCGGAGAGGTCACCGATGTTGCCGTACGAGTTGATCTCGCAGGCTTTTTCGGCCGATTGAATTGCCGCCTGAGGGTCGCGGAGTGACTCGTCCTGGACCGTTGCCAGCAACCAAGCTCGGTTTTGATGAGCGAGTGCGTAGTTCGGCGCCAACTCGATCGCCTTGTTGTAGTCGGCCAATGCTTGCTCGGCTTTGCCGAGTTGATAGCGGTTGTAGCCTCGATTGTTCCACGCGACGGGATCTTCGTCGTTGAGTTCGAGGGCGGCCGAGAAGTCAGCGGCTGCGGCGGCAAACTCTTGCTGTTGGAAACGGATGTAGCCGCGACCCATGATCGCCGCGACGTCTTCCGCGTCGGCGTCAACGATCGTGTCAAAATCAGCAATCGCCTGATCGAGTTTCCCCGCCGCTTTGTACGCGATCGCCCGTTGTCGCAGCAGCGCCGCGTTGTTCTTGCGGACTTCCAACGCGTCGCTGTAATCGCTGATCGCTTTCTCGTATTCACCCTGACCCATGTGGACGGCGGCCCGGTTGATCAACGGAGTGATGTCGTCAGGGTCGATTTTCAGAGCCCGGTCATAGTCCTCGATCGCCTCGGCGTGTTTTCCGCGGGCCGCCATGAACAGACCGCGACTGCTGTAGGCGTGCGCTTCCTTGTACCCTTTTTCGATCGCGGTGTTGAAATCCTCGAGCGCCTTTTCCTCTTTGCCGAGTGCCCACCAGGCCGACGCGCGGAGGGTGTAGTAACGTCCTTCGTCGGGAAATTCTTCGATCAACTCGGTGTAGATGGCGGTCGATTCGGCCAATTCCACCGCGTTGACTTTGTCGACCGCGCCGCGGGTCCCGTCGTGCGTCACAATCACGTAGTCATCACCTCGGTCTTCCACCACGGTGAGCAGGTCGCCTTTGGCGATCACATCGACGATCTCTTCCCCGGTGGCGAATTTCATCTCAACGCGGGCGACGACGGGTTGTCCAGGGCTCGCCGCCGATACGTCGGTCGTCCACGTCAGGGTCGCCGTGAGGCACAACGCGGTCACGATCAGGCTGCAGAACCCGTGCAGCGTGCTCCGCCGAGGATTGTCTGGGAGCCTCCGAACCAAACCGTTCCACAGGTAGCCATTCCACCGGGAATCGTTCCTCAGGGAAAAAGGGGCACGATGCATTTGTTTACCTTTGGCGGGCTCGTGGAAAGAATGTTGGTAAGTTCTCGCCGCAAATTGGAATCATTGAGAATGGTCTTTTGAAGTCCGGAGGCAGGGAAAACCCGGTTTTTTAGACCTCGTTTCGCGTTTTCTATGGTTCTTTGGGTAAGGCGGGGCGGATGCGGGGATGTTCGCTATTATCCGCTAACTCCCCAATGTTGCGACTCTGATGATTGCAATGGTTTTGGTAAGACGCGACACTTTTGCGGGTTGCCCGTTTTGCGTAAAAAATAACGCCTGGATGATTGAATGAGTGAATGTTCAGTCTAGTCTTGTGTCCGGGTGTCATTCGGAGGCGGTCGACCCGGAAAGTCTCGCTCGGAAGTAATAGTTTCGCCGTAACGGCATTTTTGGAATCTCTTTGAGGAATACAGCAGTGAATTCAATGTCTCGAATCTTTGGTCTTGCTGCTGTGGTGTTGGCGTCGTACGCGACAACCGCCACAGCACGATGCCGGCCATGCGGTGGCTGTTCGGACCCGTGCGGTGCCGCACCAACGGTTGTCAGCAGCGGATGTGGCGGTGCCATCGGTTGTGGGCAAGGCTACGTTGTTCCGACGGTTAGCAGCTACAACGCCGTTGCCACCTACGCCCCTTCGGTCTCCGTGAGCTCCGTTCCGCAGCCTGAAACGCTGTGCGAACCGACGACTGCATACCGTGTGGTCATGAAGCCGACTTATGTCACCGAAACTCGGCCCGTCACCGTTCAGGAAACTCGCCCGGAAACCCGGTACCGGACCAAGACCGTTTACCGGACGGTTCCGATCACGGAGGAAAAATACCGTACGAAGGTGACCAACGTTCCTAAGACCGACACCAAGACGATCACCTACACGGTTCTCGTGCCCAACAAAACCGAGAAGACCGTCGATGTGACCGAGACCGTTCCACAATGGTCAGAGGTTCCGGAAGAATACACCGTTCGTGTCCCAAGCCTGGTCGACGTTCCTGAAGAGTACACCGTGAAGGTGCCGCGTCTTCGCGACGAAACCTTCACCTACACAGTGAACGTCCCCTACCCGGTCACGACCCAGAAAACTCGCACGGTAGTCAACGCCGTTCCCGTGACCAAGTCGCGAACGATTCAAATCGACGTCCCGACGACCGAGATGAAGACCGTCACCAAAGACTACGGCCACTGGGAAGAACAGGTTATCGAAGTGCCCGCCGCACCCGTCACGACAAACGTCGTTTACAGCAGCGGATGTGGAAGTTCGTCTAGCTACGGTTGTGGTTCCTCCTACAGCAGCAGTTGCGGATGCGGTTGCCGTTCAGCATGCGGCGGATGCGCTACCGTATCGTCATGCGGCGGATGCGGTGGCGGAAGCTACGGCGGATGTGGCGGCAGCGTCAGCTACGCGGCACCGGCCGTTGCGACGGCATGCGGTCCGACAACGACCACTACCACGAAACGCGTTTGGGTTCCTAACGTGACGACGGAAACCATCGAAGTCACCACTACTCAAAAACAATCGCAGGTCGTGAACTACACCGTCTACGAACAACAATCGACGCAGGTCCCTTACGAGTGCACCACGATCGCGTATCGTCCGGAAACCCGTACCGGGACAAAGCAAGTCGTCGACTACGTGGACGAAACCCGCACCCGCAATCGCAAGGTGGTTCAGTACAACGAAGAAACCCGCACCCGCATGCGGAAGAAGCTGACGTACAACACCGTTACCAAAACTGAAACCATCCCGTACGTCACATACTCAACCGAAGAACGTACCAAGGAAATCAGCTACACGTACAACGTTCCCGAGTACACCGTCGAACCTTACCAAACGACCCGCTATGAGCGAGTCGCCGAAGAGCAGGTCGAAGAGTATGTCGTCAACGTTCCTCATTCGGTGGTCAAAGAGCAAACCGTTCAGGTCTGCAAAATGGTTCCAACGTTGGTGGAAGAAACCATTCACCCATGCCGCAGTGGCGCCGCGACCGGCATCATTAGCGGAGGTGTGATCAACACCGGGCCATCGATCATGCAGGGTGGCGGATGCGGGGCACCGGTTTACTCGGCCCCTGTGATGTCGACTCCCGTGCTCAACAGCGGTTGCGGCGGTTGCGGTGCACCGGTTAGTGCATCGCCTTGCCACGGTTGCTAGTAGATTACTAGAGCAAAACATGCTTGCTGACTCACGTTGATCGACGCGGAACAGCAAACACCTCGAAATCAAAACCGCTACGGTCTCTTAGGCTGTAGCGGTTTTTTTGTAGGCGTCGTTTCGCGACCAGAACTTCGCGGGTAGCGTTTCGCGGTACGGGCGTTTCGTGGTACGAGTCTTGGTGGCACGGGCGTTGATGAGACGGGGATGTTCTTCGAGGGTGATCAATGCCCCACCGTGTGGTTCGGTTTCGCTACACTGGGATGCCGATCGGGGGGATCATGCCCTCCTGTCATCTCTTCGCTCACAACCGGACATATCAATGAATCGAGTATTCTTTTTCCGCTTTAACGAGGCGTCTGTTGCGTCTTCGTTTCGCACTTTGGCAATCGCGATTGCCGTGCTTTCTTCTTTCTTGATCGCCACCTCGGGTTTCGCCCAGGACGCACTCGCTCCGACGAGCACGTCCCACGACAACAAATCCTTGAGCCGGTATGTTCCCGATGATGCGTTGGCGGTGGCGATTCTCTCGCCCGAAAATTGGCTCAACAACTCGATGCTCGAGATGTTCCCGATGGAGGTCGCGCGGGTGCAGATGATTGAGCAAACCGGCATCGATCCGATGGACATCGCGGAGATCAAAGTTGTGGTCTCGCTGGACCCGCAGACCATGCAACCTGAGTTCGGTGCGATCACACAATTCACTGACTCGATTCGTTTCGAACGTCTGCGTGAAGCAATGGACGCATCTCCCGAGTCGATGCCGGTCGGTTCGCACGAAGGTTATGCGATCGAAGGACCGCCCGGGACGATTATGTCGATGATCGACGATACCAGGCTGTACGTCGGGATGGCGGGGTATCTGCAGAAGATGCTCGATGCCGACAATGGCAACGGTGACTTGCCCTTCCTATTGCGATCGATGTCGCATTCCTCAGGGCTCACAATCGCGATGGTGACCGAACAGGTGCGACCGATCCTCAGCGGTGTCGCGATGCAAAACGCGAGCGAACTCGCGCCGGACCTTCAACCACTCGCGCAGATTCCCGGATTGACCGACGCGATCAAGATCCACCTCGACTTCAACGATGAATCTGCGGCGGTGAGAGTGGCTCTCAAAGGAACCGACGAGGTGGCGGCGCAGCGAATCGAGTCCATCCTTGCTGATTCAATCGTCGCGACGCGAGTGTTGGCGATTGAGGAAGTCAGCCGCAACCTCGAGGAATCCGACCAGTCACGAGCGATGCGTCAGGCGATCGATCGGTACGCCAATCGGATCGCCGACAAGATCACCAAGGCTCTGCGCCCGACGCTGCGAGGTGACGAAGTCGCCGTTGAGGCGGAGCCCGAATTGAGTGTCGCGACGACCGGCGTCTTGGTCGGATTGCTTTTGCCCGCGGTTCAAGCGGCACGCACGGCCGCGCGGCGGATGAGCAGTTCTAACAACTTCAAACAGGTGATGTTGGCATTCCACAATTATCACTCGGCCTATAGGCGATTGCCTGCGCCGGCGATTACCGATGCCGATGGAAAGCCACTGCTGAGTTGGCGAGTCGCCTTGTTGCCGTTTCTCGAAGAGCAGCAACTGTATCAGCAGTTCCATCTCGACGAACCGTGGGACAGCGAGCACAACCTGCCGCTGTCGAAGAAGTTGCCGAGCGTCTACGATTCGCCAGGAGTCCCGCTGCCACCAGGCAGGACCATGATTCAGGCTGTGGTCGGCGAGAAGATCGGAATGTTTCCGGAAAAGCAAACCCGCTTTCGAGATTTCCTCGACGGGTTGAGCAACTCGATATTGATCGTCGAAACGAATCCGGATGCGGCCGTGGTTTGGTCCAAACCGGATGACATCGAAATCGACCTCGATCGTCCGCTGCGAAATCTCGGCAACGCGCGCGACGGTGGATTTCATGTCGGCATGGGCGACGGTGCGGTGAAGTTCTTACTGCGAGGGGTCGATCCCGATCTATTCACGAAGCTGCTGACTCGCGCCGGCAAAGAAGTAATCGACCGAGACGATTGGTAGTGGTTCCCCCGGCCCGGGCTAACCTCGGTGTTTTGTAGGCCGGCCCAAACGCAGCGACCTTCCGGCAATCATGCGGTTGCCGGATGTGCGTCGCAAAGCCTCCTTCATCCGGCCTAGTTTTGGAGTGTTACGTGATCGGAGGTGATTGGTCTTGGTAGCAGGATTCGCCGGGATTCTGTTGTCCCAATTCTGACCACATCGGCTGCATCCTTCCTGTACTCGCTATCGCGATCAGTGAATCGCAGCGAGCAATTCGGTAGACGATGCGCTAACTGGTAGACGATGTGCCAACTGGCATACGATGTGCTAACTCGTGAAATCGGTTGGCGACAACACGGAGAGAACGTGCGTGTCGCTCGCTGGCGGAGAAAAAATGGGCAAAATCCCTGGATTTTATGTCGCGGATGACGCCCGTTTTTCGCTATTAGGTAGTAGATCAAGGCCTTGTGGTTTTGGTCCATCGACTCAAACTGAATACACGAGTTTCGCAATGGACATCCCATCTCAAAGTAACAGCGGCGCAAACCGAAGCCTCAAACGGATTCAATCCATGATCCGTGTTCACGAGCGGTTGGGGGCGTATGCTACCCGCTTGCAAGTGTCTGTCGAAAACACCGCGATTATCTTGCGTGGCACCTTGCCCAATCAGGAGCTGCGGAGCGAACTGGTTCCCACCATCCGGCAAGCCGGCGTGTTGTGGCAAATCAAGAATCGCGTCGACGTTGCGGCCTCGTAAAGACCGGCCTTGAACGCCACGCTGCATGGTGGAAACGCGATTCTCGTAAAACGCTTGTTTTTAATCACTGAACGGCCGAAGCGAGCGATTGTTTCTTGCGTTCCTGCTCGCTCATTTGGGCCGCCACCACGTCGTGAGCTTGAATCGCTTGCTGCAACGCCTTTTGAGAGGTTTCCACTGCGGCGCGTCTTTGAGCGGCTATTTGCTCGGCCGATTTGGCTTTCGCGACCAAGTCAGACAGGCGTGTCTTTTCTGAATCCGCTTGGGCGAACGAGCTGAGGATCTCTCGTCGCGTTTGAGCGATCTTCGTCAGTTGGGCGGCCAACTCCGACTCCGCAGCCGCAGTCTGTTCGATGCGTTTGGAGTCCATTTCCGGCCCGTGAGATAGACGAACAGCGATGACTTTGTCGTGTAGGTCACGCGATGTTGTCACCATGGCAGGCAGGGTGTCGGCCAATTGTTGGGCTTTCTCTCGCATCGCCTTCTCGTTTTGGCGACATGCCTTCACTGTGGCTTGGGCTTTCTGCAACGCACCTTCGGCATCGCGCAGCGCCTGTTTTGCTGCATCCAGCTTCGCTTGGGTCTGCTGTTTGGTTTTAATTAACGGTTCGAGACGTGTGCGGATGGATGCGAGGGTTTGTTCGACCGCCTTCAACCGCACCGATGCGGGTGGCGGATTGGGAGCCAACGTTTGGGTGGATTTCGGGTCAGCGATCATGGTCATTTGAACGTTGCCCGTCCAATCGCCATAAACCACCCGGCTTGAATCGTGGGTGATCGCGGCTTCGAGAACGGCTTCTTTCATCGCGGGAAACTCTTTGAGTTTCTTCCCGGTTGCGTCCCACAACCGGACCTTGCGGTCTTTGGTTGCGGTGACCAGTTGGCCTTTGTGATCGAACCGTACCGCGGTGACCGGGCCACCTCCGACGTTGATCGACTTAACCGCCTTCCCGGCAACCATGTCCCATAGTTTGACGGTCCCATCGTCGCTGGCGCTGGCCAAGACGTTGGAATCGTCACGCCACGAGAGCGAATTGACCGCGCCTTTGTGCCCTATCAGGTCGAGGAACTGTCGTCCGGTGTCGGCTTCCCAGACCACGAGTCCACCGCTGCGATCGGACGAGGCCACCAAGACCCCGTCGGGGCTGAAGGCCACCGAGTAAATCCAATCGGTATGCTTTTTCAGGTCGAACAGCAGCGACCCGTCGGTCGCGTCGAAGATCCGCAGCATGCGTTGCGGTCCGCCCAACGCGATTCGCGAAAGTTTGTCGTTGCAGTCCGCGTCGAACACGACATCGTATTCGTCACCCACGCTGGCGACTCGTGTTCCGTTTTCAATTTCGTAGACAGCCGCAATGCCACGCACACTGTGTTCGCCGCCACCGGCGATCAAGTAGCGACCGTCGCGGCTGAACCGGAGTGATTGAGCGATGCCTTCTTCGAACGGTAGGATTCCGAGCAACTCGGCGGTCTCACCGTGATAGAGCACGATTTGCTTCTGACCGGCGACCGCAACGAGAGGTGCCCATGGGCTGGCACCAATCGCCGTGACCGCGGCTGCTCGCTGCGTGATGACGGGCGTTGTTTGAGGGAGCGATTTGGGCATCGGCGGTGGACCTTCCGGTTTGCCACCCGCAGGAGCGACGAACGCTAACGCGTTTTTCTTCTTTGCTTTCGCTTTACTGCCTGAGTTCTCGAGCACGCCGCCTTCGATCCAGGTTTTCAGGATCTCGAGCTGCTTTGCGGGGATCTTGGGTTGATCCGGAGGCATGACCGGCGTGTCGTCATGATTGACGAGCTGCCACAATCGGCTGGCATCGATATCTCCGTCGTCATAGACGACCTCACCGCTGCCGCCGCCTTCCATCAAGGCCGCGTACGAGTCGATTGCGAGACCGCCACGTTTATCACTTTGGTTGTGACAGGTCATGCAGTGCTGGCGGAAGATCGGTTTGACGTCGTCTTCGTACGTTACTTTTGCCACGACGCCGTCGGGCGATTTTGCGTCGTCTGCGAACGAGTAAATCGACGCCGAGCCGGCGGCCAAACCGAACGCCACTGCGGTGATCTTGAGAGACAACTTCATAGCTTCAGACTCAGTGGTTAAATACGAATTCGCGACTGTTGAGTACCGCCCAGAAGACATCTTCCAACACCTGTGTGCGGTTGGCGTCTTTCTCAGCGAGCATGGTTTGGACGGCTTCCTGTTCCGCCGGTTCGGGCATCCGGCTGAGTGAACGAAGGTAGATGCGTTCCACGATCTTTTCTGTTTCGAGTTTGTCCTGCTCGACCCATCGTTTGATCAGCTTGCCGGTCGTGATTTTCCGAGAGACGGTTGCTCCGTTGAGCAGATGCAACGCCTGCGAAAGAGACGGATCGGTTGTCGCCTCGCAATCGCACACCGTCGTCCGTGGCGATCGGCCGAACGTGTTCAGGAAGTAGTTTGACACCGCGCCGTCGGCGATTTGCACCGCACGACTTCCCAACGGCAGTCCGCTGAATTTCTCGTTCGACTCGGTGACCTGGCAGATGCAATCGAGAAGGCTCTCGGCCGGAATGCGTCGGATGACCGCGTGGGCATAGTTGCGGGTATCGTGCGCGTTGGTTTCATTCGTTTGACAACTGCGAGCGTACGCGCGACTGACACAAATGTCTCGCACCAGTTTGCGGAAGTCGTAGTTGTACTCGATGAGTTTCTCGCCGAGTTTTTCGAGCAATTCCGGGTTCGTTGGCGGATTGCTGACCCGAACGTCATCGACCTGATCGACGATGCCGACGCCCATGTAATGCGCCCAAACGCGGTTCGCGATGCTAGTGGCAAAGTACGGATTTTCGGGCGAGACGAGCCAATCGGCCAAGACCTCACGCCGATCCTTTCCACGTGTTTCCGGTGCGTCCCCGCCGAGAAATTTGGGGGCGACGTTTTGTTTGGTTACCGGGTGTTTCATCTCGCCACTGAAGCGATTGAAAACAATTTGCTCGCGATAGTCTTCGGCTTGTTTTCGGCCGACTTGCGTGAAGAACGCAGCGAACCCGTAGTAATCGTCCATTGTCCAACGATCGAACGGATGGTTATGGCACTGAGCACACTGCGTGCGAATACCCATGAAGACCTGCGCGACGTTTTCGGACGTCTTCAGCGTGTCACGTTCGATCTGATAGAAGTTCGTCGCTGGTTCGCCAAACGTGCCACCCGTGCTGGTTAACAAATCGTGGACCATTTGGTTGATCGGAATGTTGCGAGCGAATTGGTCGATCAGCCAGTTCGCGTAGAGCAACGCCGACTTCTTGCTGACGCGGTTGTCGCTCTTGATCATCAACAACTGAGCGAACTTCATCGCCCAAATTTCGCTGAACTCTTTCTTCGCCAAGAGTTGATCAACGAGAGCTTCACGTTTGTCCGGCGCAGGATCCGCGGTGAAACGCGTGACCTCTTCTTCGGTGGGCAGCAGGCCGGTGACGTCGATCGTCAGGCGGCGGATAAACTCCTCGTCGGTGCAGGGACCGCTCGGGAGAATGCGGAGTTGCTGCAGCTTTTTGTCAACGAGTTCGTCGACGTAGTTGCTCGGTTGCGATTCCGGCGGCGTGTAGTCGAGGTCCGCGGGGAGGGTGAGAATTTGACTGCCGACGGTATGGGTGTCAAATCGAGCCATGACGAATGCTTCGCCACGACCATGGGCAGTCACGACGCCGTCTTGCTCGATCGAAGCAACGGAGGAATTATTGCTCGAAAACGCGGCGAGTCGGCTGAGGTCGCGTGTGGTCCCGTCGGCATAGGTTGCAACCGTAACCATTCGTTGCACCGCGAGGTCGCCTTCGAGGACCGCTTGTTTCGGATAGATCTCGACGGACGTGACCGCGGGCGGTTGCGCGTCTGCGGGATCATTCAACGCTCCGGCTTGGAGCCATCGATGGAGTGTCGCGTAGTAGTCGCTATCGATATCGAAGAGCTTGCCACCGGTGTGGGGCACCGCACCGATCGCCTTCTTCAAGAACAGACTCTCGGCGGGGATCGCGAGGTTGATTCGTCGAACACCGATCTCTCGAGTGATGCGTTGGTAGTCGCCTTGAGGATCAAAACCGAACAGGCTCAGGCGGAAACCGTCTTTCCCCCGGGCCGCGCCGTGGCAGGATCCTGTGTTGCAACCCGATCGGGTCAGAACAGGCATGACGTCTTTGGCAAAACTGACTTCGGGCGTCACGGCTGCGTTCTCAACCTTCACGGGAACTCGAACGAGCCCGCCTTCATAGTGACCCGAGAGCACGGTTTCACCGTCCGCCAAGGGACGCAAAACATGGCCGTCGATTTTGGCGAGAGCCGGATTCTCGAGGGTCCAGCGAACTCGGTCGGAGATGTCGAGCGTGACGCCATCATCACGTCGAAGAACCGCGATAAAGGATTGGAAATCAGCCCCGGAGTTCAGAGAAATTGATTCCGGATAGACATCCATCTCGATGGTCTTTCGCGGGTCCGGTTTCGCAACCGAAGCGTCTGGGGTGGCGCCTGACGCGGGCTGCAGGCAAACCAGGCAACCAATCACCGCGGCGAGATAAACGCTCATCTAAACTGCGGCGGTCGTCGTCGTAGGGAACGCCTGAACGTTCAGTGTCGCGGGGCGTGTCGTTTGACGATGCTTGCTGTTGACGCGGATTGAACCAATCATGAGGACTCCTTTTCGAGACGCAGTTGTTCGAGGCGGCTCAGTGGTTTGGGTGCTGCATCTTTCTTTGGTGGAGGTGACGCAGGTTTCTTCTCCGGTTCAGTCTTTGGTTTCTTTTTGACAACGGGTTTGTCGACACGGATTTCGCCGGTACCGTTGGTTTGGATCATCGTTTCGCCGTCGCGGCGGATGCGGGTTTGCACGTTGAGGGTTTTGTGCAAGCCGGTCTTGGCGTTGGCCGCAATCTTGAGCGGGAAGGTTACCGTGGTGCTCTCGAGTGTGACTTTCTGAACGGGAGCATCGCACGTGACGCCGTTGGGCATCCCGACGAGTTGAACTTCGATCTCGCCTTTAATGTCTCGGATCTTTTCCATTTCCAAAGTCAGCGAGGTTTCGCCACCGGTCTCCGCGGCTGCTCGAGGGAATTTGAAATTGAAAACAGAGTCTTCGACGTCGAGCATGATCGGGGCGGTGGCGACCGTTTGGGTGCCGGTTTTGGTCCCATAACTGACCTGCATCACCATCGGCCATGTTCCCATCGCGGCGTTCTGGTTCGCGGTAATCGGGATGGTGACTTCGTTCTTGCCCTTATCGATCTTTCGGCTGTTGTTCACGCCGACGCCCGGAGGGTTGTAGAGCGTCTTGAGGTAGACGGGATTTTCAAACCCTTCGTCGCGTTGGATTCGGACGAGCAACTCTTTGCTGCCCCGGCGGAGCAGTGGTGTTTTGGGCTGAACGAGCTCAATCGAAAACGGCATCGCCTCACAAACCGCCATCACCGCTTTGGGCGTCGAGTGTTCGAGCATCGCACGTCGGTTCTGACCGAGAACGATCTTATGGTGCTGTTGCAGGTCAGCACGCACGGTTTTGTCACCGAGTTTGCCTTCACCTAGCACATCGAAGAATGTGCCTTTGAGTTGGGCATCGGTTGCTGCGGTGAGAACCACCGGGATTTCGATTCGTCCTTTGGGGATCGGAAAGGTCTGAGCGGTCACTCCCTCGGGCAATCCGTCCAACGCGAGAGCGATTTCTTCATTGAATTGATCGCGTTTGACTTGCACCATCATCGCGCCGGTGCCACCGATCGGAACGGGGACAACCATCGCTTCATCGCGACGCAGTTCTTTCAGGCCGATGCTGAAACTCGGTTGTAGTCGAGACACCTCGATCACGTAGTTGTGCAGCGGGCTGCCGCCGCGCAGGTGGTCGTAGATCCGGATCGTGTGTTTGGAGTCGCTCGTGGCGGTAAAGTCGAAGAAACCGTCGAGTTTACCACCGCTATCGTCGCTGCCCTTGACCGATTTGCCGTTGGCATCGAAGAGGTTCATGACACCGTCGAGAGGAGAACGCAGGGTTTCGCGCGCGTAGAGTTTGACTCGGTATTTCTCGCCTTTCTTACAGGCAAACGCGAAGCAATCGAAATCGCCCGGTTTGTTAATGACCCCGCACAGGAGTGCCGGTACCGAACACTCGGGGGCTTTGCGGTGATCGTTGTTCGGCTCCGTTTCGGTGACGATCGGTAGGTTGCCGACGCGGATCCAGTTTGGCGACGGTGAGACACCCGACTCGTCCGCAGTGACGACCGGGTATGGCTGTGTCGGTCCAGACGATTTTTGTGGATCGAGCAGATCGGTGGGCAGTTGCACCGACGCGTCCGTGATCGTGCCATCGATGTCGATCAGTTTGGCCTGCAAGATCTCACCTTGGACGCCGCCCGACGGAATGACCGTCGTTGGCCGCGGGAATGACCCAACGTGCAAGCGATAGCGGCAGACATTCTTTTGCCCCAAGAAGGAACTGTCCCGGACCAAGATTGTGTACTGGCCGTCTTGTTCGGGCGTGTAGGAGCAAACGCCGTCTTGTTGGAACAGGGCGGAGTCGTCGCTGACAGCTACTTCGAATCGTTTTTCATCGAGGATCGCGATGTAAGGATCCAAGATGTCGCGGTTGTTGAGGCTCCAACGATGTCGGATTCCTTCGATTTCAACGGTGAGTTTTTGGCCCGCTTTGAGCGAGACTCGGTAGCAGTCGACGTCTTCGCGATCAACGTTTCCTTCGACGGTTCGGTCCATCGGGATCTCTTGAGGAGAGGCGAAGTCGTTGTTCGGTTCGACCTCTTGCACGATGGGCATCGTTCCCACGCCGAGGAAACGTAGGTTGGTCGCGCCGCTGGCGGTGACCAAGCGGAACGAATACAAACCCGGGGACAGGTTCTCGCCCGTTTTGACTTTGAGTTCGACCTTTTTATTGTCGATCGGTTTACAGCCGACGACTTCGATCCCGGGTTGGTCAAAAAGAACCTCTCGGGCATCCGACAGTCGGTCGCCATGGAGAACGATCGTGGCTTCGCCGCCCCGCGTTACGCCGAGCGGCGTGTGGTACGTGACAACGGGAAACGCCGCGGGCGATTGAGATGCCAACGCGCACGCGAGGGTTGCCACCCCCATTAATCGGCCGACCATGCAGCCGGTGGAGATCAATTGCATCGGTGAGACTCCCGCCTAGCTGAGGATATTTTCAATGACTTTGCCGCCGTCGACAATTTCGATCGGTCGGGCACCAGGAGCCATCAACTCCTTGTCGGCAACGATGCCTAGCAAGTGATACATCGTGGTTGCCAAATCAGCGGGCGACACCGGATCGGAATCCGGTTCCGTGGCCGTCGAATCGGACGCCCCGTGGATCATGCCGCCGCGGATTCCGCCACCGGCGAGCATCACGCTGAACACCTTCGGCCAGTGATCTCGACCGGCGTCGTTGTTGATCTTGGGGGTGCGACCAAACTCGCTGCTGACCATGACGAGTGTTTCGTCGAGCAGGCCGCGTTCGCTCAGGTCTTCGAGCAGGACCGAAAGACCTTGGTCAAACGCGGGCATTTGGCCGTTGATGCCGCGAGTGATGTTGGCGTGCATGTCCCAGCTGCCGTAGGTCAACGTGACCAAACGCGATCCGGCTTCGACCAAACGGCGAGCCATCAACATTCTCGCGCCGGCTTGATTGCGTCCGTATCGGTCTCGCGTTTTGTCGTCTTCTTTCGAAAGGTCGAACGCTTCCTTTGCCGCCGGAGTGTCTAGAAGGTCGTAGGCCCGCTCGTAGAACGTGTTCATCGCGCCGATGTTGTCGGCGGCCGTCATTGATACGAAACGTTGGTTGATCTTCTCGAGAGCCGCTTTGCGACGGGTGAACCGATTGGCGTCGACGCCACCGGCGAGATTCAAGTCGCGGACTTGGAAATCGCCACGAGCGGGATCGGCACCGAGTGCGAACCCGCCGTAGCTGCTCGGCAGGTATCCCGTTCCCGCAAACTCGTTGGGAACGTTGGGGATGCAGATATAAGCGGGCAGGTTGTTGCGGGGCCCATATTCGTGGCTGACCACCGCCCCGAAACTGGGATACTGCAACGCCGGGCTCGGTTTGTAGCCCGTGAACATGTTGTGTGTTCCCCTCTCGTGTGCCGCCTCGCCGTGCGTCATCGACCGGATCACACAGTATTTGTCTGCTTGCTTTGCCAGTTTCGGCATCGAGTTGCAGATCACCTCGCCCGTGTTCGTCTTGGTCGTTCCGAGTTCGCCTCGGTACTCGAGCGGGCTGTAGGGTTTGGGGTCCCACGATTCTTGCTGAGCCATTCCACCGGGCAGGTAGATGTGAATCACACTCTTCGCACGTGCTTTGATGAAGTCGTACTGCTTCATCTCCGCCGCGGCTCGACGCATGAGTAGGTCGGGAAGCGAAAGGCCGAGCCCTCCGGCAGCACCCGCCATTAAGAAACCACGGCGTCCAAACAGGCCCGATCGGGTCAATGGATTTCCTTGACACGTCATTGTTGTCGGCTCCTTGTAAGAGCAAAGGGAAGTCCGCATCCCCACCGTGCATTTCGGAACGAGTCCGGGTGAAGGGAGTAAAGACTTGAGGTGGGAAATTTGTTAAAGCTCTCGCGACGCGCATTCGCGAGGCTTGTTCGCAGGCGTCTGTAACAAATTGGGAGGCGGGAATCGGCGTGACGCGAAGGGGTTCGCATTCGACCGAAAGGAAAGGTGGGGGATATCAACAGGGCCGCTACCTCAGTGAGATCGATGGCCCCGTCGAATTCGTCTTATGGTATCAAAGTCACCCTGACTGTCAAATCTTGCCGCACCCGGTTGTGGGGGTGATGGCGGATCAAGAAAGCATCAAGTCGACTCGTCAGCCGGTCGATGCTGCAACGCATTGCCCTGGATGATGTACCAACCAAATTGGCGATTTTTGTGGTTTCAGTGTCTGGTGGTCACTCCTACCGAGGCGTTTAGGTTGTCTGGTGGCGCCTCACGGGCGGTTTCCCCTGCCCTTTTTTCGCTAGCGGATCTTTCTCCGGAGCGTTGGCTTTCTCCGGGGCGTCGGCTTTCTGGGGGCGTTGGCTTTCTGGGGGCGTTGGCTTTCTCGCGAGGGCGTTATTGTCCTCGAGGGTTGTGCCGGCGGTGTGGGCGAATCCGGGATGGGATTCCGTCGGACATTTCAGTGTGACGTTTGGGGGGTACGGGTGTGAGCAAAGTGGTCCAATTGACGGCAGTTGCAGGCCGTTTCGCTTTTTGTGCGCACTTTTCACGACTTATTGACGTTATCTCACAAGATAGGTAAGCTTCCCGCATTAGCCGAGCTAACGATCTCGGCCCGCAGTATCAGGCAAATTAATAAGGTGTGATTTGCAGCTACGAACCCTCGAACTTTTCTGTCACGTTGCCGACCAGCGGAGCTTTTCCAAAGCTGCCGCCGCTGGCGGTGTGACTCAAAGTGCGGTGAGTCAATCCATCGGCCACCTGGAGGAATCGTTGTCGACGACGTTGATCGATCGTTCCAAGCGTCCTTTGAAGCTCACGGAGGCCGGACAGATCTATCTCGATGGCGTCAAAGAGATCGTGCGGCAATACAAAGAGCTCGAAGAACGAGTCCAACAACACGGTCGTCGCTTAGTGGATACGGTGACCGTGGGGGCGGTTTACTCGGTCGGGCTGAGTTACATGCCGGAGGCGAAACAGGCCTTCGAGCAGAAGCATCCCGAGGCCCGCATCCGGACCGAGTTCGGTTCGAGCCAGCGGGTGGTCGAGATGGTCACCAGCAACGAGGTCGACTTCGGGTTGGTCAGTTTTCCGCGGGCGACGAAGACTCTCGGGGCGATTGCTTGGCAATCCGAACCGATGCGTCTGGTATGCTCTGCAGAGCATCCGCTGGCGAGTGAGACGGAGATTCCGGCTTCGCGCCTTCAGGGGATGGACATGATCAGTTTCGACAAGAGTCTGGTGCTGCGTCGGGCGATTGACCAATGCCTCAAGTCGGCGGGCGTCGTTGTTTCGACATCGATGGAGTTCGACAACTGCGACTCGATCGTTCGTGCCATCCAGGCAAACCGTGGGATTGCAATTGTTCCGGAGGCCGCGGTTCGTCGAGAGACAGCCAACGGCACCCTGAGAGTTGTTGCCTGTCCCGAAATTCAGATGGTTCGTCCTTTGGGCATCATCTTCCGTAAGCGTGGCAAATTGAGCCGCGCCGCAACCGAATTCGGCTCGCTACTGCTGGGCCGCGAGATGGAGCACGACCTGCTCACTAAAACCGAGGCTGCCAAAGCCGACCGCGAAAAAAGCGAGTCCAGGGACCGGGCCGTGTCCGTGCTGATTTAGGACGGGAATCAGCAGCCATTATCGATTAATCGTTTTCACTCCTCACTGTATTCCCATGACGATGACCAAACTCAACCAATTCCATCTGCCGCCGGCACAAGGCCTCTACGATCCAGAAATGGAAAAGGATGCCTGTGGCGTCGGTTTCGTCGCACACATCAAGGGTGCACCGAGCCACCAAATCGTGATCGATGCCGATACGATTTTGCAAAATATGGATCACCGCGGGGCCTGCGGGTGTGAACCCAACACCGGCGACGGGTCTGGAATCATGTGTGGTTTGCCGCACAAGTTTCTTCGCAAGGTTGCCAAAGCGGATCTCGGTGTGGATCTTCCCGAGGCCGGCAAATTCGCCGCCGGGCTGATTTTCCTGCCGACCGACGAAGCCGAGCGGAAGATTTGCAAAGACACGCTGGAGAAACTGATCGCTGAAGCAGGGCAAACGCTGATCGGTTGGCGTGACGTCCCGCAAGAAACAGACGCCGCCGACGTCGGGCCGACCGCGCGACGCAGCGAACCGGTGATCGAACAACTCTTCGTTGCCGCCGCGGACGGAATCTCCGAGGAGGAGTTCGAACGTCGTTTGTACATGATCCGCAAACAGGCTTCGCATCAACTGCGTGGCAGCGAAACGCTCGAACAAGCGTTGGTGTTCTACGTCTGTTCGTTGTCGACGAAAGTGATCATCTACAAAGGGATGCTCACGCCCGCACAGGTGATGCCGTATTACCCTGACCTTCGCGATGATGATTTCGAAACGCATCTCGCAATGGTTCACAGCCGGTTCTCGACCAACACGTTCCCGAGTTGGGACCGGGCACAACCGCTGCGTTTCATGAGCCACAACGGTGAAATCAATACGCTGCGGGGCAACCGAAACTGGATGCGTGCCCGCGAAGGGATGGCCGAGAGCGAGATCTACGGCGACGATCTGAAGAAATTGTTCCCCGTCATCGAACCTCACCTGAGCGACTCGGGGACGTTCGATAACGTTCTCGAATTTCTTCTGATGAACGGCCGGACTCTGCAGGAAGCCATCATGATGATGGTGCCCGAAGCATGGCAAAAGCATCAAACCATGCCGGAAGAGAAGCGTGCGTTCTACGCGTACTTCAGTTGCCTGATGGAACCGTGGGATGGCCCGGCGTCGATCGTGTTCACCGACGGAAAGTACATCGGTGCGACGCTCGACCGAAACGGTTTGCGTCCGAGTCGCTACTACATCACGCACGACGATCGCGTGATCATGGCGAGTGAGGTCGGAGTGTTGCCGGTCGATCCTTCGATCGTTCGCGAGAAGGGTCGCTTGCAACCAGGCAAGATGTTCTTGGTTGATTTCGAAGAAGGGCGTCTGATCCCGGACGAAGAACTAAAAGCCAACTTCGCGAGCCGGATGCCTTATGGCAAATGGCTCAAAGATCAGCGGATCCGTTTGGCGGATTTGCATCCCGAACAAGAACCACACGGCTTCGACGCGGACACGTTGTTGTCGCGGATGCAAGCGTTCGGCTACACCGCCGAAACGATGAATTTCATGCTCCGTCCGCTCGTTGAGCAACTGCGTGACCCGGTCGGTTCGATGGGCAACGACTCGGCGTTGGCGTGTTTGTCTGACAAGCCTCGGATGATCTATGACTACTTCAAACAACTCTTTGCGCAGGTGACCAACCCCGCGATCGATTCGATTCGCGAGGAAGTCATCATGTCGCTCGAGTGCTACATCGGTCCTGAGCAAAACCTGCTCGCCGCCACACCACAGCACTGTCACCGATTGCTCGTGGATCACCCGATCCTGACCAACGAAGAAATCGCGGCGCTGAAGCACATCAACCATCAAGGTTGGAGCAGCCGCACGATCGACATCACGTTTGACCGCAGCGAAGGAAAGGCCGGTGTTCAAAAAACGCTCGACCGAATCTGTGCGGAAGCGGAAGCGGCCTGCGATGAGGGAATCGAGTTGGTGGTCCTGAGCGATCGCAAGGTCGGCCATGGCCGCGTCCCGGTCAGCATGCTGCTCGCAACCGGTGCGGTGCACCATCACTTGGTCGCACGTGCGAAGCGAACCCGCGTCGGTTTGGTCCTCGAAACAGGCGAAGCCCGCGAGGTGCATCATCACTGCCTGCTGATCGGTTACGGTGCCGATGCGATCAACCCGTACCTCGCGTTCGAGGCTCTGTGGCAGGCTCACCGCGACGGTTTGTTGCCGGCGTCGATGGACGACGACAAAATCGTTGCTGCGTACCGCAAAGGTGTCGGCAAAGGCATGCTGAAGGTCATGGCCAAGATGGGGATCAGCACCCTGCAAAGTTACAAAGGTGCTCAGATCTTTGAGGCGCTGGGACTTCGCGATGAAATCATCGATCGTTGCTTCGTCGGTACGGCCAGTCGTATCCAAGGGGTTTCGTTCGATATCGTTGCCGAAGAAACACTGCGGCGTCACGAACTCGGCTACCCGGAAAAGGCGGACGACAAGTTGCCTTCGTTGCCAAACCTCGGTGAGTTCCACTGGCGTGCCGAAGGTGAGAAGCACGCATGGAGCCCGCAGGCGATTTCGAGTCTACAAGTCGCTGCACGCAACAACGACGAAGACGCCTATTGGAAGTTTGCTCACGCGATCAACGAAGACAACCGAACCCGTTGCACCCTTCGTGGTTTGTTGGGCTTCAAAGAAGGAGTCGCCGGTCCGTCGATCCCGCTCGATGAAGTCCAAAGTGCGAAGGACATCGTCAAACGGTTCTGCACCGGTGCGATGAGCCTCGGCAGTATCAGTGCCGAGTCGCACGAGTCGCTCGCGATCGCGATGAACCGTCTCGGTGGCAAGAGCAACACCGGAGAAGGTGGCGAAGATCCGGTTCGGTTCAAGCCGCTCGAAAACGGTGATTCGAAACGATCTTCGATCAAGCAGATCGCGTCGGGACGCTTCGGTGTGACGATCGAATATCTCGCCAATGCTGACGAACTGCAGATCAAGGTGTCTCAGGGAGCCAAGCCTGGTGAAGGTGGCGAGTTGCCCGGTAAGAAGGTCGATGACTATATCGCCGGAATCCGTTACAGCACGCCGGGTGTTGGTCTGATCAGCCCACCACCCCACCACGATATCTATTCGATCGAAGACCTCGCGCAGCTAATTCACGACCTGAAGAACAGTAACCCGTCTGCTCGGGTGAGTGTGAAGTTGGTCAGTGAAGTCGGCGTCGGTGTGATCGCATCCGGTGTGGCCAAGGCTCACGCAGATCACATTTTGATCTCCGGTGATACCGGTGGTACCGGTGCGTCGCCTTTGACGAGTATCAAGCACGCCGGTCTGCCGTTGGAACTCGGGATCGCGGAAACTCACCAGGTTTTGGTGCTCAACGATTTGCGCAGCCGAGTGGTGTTGCAAACCGATGGCGGTCTCAAAACCGGACGCGACGTCGTGATCGCTGCCCTGCTCGGTGCCGAGGAGTTTGGTTTCTCAACCGCTCCGTTGATCACCTTGGGCTGCATCATGATGCGGAAGTGTCACCTCAACACCTGCCCGGTTGGAATCGCGACGCAGGATCCCGACCTTCGAAAGATGTTCAAGGGCAAACCAGAACACGTTGTAAACTACTTGTTCATGGTCGCCGAAGACGCCCGCCGTCTGATGGCGAAACTCGGTTTCCGAACGATCGACGAGATGGTTGGACGCAGTGATGTGTTGAAGACCGAGGAAGCGATCAAGCACTGGAAGAGCGACGGATTGGATTTGACCCAGGTTCTTCAACCGGCATCCAAGCCGCACGAAGATGTCGGTGTGATTTGCTCGCGTGCACAGGATCACGGTCTCGAGAAATCACTCGATATGACCAAACTGCTCGGGGAAGCTCGCAACGCGATCGACACCGGCGAACCGGTCCGCATCAGTTCGCCGATCATCAACATCAACCGAACCGTCGGCACGATCCTGTCGCACGAAATCGCGAAGGTCCATGGGCAGAAGGGACTGCCTGATGACACCGTGCATATCGATTTGACGGGGTCGGCGGGACAGAGTCTCGGTGCCTTCTTGGCTCACGGTGTGACCATCGAACTCGAGGGCGATGCCAACGACTATGTCGGCAAGGGACTTTCCGGCGGGCGAATTGTGGTCTATCCACCGCGTGAAAAGACGTTCACGGCCGTCGACAACATCATCGTCGGAAACGTGTGCCTGTACGGTGCGACCGGTGGTGAAGTGTTCTTCAGCGGTCGTGCTGCCGAACGGTTCTGTGTTCGCAACAGTGGTGCCAACGCCGTTGTCGAAGGCGTCGGCGATCACGGGTGTGAATACATGACCGGTGGACGCGTCGTCGTGCTCGGTCGAGCCGGACGGAACTTTGCCGCCGGGATGTCCGGTGGGATTGCTTATGTTTGGGACCGCGAAGGCGACTTTAATCTGAACTGCAACCTCGCAACCGTTGAACTCGAGAAGATCGAGGGCGGCGAAGAAGAGGCGATGGTGAAGGAAATGATTCGACGTCACCAAGAGTTAACCTCGAGCGAAGTCGCCGGCGAAGCCCTCGCGGACTGGGGCACGTTCCTCAGCCAATGTGTGAAGGTCATGCCGACCGATTACAAACGCGTGCTGCTCGAAAAGGCGGAAAAGAAGGCCGCCGAGGTCGCCGTCAACGCGTAACTAGCAACCTTTTATTCGGACCCGGGATCAATGATCGCGGGTCTCGCGGGACCGCTCTTTGCCGTTCCGATCATCCCCAGCCTCTCCGACTCATCTAGGACCATCATTATGGGAAAGCCCACCGGATTCAAAGAATTTGATCGCGAAAAAGTGCCGTGGCGTTTGCCGGTTGTCCGGATCAACGACTACGACGAAATCTACACCGAGCACAAAACCGAGCACCTCAAAACGCAGGGCGCTCGTTGCATGGATTGCGGAGTGCCGTTTTGCCAATCCGGCAGCGGATGCCCGATCGACAACCTGATCCCGGAATGGAACGATCTGGTTTACAACAACCGTTGGAAGGAAGCGATCGAGCGGTTGCACAAGACCAATAACTTCCCCGAGTTCACCGGTCGGACTTGCCCCGCGCCGTGCGAAGGTGCGTGCGTGCTCGGAATCACCAATCCGCCCGTGACGATCAAGAACATCGAGAACGCGATTGTCGATCGTGCGTGGGACGAAGGTTGGATCAAACCCGAACCGCCCGAAGAACGCACCGGTAAGAAAGTCGCGATCGTCGGTAGCGGGCCTTCCGGGTTGTCGGCTGCCGATCAACTCAACAAAGCCGGCCATTTGGTGACCGTGTTCGAACGAGCCGACCGCATCGGTGGTTTGTTGCAGTACGGCATCCCAAATATGAAGCTGTCCAAGAAAGCGGTGCAGCGTCGCGTCGATAAAATGACTGCCGAAGGCATCGAATTCCGTACCGGCGTGAACGTCGGGAAAGACATCATGCCGGAAGACCTGCAGAAAGACTATGACGCCGTTCTGCTCGCCTGCGGTGCGACGAAACCTCGCGATCTGCCGATCGAGGGGCGCGACGCGAAAGGCATTCACTTTGCCATGGAATTCTTGACTGCGAACACGCAGAAGAGCGTGCACGGCGACAGCCTGAACGATCGCTTTATCAGTGCCGAAGGCAAAGACGTCATTGTCATCGGTGGTGGTGACACGGGAACCGACTGCATCGGCACGAGCCTGCGGCATGGTTGCCGTTCGGTCGTCAACTTTGAATTGTTGCCGAAGCCGCCGGAATCGCGTGGTCCAGATAACCCATGGCCGGAATGGCCGCGGATCTTCCGTGTCGATTACGGTCACGAAGAAGCCGAAGCGAAGTTCGGCAAAGATCCACGAGAGTATCAACTCCTGAGCAAGAAATTCTTGACCGATGATTCGGGCAAGCTCAAAGGTGTCCAAACTGTCGAGGTCCAATGGACCAAGAACGACGAAGGCGGATGGCAAATGAGCGAAGTCGAAGGCAGCGAAAAAGAATGGCCGGCACAACTGATCCTGCTCGCGATGGGCTTCCTCGGCCCCGAACAATACGTCGCCGAGTCAATCGGCTTGGAAACCGACGGGCGGAGTAACTTCCAAGCCGAGCATGGCAAATTCACTACCAACGTCGAAGGCGTCTTTGCCGCTGGTGACTGTCGTCGTGGACAAAGCCTCGTGGTTTGGGCGATCAATGAAGGTCGCGGCGCTGCTCGGGCGATCGATATCTACCTCGAAGGCTCGAGTTGCCTGCCCGCCCCCGGGCAAACGCTTGGTACATCGCTCGCAGGCGTTTAGTTCCTGGGAGTGACCCTTTTGTGTGATCGGTTTGCCTCGTTCGAGTCTTATTCAGCGAGACAAACCGATCCGGTTCTCGGCCGGTCAGCCGATTCTAGGAACCTATCTGAAAACTCCTCTGCCGCTCGTCGCTCGCCGAGGGATCCATGGGGCAACCGGGACAAACACCCGCCGGCTGATTGGTTTGCTAGCTGTATGGCGAAGTTTGGGCAGGTTCTAGGACGAGTCTGTGACGTCCCACGATTGCTCGTTTTCGCGAGACGCACTTCACGATGAATCTCGATCACCGTTCCTTACTCAGCGGCCAAAAAAACGGACCGGTGGCCGTCTCGATACGAGCCTCTTTGTGGGCGGCGAGTCTTCTCTATGGTGCGGCTGCACGTGTGCGTCGGGCCCAGTATGACGCCGGACGCAAGGAAATTTGCCGAGCCGACGTGCCGGTCATCAGCGTTGGAAACTTGACGACCGGCGGAACCGGCAAGACGCCTGTCGTTTGTGACCTGTGTCGACGATTGCGCGACCTCGGACGACAGGTCGCCATCGTGAGTCGCGGTTACGGTGCGGGGGAGACGGGTGTCAACGACGAGGCCCTGGAACTGGCCGAGCGGCTTCCAGACGTTCCCCACGTTCAGCACCCTGACCGGGTCGAGGCCGCTCGAATTGCCGTCGATGAGTTAGAAGCCGACATCCTTGTCATGGACGACGGGTTTCAACATCGTCGCTTGCACCGCGACCTGGATCTCGTCGTTGTGGATGCCACCTGCCCGTTCGGGTTTGGGCATCTACTGCCACGCGGTTATTTGAGGGAACCTGTCAGCAGTCTGCGGCGTGCCGACGCAGTGATTCTGACAAGGTCAGAACAGATCGAGGAGTCCAGGCGAGAGGCGATTTGCAAAGAGATTCGATCTCATCTCGGTAATCGTCCGCTGTTCGAAACCACGCACGCGGCCACACGTGTCGTGTTCGAACAACGGCCCTCCGAACCGATCGCGTCTTTGTCCGGGCGTCGCATTGCACTCGTTTCCGCGATCGGGAATCCGGATGCGTTTGAGCAAACGGCACGCGAGTGCGGAGCGGACGTGGTCGGGCACTTCCGACTGCCTGATCACGATCCCTACGAGCGAGAGGCTCGGGAACAATTGAACCAATGGCTGGTCGAGTTGAAGTCCTCCAACACACCGGAGTTGGTTTTATGCACACACAAAGACGCGGTGAAAATCGCCGTCGACGAACTCGCCGGCCTGCCGCTCGGTTACTTGCAGATTGATCTCGCCTATCGGTCGGGCGAGGCGGAACTGCAAGAACTTCTCATGAGTCTTCTGGCGACGTGAGCGTTTTGGTGCGTTCGTATTCCCCACCCGTCATGCGAAGGTATCCAATCGCAAGAGGCAGGGTCGCGATCGGTGTCGTTAGGATTTGGCCAACATAAAACAGCATCGATCCCGCGGTTGCGAGCACGAAATAAATTGTGACCAGTGACACCGTTAACTTTCGGTGACGCATTGATAAGCCTGCTCCCCACTGCATCGCAGTGATCAGATCGGCGCGTCCGTCGGAAATGAAAAACACCGTCAGCCACAGCAGCCACTGCAGCAGGAAGAGGATGCCGACCAGGAGAACTCCCAGGAAGAGTGTGCCGACCCAGACCGCGGTCTGTTGGTCCATCACAAACGACAGACAGACCGTTGCGATCAATCCGATGAATGAGGTGAACGCAAACAAGATCGCCACGAACAGCAAGAGCCCCGTCATTCGCATGATGATCGAGAAGGGGACACGCAGCGCATTGATGATTTGGGAGGGTTTGTTTTCGGTTCGCAATGTCGCTCCGTACCGAGTGATCTCCAGTGAGAGACGCACCAGGACGACGAGGGTGTATGCCGAAACCGGAAATAGAAAGATGCCCGCGATCGCACTCCCTCTGACCAACGATCCGAGCGACAGAGAGCCTCCGTCTTCGCGTCCGAGCTGGCTCCATCCTTCCCGGAGCATGGTGATGGGCCATCCGATCAAGACGAACCAGATCAAATTCGCAGCGACCGATGTCAGTAGCAAAACCGACCAATGTTCTCGCAGGCAGACAATTGCTTTGACGAGTATCCCGTCCAACGCGGGCTCAATTGCAAACGAACGCAACACCGAGTCTTGCGGCGATGAGTGATTGACTGTTGCCGGGGTATTTTGGGAAGACCGATCGAACTCAACGTCTGCGTCGCACGCACCGCAGATCGCCACCGTAGAGGAACTCCGTCGATCGATCTCGAGTACGGCGTGGCAGTGCGGGCAAATGGTGCGAAATCTCGTGGTCGTCATGACGTGGAATCCGGTGAAGAATCGTTTGTTCGTTCTCGGCGTTTCCCGTCATCAACGGTTTCGTTTTGAGGTGAATCGTTGATCGTGGGGAGGCGGTAGACGGCGTACGTCGAGTTGCGTTCTTCGCCAACCGGATAAACCTGCACCAAGGGCAACTGCGGTCCGACAACACGTCGGTCAACAATCATCCAATCAACCTTGAAGCGGCGTCGGAAATCGCGAAGACGGTCGTATCGGATGGTGACCCGCATCGTCGACAATTCCATTGGAAAAACTTCGACAAACCGACGTGCCCACTTGCGGAGGTTTTCTGCGTCCTGGGGGATGTCTTTCCAATTCACGACCTCGGCACGATGCGAATACCATTTGAAGGATTGTTGGTGGCGAGGGGTCAACAGGACCGCGTCGGCGGCGGTGTTCGCACGAACAAATCGGCAAACGTCGATCCAATCTTCCATCGTGCGGCGTTGTTTCCAGTAACTCGCGGCGCGGTTGAGCCCCAATAATCGATTGCTGTGCGAGATCGGGACGTTGTCGGCGACACGTTCCCACGTCGACCGACCCGCGTGATACATCGCAAGTGCGACAACAATGCCTGCTGCAATCAACCATGCGGATCGCACGTCGCGTTGAACCGAGTTTCTGATTTGTTTCCAGATCGATAGGCCAGCTTTCGAGGGCAGTTTGGATGCGTAGCTCGATAGCAACCCGGCAACGCTGCACGCGAGTGCGAGTGGTGTGATCGCATCGGCCAAACGGAACCAATAGAAACGCAGCAGCTTGGCCGCGAGGTCCGGTGCAACGGCTGGTAGCATCCCGACCACGAGCCCGCAGAGGCTAATCAACAACGCACCCGCGGCGAACGAAGCCAAAGCGATAATTCCGCCGCGTCGCGGGCTCTCTGCGTAGAACCAGTCGGCGCCTAAAAAAAGGCCTGTCGCGATCGTCAGTACACTGTGGCGGACAAACCAATCGAAATGGAACGCGGACGGAAGAAGGTGGTGGGATATGCGAAAGTAGGTGTAGATTCTCGCCGCGGAGACGGATTCCTCCGGCGTCGTGCCCGCCGACATTGCGGCAGCCGGTAACAACCCGACCAGCGATATCAGCCCTCCGGCAAACAGCGCGGGACGAAAGAAAGGTTGGCGAACTTGTCCTCCTTTAGGCTGGATCCGTTCGAGATAGAGAAATGCGATGGCTCCGGCGACCACGGACCATCCGCCGGTCAGGACATGAAAAGCCGACGCGGCCCCAAACAGGAGCCAAGTCGCCGACCAGTTTCGGCGGAGCAATTCAGCGATGCCAAACAATACCAATGCGTAGGCAGGAACCTTCGCTTCGATTCCTCCAACAACCCACTCACCGGCGAGGTTGCCTTCCTGGATTCCGGCAACCCAGAGAACGGCGATAAGTGGTGCGGCCGCAGGTGGCAAGCGTAGTTGGGAACACAGCCGGACCAAACCTGCTGAGAGCATTCCCCAACCGATCAAACGTCCGATCCACGCGGTGGTCGAGAGCGAAACGAACAACGTTGGCCATCCGAACAATTGATAGAACAACCAGTGTGCCTTACCCGACGACACGAAGAGGTCTTCGTTGCACCAACTCGGGTCCCAGAAGTTCTTTGCCTTCGCAAGATAGTGGGCTTCGTTGACTCCCGGCGGGGCGTCTCCGGCGTAAACAAAAAATAGCCCGAGGATCGCAATCCAGCTCAACCATTGTTTCGACCGGCTCATCACAACGTCGACTCAACCAACTCAGATGCCAATCGGATCGCCGCAATCATGCTTTTTTCCGACGCGACGCCTTTCCATGCCAAGTCCATGGCTGTCCCGTGGTCAACGCTCGTACGAACGATCGGCAGGCCGAGTGTCACGTTCACGGCGTCATCAAAGGAAAGTGCTTTCAGTGGAATCAAACCCTGGTCGTGGTATAGACAAACATAGACGTCGATTCGGTCTCGCATCGCGGGAGTGAACGCCGTGTCGGGCGGTAACGGACCGTGAACGTCCCATCCGTTTTTGCGGGCAATCTCAATCGCCGGAATGACAATGTTCTCTTCTTCGAGATGGCTGAACATCCCATGTTCACCCGCGTGTGGATTGAGCCCGCAAACGCCGATTCGAGGCGGTAGTAAACTGCCGCGTCGACGGTTGCGACGTTGCATCGCGAGGCCGGCCATCTCGATTGTTTTGGCGAGGGACTCTGTGTTGAGCAGTCCGGGAACGTCCGCCAAGGGGACATGGATGGTTTCAAGGACACACGCGATGGTCTCGCTCGCCAGCATCATGCGAACATCGATCGGGGCGGAACCCTGCGCCTTTCCGACTCGATCGGCGAGCAGTTCGGTATGGCCAGGAAAAGTGATGCCCGCCTGCATCCACGCTTCTTTCTGAATGGGACCGGTGACGACCGCATCAACCCTTCCGTCCAACGCCGCGTCGATCGCCGCGCACATCGTCTCGTACGATGCCTTGCCTGTATCGTCTGAGTAGGAACCGGGCTTGACGGCGGCTGCGTCAAGCTGGCCGACGTCAACGATAAACCCGTCGGAACCTGGCGGTATCTCGGCGAGTTGCGACCATGTGATGGTTTCGGGTAGGTCGAGCGAGTTTTCTTTAGCGACACGCGCGAAAAGATCAGCACTGCCCATCAAAATTGGCAGCCCGGCTTCGCGGACTTCCTCACGTTGCCAAACACGCAATGCTAATTCAGGGCCGACGCCTCCGGCATCGCCCATCGTGATCGCCAACTTGGGACACGGTTCATTCATTCTCGGGATTAGCTTCTTTGACCTCGGCGATAATTTTCTTCGCTCGCTCAGAATCTTTTTCAAACACTTTTACTTGGACCCATCCGGGGGCCTCCGCACGGAATCCTGCGGTAAAACCACCAACGGATACCGCACGAATTCCTTCATCGGCCAAAATATTTACCAGAACGCTCGCGGAGATCTCGTTGGCACGCTCCGCGACGGTCACTAAATTGGCATCGTCGAGCGTGTTGTCGTCTTTATCGGCGGGCATGTTCATTGTTTTGGTTCTTTGATTGTGAATCATTCTGACCGGATCGAGCGGTTCGCACACACGGCGAGCAACACGATACAATAGCAACACCATGAACGAACCCACCATCATTCTGTCGGGAACAGACCCCGATTTACCAAAGAATGTTCCTAGCGGGCTGAAACGATACACCGGCCTGCGGGAAATGGCGCGGGGAGGTACGGGGGTTTTGCAAGCCGCGTTTGATCCGGTCACCGGTCGCACCGTTGCCATCAAAAAACTGCTTCCGGAAACAAGGTTTGATCGTCGCGAACGACGACGGTTGCTTCGTGAGGCCCGGGTGACGGCTCAGTTGCAGCATCCCAATACGGTACCAGTATACGACATCGGCGAAGATGATCTCGAGGGTGTGTATTTCGTCATGAAGCGGATCTCGGGCGAGAATCTTTTTGAGATTCTCAAACGGATCGCCCGTGGCGACGAAAGTGCCATCCGCGAATACCCGATCGATCGCCGAATCGAGATTGTGGCGTCGGCATGTCAGGCGCTCGCCTACGCGCACGCTCGCGGTGTGATCCATCGCGACGTCAAACCCGAGAACATTTGGGTCGGAAACTTTGGCGAAGTGATTCTGTTGGACTGGGGCGTTGCCAAGGTTTGGGGCCACGCCGACGACAACCAACCGCTGCACGATAGCTCGCTCGAAGTCCGACCCGAAATCGAAGCCGAACAGTTGCAAACACTGACCGGCGGTGGTCAGCGCCCGGGAACACCGCTGTACATGTCACCCGAACAGATCGTCGGCAACCGGACGATCGATGAACGTTCCGATGTTTTCAGCGTTGGGGTCGTTCTTTACGAAGTGATGGCGATTCGTGAACCGTTTCGTGGCAAAACGATCGACGAAACGTTTGAGAATATTCGACATCGTGAGATCGAACCGCCGAGTCAGCGATCCCCACAGTACAACATTCCCAAAGAAATCGATGAGATCGTCGGGCGTGCTTTGCAAAAACGTCCCGAGAAACGGTATCAGGCGATGCGTGACGTCATCTCGGATTTGCGAGACTTGGTTTGATCCCCTACGGGAAGCAGCCGACACACTACCCCTGTGATGCGGTTGGGCCGGTCGGCATGGTCGGCGCGTTCCGCATGGTCGGCGGGGGGGATCTTCAAAAACGTGACCGCGTTGTTGCCGGCACCGAATGTTTGATCGTCGAAGGCGACAGCGCAGCGAAATCAGTCGATCAAGTTCGAGACGCACGTGTGCAATCCATACTTGCTTTGCAGGGCAAGCCTCTCAACGCGATCAAGGCTGGACGCGACGCCGCGAGAAACAACGAGGTCTTCTGCCGTATCTTCGAGACGTTATTAGGATCTCGGATGAGTAAAACGGCGGACTGCGACGACGCGGTCCGGGATGAAGCGATTCGCAAACTCGCGTCACCGCAGAACTGCGTTTACGAGAAGTTGGTTCTCTTGATGGACCCCGACGCCGACGGGATTCACTGCAGTGTGTTGATGATGGCGTTCTTTCGGAAGTATGCCTCCGAACTGATCCGAGCGGGGCGTATCGAAGTGGTTCGCCCGCCGATGTTCGTCTTCCGATTGCGAGCCGTTTCACCGAACGATGTATCGAGATGGCCTGTCGCATCGAGTCCTGAGCACGCCGCTGCGGTGGAAGACGCGCTCCAAAAGCATGGCGTCACCGACTATCAGAGAATCCGCCATCGCGGGCTGGGCAGTTTACACGTTCCCTTGCTTCGCAGCACATGTGTCGATCCGGCCTCGCGGCGTCAATCTTGCCTAACCATCGAAGAGGTCGACAACGCGATCTCCATGTTCGGCAGTTGAAAGGACGTTTTGCGAGACTGACCACGTTCGATTGTGGCAGCCGTCGTACGCGGATTCACTTTAGCCGATGAGCCTCTCCCGAACACAGTTGTATTCGGAAGAGGCGTTCATGGCGATTCTATTACAGCATCGGTGGTGGAGGCTCGGGTTCCGGTTCCGGTTCGGGCTCCGGTTCAGGAGTTGGTTCCGGTTCGGGCTCGGGCTCCGGTTCTGGTGACGGCTCCGGCTCGGGTGTTGGTTCCGGTTCGGGCGTCGGTTCGGGTTCTGGCTCCGGCTCGGGTTCCGGTTCGGGTTCCGGCGGAGGAGGCGGTGGTGTCGGTATGGCTTTGCTCATCACCATCGCCGAACGTTCGGTGAGCAAGGTGCAGCGTCCGACGACCGAGCCGGTAAAGTGTTTAGGCATGATCCAGCTATTGCCGGACGCCGGAATGGCGACTTCGACTTGGACCTGGGTGGTCGCTTCGGTGATCGGATCGGGGGTGACCGTGACGACGGCGCTTTTGACCCCGAGTTTCGCCAGGTGTTCGTCCACTCGGGCTTCGACATCAGATGTGCTCGCGCCAGTGATGATGCCGACGCGGGCGCCGAGATAGGCAGAGTAATCAGCCGAGTGGCGTAGCATGGACATCCGCGACATCTCGATGCTGCTGATGATCACCGCAAACAGGACCGTTGAAACGATCGCCATTTCCACGGCTGCGGCACCGAGGCGATTGGACCGGCGAGTTGGAGTTTGAAATACGCTCATGTTATTCGGTCATCAGGGATGGAAGGCGTCGGGCAATGTCTTCAAACGCGGCGGTCAACTGAGTCGCATCGACGGCGTGAAAGTGCAAGCCGCCGCAATTCTCAGCGAGATTCTTCATGCGGTTTTGTCCGGCTTCGTTGCTGAAGGTGATTGTGAAAAGGGTGACACCTGCATCTTTAATGCTCCACGATGCCGATTCCGGACTGGTGCCCGTGTTGTGAATCCCGTCGGTTAGAAGGATCATCACCTTCACCGCATAAGGTCGCGCAACGGACTCGTCCGTGATCGCACCAAGGGCTTCATAGAGCCCTGTTCCAATGGCTGTCCCCCCGCCGTTGAACTGATTGGTGTGCACGTTCAACCCGTCGAGAATGCTCTGATACTCGAACGTTAAGATTTGCTCAGTCGAGGTAGTGTCAGAGTATGTCGAGAGCGAGAGTTTCTCTTTTTGAGGAGATTCTTCGAGGTAGTTTTTGAATGACTGCACCGATGCCACCACGTCGAGCCAGCGGGAGTTCGGTGGTGCCGGATCCCCGAATGTCCACCCCGGCGGAGCGGCAGCAGGGTTCACATAAGGATCCGCGGTTTCGTCGCTCGCGTAAGCCATCGATCCGCTACGGTCAAGGATCAACGCGACATCCATTGTGCTCTGCGTGCTGATCGCGGTTCGTTGCGGGCGGATCTGTACATCGACACCCATGGTTGGAAACAGTGGCGAGAAAACCGGAGATGTCGCGTTGCGAAGAGCGTTGGTCGTCAGGCGAACCGCGTTGCCATCTTGTCCACCGGAGACGGGCGTGAAATCGTATCCGTCGGACATCGATGTCCGCAAACTCGACCCGAATTCAAGATCCGATGCGGTGATCGGGATCGTTTTGCCCGAGATCTGATTCCGCGCTGCGGCATCTTGGGCGGCGACCAAAGCGGCGTTCTCATCACCGCTTTGAATATAAGCTCGCCCGGCTGCTTGTACCGCCGCATCCGTTGTGATTTGGACTTCCGCGTTCACCGCTTCGATGTAGGCGATGTTGATCGCGTAGGAGGAAAGCATGAACAGCACGGGAAGCAACACAACCAGCAAGACGGTTACCGAACCGTTGCGGGGGTGTCGTCTCACGGTCGTGTCGAAGAAGTTGCGTGTCATGGATGTCTCAAATGCGATGAGCGATTTGGGGCGGGCCGAGTTGCTGCTGCGAAACTGTGATTGCTGCGAAAACGGAAGCAATTAAGGCTTTTGCAAGGTGACCGATTCATCGAGTGTGAAAGCGTTGATCATCCAGGCGCCCGTTAACGAGTTCGCGGTAAACGGTGCCGCGACGCTGACTTGGAACCAGTCGCCTGATTCGAGGCTGCTCGGATCGGCAGGTGTCAACTCGATTGTCGCGGATTCAATAGACTGTTCGGTGCAAAGAGTGGTGCATTGCCAATCGACGTTCTCGGCTCCGGCGTCGGGAAGAATGCCGACACGTGCTCCTTCGTACGCGATCATTTTGAGTTTCTGACGAAGTCGAATGATGGTGCACATTTCCATGGTCCCCATCGCAACGAGCAGTACGATAGGGAGTCCGATGGCGAGTTCGGTGACAGCGATCCCGCCGCGAGTGGGTTTGCCGTTGTTCTTGCTCAATCCGCCCGCTGGTACGGGATTCGGACGCCGGTCATGCCGACGGAAGATCAATGAAAAGGTCTGTGCGAACATCCGCATAACTCGTTTTGCAATCAGGCGTTCGAATGGTTGGGGTTCGTATTGAAAAGTGATCGCGCGTGCCTGTCGCACGCTGGCGATCTGGCGCAAAGGGCCCGCGAGACGAGACCTCAGGAAAACCTAGGTCACGGATTTTCACTACGTGGAAATGCGTCGGCCCAGAATGCACGCATCGGATCCAGGTGAACGTCCGAATAGACAATCTGTAGCGATTGATCGGGAGCAGTCGCTACGACCGACGATGTGTTCGCACGTCGGCACAGGCTTATTTGAAGGCGACGGCCTTGCCAGAGCGGGCGTTTGCAAGAGAGCAGATTGAGAGCCGATAGAGCGGCGATGATCTGCCGCAACGCTATG
>JBICHZ010000219.1:0-10168 GCA_043101355.1 Rhodopirellula sp. JB044
CGTCGACATCGCAAAGGCTTTCAAGCGGGGCGTGCTCGCCTCGGCCCCCGGCAGCGTGGATCGGCTCATGTCCGAACTCATGGCCTGCCGCAACAAGGGTAAGAACATCCTGTTCGAGCCGGCTCGCCCCGGCGGAATCAGCGCACCAAGGCGTTGCTCCCGCCGGGGCAAGCCCGGAGCGGAGAGCCGATCTGATTGGCCGTCGCAGGTAGCCAACAGTTGAAACCTCCGCCGGGGCAAGCCCGACGGAAGGCAAGTGCCCTCGAACCTTAAAAGACCAAACGGCACAAACGGGCCGAACGGCCGCAAGGCCTCGGGTCGAATCGCCGACGCAAAAGATCTCGGCCTTGCAAAGAGCAAGCGTCGTGAAACGTCACCCGATTTATTCGTCGGGGAACACCATCTTCTGGATTCGGTCGATCGCCGCTTGGGTTTGACCGCGGGATCGCAGCGGCGGGATTCGCTGCATGAATTTGTCGTTGACCCCTTTTGACTGCAGAAAACGATGCAGCAATTCAGGATCACCGTCGCGATACCGCTCGGCTTCGTGATGCAGACGCGGTCCATAAGTCGCATCGACGAGACGCTCGATCACGCTGGTCCACCACGCCATCCAGTCCGGTTCTTCGGAGTTGTTGGTGGAGTTGCGTGTTTTTCCGCGAAGTGAATCTTCGGTTCGATCGCTCGGGTTAGACGACGATTCCAATTCGGATGCGTTTGCTTCGTTCGCCTGATTCGCATCCGCGGAATTTTCTTCCGATTGAGCTTCGTTCCACTGCCGCGTCAACGACGGTGGCAAACAAGGATCCATCGTGGTTGCCTCGAACTGCAACGCGCCGAGAAGGCTGTCCTCCGGGCATCGCTGCACGTACGCATCCAACAACGAACCACGCCAACTGCCGCGTTGGATCGGCGCCCCGGTGGTGATCTCCATCGCGATGAGATCAGCAATCTCAACATAGACCGCTTCCACGGTTGCCTCATAGATCGCCGACTGGGGCGGTGCCGCGCGAGCGGCGAGCAACGAGGTCGTGACGCGTTCGAGCAGCCAAACCCGCTGTTGCGGTTCCCACATCGAATACCAACGCGGCGGACAAAATCCGAAGTCGCTCGTCGGTCCATCATCCACAAAAGGGGGCGCTGATTCTTCTGGGGTCGAATTCAGTTCCATCACGATCTGATCGATCATCATCCCCACACCGCCGCGAAACAGCGACGCTTCCGGTCCGGTAAGGCATCGTAAACCGTTGGTCAGTGGCCACATGTTGGATTACCGCGAGAGGGAGAAGGAAACAGATTGAGGAGGACCGCCCAAATCGCAAAGCGAGCTCAGTCGACCGTCGAAACACCCACACCGTCCGCCAAATTTCGAATTGCCGATCGCGTGCTCAGTCTAATCGGCTCCACTGTAGTTTAGGTCAGATCGTGACGTCTGCACCGAATTTCCAGTCTTCCTTTTTGAGCGTTTGTTCACAAAATGCCGCTGTTTCCTGGCACTCGCGCGAAATGGGATTATTCTGCGAAAATCCTGAGAGCCTTTCCGACGACCGCGGTCAATTCGCTTGCTCGTGTACGCGACCAGGTTCGTAAACATCCTCTGCGTTGCAGGCCAATCCCCTTTCGGTTCGGTGTGAACCGTGAGGCGTTACCCGAAATTTTGCCAATTCAGTTTGTCTCGTATCTCTCGAGAGTCCCCATGTCGAATCGCATTCTACGTTCCGCTTCTTTTGCCGCACTCGTTTGCGTAGCAGGGTTCAGTGTGACCACCCCGCTCCACGCTCAGGAAGTCGTCAAGGCAGAACCGATCAAAGCGGAACCGACCGAAGCCAAACCGATTTCGCCGGCGAAGGCGTCGCCCACCGTTCGCCCGCTCAGCGTCACGGTCGGTTTGGTCACGAAAAACACGATCGAAGGAACGTTGACCGACACGACACAGTTGCAAATGCAAACATCGTTCGGAACGGCCAGCATTCCGCTGTCGGAAGTCGCCGGGGTTCGTTTCGCATCGGCCGATGACGCGACCACCACAGTCGTTATGCTCAACGGTGACTCGATCACCGGCGCGACCGATGTCAAATTGATTACCGTGGAAACCGAATGGGGAACCGCGTCGATCAACGGACCGAGCATCGCGTCGATCATGTTCGTGCCCGGTTTGACGTGGAATTCCCAATCCGGGCTCAACGGAAAACGTTGGACATTGTCGGATGACAAAGCAACCCAATCGTCCACCGGGACGCAATCGACCGGGACTCGCCCCTCGACCTCGCCACAACCTTCGCGAAACACAACCCGCGGAAACACGCTCCCGGCACCTTCACGCAGTTTTCAAAACAGCAGCCAGCCGTTTTTCCCGAGCCGGTAACTTTTTCGATTTTGAATACTCGCCGATCGGTTCGGCAGCGTCCGATTCCGCTGCGTCTGAATTTGCCCAATCGGCGCAGTAGCCTCCGCGAGAGACATCTCGCCTGAGGCGCTTCGCGGACGCGGCGTTTCCCCACGTGGAACGTTGCTCTTGCTCGATGATCCAAGGCAATCCGCGGCTTTCTGCCGGTTGGATCAATCTTGACCCAGATTGCCAAACCGCTAGAATCTTCAATATCGGCAATCCAGGGAAGACAGGTCGCTTATGTCGCCTGCGGGCCGCACGTGTTCTGCACTCGCTATCGGGCTTTGAGCCTACCAAAAGAGTTTAGGGGCAGCGTGCTCGACTGCAGGGCATAAGTGCTAGTGCATCGTGCCCGAGGTTTTGCTAAATGAAGTGAATCAGTGAAGGTGGGATAACTAAGCCTTCGCTATTTTAGGTAATGGTACTACCCCACAGGGAGGATGGTTCCGGCCATGACCAAGAAAACTGTCTTTACGACTGGCGAAGCCGCAAAAATTTGCAAGGTGAGCCAACAGACGATCATCCGTTGCTTCGACAACGGTTCGCTCAAGGGATTCCGCGTCCCCGGCAGCAAATTCCGCCGCATCCCGCGTGAACAGCTTTACATGTTCATGAAGGACAACGGCATTCCGACCGACGCCCTCGAAAGCGGCAAGAAGAAACTGCTGATCGTTGACGACGATCAGGATCTTGTTGACTTGATGCAGGACGGTTTCCAACGTGACGGTCGCTTTGAAATTCGCACCGCCAACAACGGTTTCGACGCCGGCATGGGCGTGAAAGAATTTCGACCGGACCTCGTCGTTCTCGACGTGATGCTGCCCGATATCAACGGAAAGGAAGTTTGCCAACGCGTTCGCAGCGATCCTTCGATGGACATGGTGAAAATCCTGTGCATCTCGGGGATGGTCGAACACAGCAAGGTGGACGGACTGAAGGCCGCCGGCGCGAACGATTTCATGCAAAAACCATTCTCGATCGACGACCTCGTCGGACGTGCGTGCGACTTGCTCGAAATGGAACGTGGCGTGATGGGTTAATGCCACCGACGACCACGTGCTACGCAGGTTGGCTGCCGCCGATTGTTCGAGGCGGTGGCGGATGGTTTCCTCTCAAAGCGACCTCGGTCGCGGGAATCGTCGACGCGCTGTCGGTGGTCGACTCCAACGCCGCATCCCCATGCGGCACTCTCGTCCGTGCGATGTCCACGGACCCGGCCTTGGTTCTGTTCACGACCGCTCGGTTAGCCCAAGAACAGCCCGGCCAAGATCCAACCTCAGTTCCGCCACGGCTTTCTGACGATCAATTTGCGTCGGCGGATGAACTCGCCCCGAACGAACTTTCACTCTGGTGGCAACAAAACGGCCGCACAGTTTGGAAAGAAACCGATTGGTTGGCGACTCCTGACTTCGCAAGCAGCGACGACGGTCTCGCTGAGTTCCAACGGCTCGATGACTATTTTCGTGTCGTTCCGATCTCCCGATGGATCGAGCAATCGGATCCATGGTTCGACGCCGCCGGAATCGCGAATCCGATCCCGAGCTCGTGGAAAAATTCGCTGCGTGTTTCCGAATGCGTGGGCGACGGTCCGATCGGCCAGGCTCATTTGGCAATCGATCGCCTCGTCCGGCGTTTGAATGAATCCGACGTGCGATCCGAATCGTTCAATCAAGCGGTCCAGCAAAACAAACGTGGTCTCGCACACCGGTTGGCATACGGCCTGAGCCACGAGATCAACAACCCGCTAGCGAACATCTCGACGCGGGCGCAGTCGCTCCTAAATCGCGTCAACGAAGCCGACGTTCAGGATTCGCTGCAACGGATCGTCGATCAAACGTCGCGTGCTCATGCGATGATCGCTGACTTGATGTTCTACGCAAACCCGCCGACGATGAACACGACCCGCTTCGATTTGATTCAGCGTATCGAGCATGTCGCCCATTCCGCACGCCCGAACGCGGAACGTCTAGGAATTTCAATCGACGTTGAGAAAGGCTCGACGCGCTCATCCGTCGACTTCGTCGGGGACGATGAAATGATCGGCGAAGCGGTAGCGGTCTTGGTAAAGAATTCGATCGAAGCGATCGGGATCGATGGCGTGATCCGTTTGACAGTGAGCGTCAACGAAGCCGACGTCGAAATCACCGTCGCCGACAGCGGACCGGGGATGACGCCACAACAAGCGTCCGTCGCGATGGACCCGTACTACAGTGGTCGCGAAGCCGGCCGAGGATTGGGATTGGGTCTCTGCCGCGCCGATCGGATCGTCGCGTTGCACGGCGGCCGTCTCGAATTGGTCCCCGCTATCGCCGGATGCGTCGCCAAAATGATCCTACCAATTTACTGAGCGTCCACAGCGTCACAACGACAAACCGCGGGCGAGTTTCGCGACGCTGGCATTCGCAATCTAGACACAGAACGCGGAAAACCTGACCAGATCGGCCGCATCATCTTTTGGAAACGCTTCAGATTCCTTGGTTGCGGATCGCCATGCAGGCTTTCTCGAGGCGATCGGCGACCTCCGGGTGATCGTCGATGACGTTTTTTGTCTCACCGATGTCCGTCGAAAGATCGAACAGCTTGTATGGCCGCGTGTCTCGCTTGCCACGAGGAGCTTCACGCCCGCCTGATCCGTTTCCGAGCACGAGCTTCCATTTTCCTTCGCGGATCGCGAACATGCCGCTGACCGAGTGATGGATGACGGGGGGACGTTCGAGCGATTTGCCGTCGAAGGTTGCCGTGAAGCTGTAACTGTCCTCGGCGGCCTTCGGGTCCACTTCGGCGCCCGCAATTTCAGCGACCGTTGCGAACACGTCGGTCAGGCAAATCGTCGCCGCAGATTGCTCGCCGGCAGGCACATGGTCAGGCCAACGCACGAAGAACGGAACGCGGTGACCGGCTTCCCAGATATCCGCCTTCGTTCCACGGTATGGTCCGTTGGCACGATGATGTTCGGCCCGATATCCCTGCACCGAAGGATCCTCAACATGGCCGACATAATCGGGGTCTTCGTTGCAACGCATGAACGAACCGTTGTCGCTGGTGTAGATCACGATCGTGTTTTCGCGGACATCCGCATCGTCAATCGACTGCATGATCTGGCCGACGGTTTCATCGACTTGCATGACGAAGTCGCCGTACGGGCCGAGTTCGGTTTTGCCATGATATCGCGGGTGTGGAATCACCGGTTTGTGTGGCCCCGTCAGAGGCACGTAGAGAAAGAAGGGGGCGTCGGTTTTCGCTTGCTGTGCGATGTACGTGCCCGCTTCGCGAGCGATGTCGTCGAGGACATTCTCCATGATGAGGTCGGGCGATCGTTCGCCCTTGCGGAGATATCCCGGAAAGTTGCTGGCCGGTTGAGGTAGCGACGGGAACTGCGTCAACTCACCGTCGCGGATATAGACGTACGGCGGAAAGTCGAGCGACGCAGGAATGATGAACGAGGAATCGAATCCGTGCGTGTGTGCACCGTCGCTGACTGGTTGGGTGAAATCGAACTCCTTGCCGTTCTTTGCGAATCCCAATCCGAGGTGCCACTTGCCGACGATCCCTGTTTGATAACCGGATTTCTTGAGCATGTCCGCGATCGTGATCCGATCGGGTTGCATCAGCGGCGCACCGTAACCATTAATTACACCGGATTTCAGCCTCGTCCGCCAGCAATACCGTCCGGTCAGCAAACCATAACGCGTCGGCGTGCAAACGCTGCTGGGCGTGTGGGCATCGGTGTACGTCAGACCTTCGCCGGCGAGCCGATCGAGATGCGGCGTCGGAATCTTTGAGTCAGGATTCAACGCGTGAACGTCACCCGATCCCATGTCATCGGCGAGGATCAACACCACGTTGGGAGGAGTCGTGTCGGCCGATGCCGCGGCGGGAAGGAGCATGGATGAAACGAGGCTCAGCAAACATGCGGCGATTGCCGAGGAGCAGACGTTGATTGGAGACATGGGATTCATGGCGAGGGGCAAGTGGAGTCTCTGCGAGAAAACGCCCGGTTGTTCGAACCGGGCGCGAGTTCCGGTGGGACGCCACGCATCGGGTATCGAACCCAATGTCGCTGGCGTTTGATAATGAGTAGTCCGCGTGATGATGAATCATCCTAGCGAACGAGGAACAGGCGAACGAGTAAAAGGCGAACAAGGAACACGCGATCGGCGACGAGTGTCGCGACGTGGTTACTTACTGCGGACGTCGATGATGTATTTTACCAAGTCATCGAACTCGCTGCGGCTCTTGAGTTGCCGGACCAAGTTCTCAGGCATCATCGAGACTTTCGACTCGATGATTTCTTCGACGTCGTCTTGTGCGATCGTGATCGGTTCCGGCGATGCGACATTGCGTAGAACGACCTCATCGTCGGTTTCGGAAACCAGGATGCCGGTAATCAATTCCCCGTCCGCGGTCAGAACACTGACCTGCGCGAAGTCTTTGTTGATCAACGCGGACGGTCGCAGGATCGCATCGACCAATTGTTCGGGCGTTAACGCGGTGGTCATTTGAGCCAGGTCCGGCCCGAGTTTCGCGGCCCCTCCGGGAGGGTCGTGACACGCAAAGCATGCCGCCGATGACTCATAGAAGACCTTCTGTCCTCGCTTCGCGTTGCCGCGTTCGATCGCCACACCGGCGAGTTCCGCTGCCGACGACGCGAGCAATTCAGCTTCGAGAGCTTCGTTGGAGAACTCTTCCGTTGCCGCCATTTCCGCGTCGGCAAATTCGGGTTCCAACGGATGCTCGGCGAGCAGGTCGGCGGGCTTGTAGAAAGTAGAACGCCCGGCGGTTTGTTCGCGCACACGCTTGACGTCACGGGCGCTGACCGGCGAGGCTTCATTGCCCCAGGTGTTGCGGACAAACGTGAGCACGGCGGCGAGCTCTTTGTCACTGAGCAGTGAACGGAACGCGGTCATCGGCGGAGTGCCCCGCGCGGGATCAAACGTCTTGCCGTGAACCGAGAGTTTTCCCCAGAGGCCATGAAGAGACAACTTGATCAAACGTTCTTCGTCGCCGAGAACCCAGGGGCTGTCGACCAGCGACGGGTAAACCGTGTCGTTCCCTTTGCCGTGGGTCAGGTGGCACGTCGCGCAGTGTGATTCTCGCTGATAGACCTGCGAGCCGAGGCGGTAGGTTTTGCGAAGGGAACGATCGAGATGCTTCGGTGGCGAGAATTTGACGAACTCGCTCTCGGCTTCGGACGCGAAACCGCTCCCTCCGGTCGTGTCGACGTTCTCCCAAAAATGCTTCACCGTTTTGGCGGCCATGGCCGCGTGCTTGACACTCGAGCCGAGCAGCATCTCGAGCAATTCTTCGTTGCGAACGTTGTGTTGCTGATGCAACCAAAGGGCCTCGAGTAGATGGTGGGCTTCCGTTTCGTCGTTCGGGTCGAAGTCGGCACACCATGTTTGCGCGGCGGCAATCACTTCGTTGGAATCGCGAGCACTGAGTTCCACGCGGGTTCGGTGTCGAACGCCGTTGGTCGGGTGTTTGAGGTTTTCGAGGAGGGCAGCGATCGGTTGTCCGGCGATCTTGACCGGTTTCTGCAGCGGACGATCCTTGACCGTCAAACGCAGGATCCGGCCGTGTGCGTGATCCCGATTGGGGTCACGAATGTTATGTTGCATGTGCCCGATGATGGCATTGTGCCAATCCGAAACGTACAACGCACCGTCTTCACCAACGACCGCGTCGGTCGGACGAAAGTTGCGGTCGTCGCTGTTGATTAGTTCGAGCCCCGGCGTGCCCCAGACCTCGCCGAACTCTCGTGATTTACCGTCGCCCTCGCGATCGAGAGAATATTGTTTGACCCCTAGGAACCCGATCGTGTTGCAGATGAGGAAATCGTTTTGAATCTCCTCAGGGAAGTGCTGCGATGACAAAATCGCGTTCGCGGCAACCGGGCGGAATTCTTTGGTCAGCAACGTGTGCATCTTGAATCCGTTGCCTTCGGGACGCACTTGGTACGACCGACCGCCGGTGCCGTCGTTGGCATAGCAGTAGCCCCAGTAGTCAAAACTCGTGCCGTGCGGGTTCGGGCTGTTGGCGGCATGGGGCGTGATTGCAAACGTCCGCGGATCGAACCGGTACATGCCCGACGCACCGATGTGGAGGTTTTGCTTCCACGGGGTTTCGTGGTTGTGGACCAGGAAGATGCCGCTCTGCCAGTAAATGCCACCGTCAGGACCGTAGATCAAATTGTTGGCCGCGTGGTGGGTATCCGATGTGCCGAGACCCTGCAGCAACACCTGACGCACGTCGGCTATGTCGTCGCCGTCGGTGTCTTTGAGAAACAGCAGATCGGGACCGGACGTGACGACCACGCCGCCGCCCCAGAATTCGAAACCGAGCGGATTGTGAACGGTCGCAAAGATCTTTCGCGAATCCGCTTTGCCGTCGTTGTCGGTGTCCTCCAGGATCATGAGGCTGTCTTTGAGTTCCGTGCCGGGTTCCCATTTCGGATAGGAGTTCCAACTCGCGACCCACAACCGGCCCTGCCCGTCGACTTGCATTTGCACCGGGTTGGCGAGGTCGGGGAACTGCACCTCGGATGCGAACACGTTCAATTCGTATCCTTCGGGAACGTTCATCTTCGCGATCGACTCTTCCGGCGTCAGGTAGTCGATGCTGCCTTCTTTCTTTGCGCTCGAACTGCGACTGCCGCCGCCGATGTTCGAGATGACTTCGACCGGAGGCGGCACGTTGCTGTCGTCAACGACGTGTTGCTTTCCGGCGACCGCTGCCCAGATGGCTTCGTCTCGGTTGGCCGTCATCACGTCGAGCATCTCGAGTTCGTGTTTGAGCACGTCCGCGTTGCTCTGTCCGTCAACAAAAGTCAACGTCGAGCGGGAGCCCCAGATGTCATTGCCATCGGTGGCTCGGTAGCGATTGTGCCAGTGCCAGTTCTTGTCTTGCACGGCGTCGTAGACTTTGCTGACGTCGGATGTCTGCGCGAGCGTCGTGCCGGTCAGGGCGTCCGTGATGATCTCGGCGAGCTTCTCGTATCCTTTGGCGTTTAGGTGAATGCCGTTGAGCGTGTACGGTTCGGAAGTGCTGGCGAACAACCGGCGGGTCGGTGTGAATAGGTCCACGAACGAAACGCCCGCATCCTCCGCGGCTTTCGCGGTCGCCTCGGTATAGATGGCCAGGTTGGTGTTCAGTTCGGTGCCTTCGGGCAGATTGCGATCGTTCAAATTCTGATACGCAATCGGGCTGAAGAGCACGAAGCGAACGTCCTTGCCCTGTTCTTGCATCAACCCGCGATAGCGTTGGACGAGTTTGATCAGCTCTTGCCGATAGGCGTCGGCTCCTTCGGGTCCGGCGAACGATTCGTTGTATCCGTAGAAGGTGAAGACGACGCTCGGTGCGACGTGCTGTAGGAATTCGTCGTCGTTGGTGAACCCTTTGCTGCGGGGTTTCTTGTTGACCATGTCGCCCGAAAAACTCATGTTTCGAAAGCGAACGTTGAGCCCTTGGGTTTGGCGCTGAAGGAACGTTTCCACCCACGGTGAGTGTTGCATCCGGTCGGCCAGACCGTTGCCGTAGATCGCGACGACGTCGTCTTGTTGGAACGCAAAGGGCTCGTCGGCACCGGCCCGATGGGGATCAAGAATAGAACCAATGGCGAGCGTGAGAAGCAGCACACTCCCGAGCCGAGCGAGTCGCTCGGCGGGGATGCAACGGCAGATGCGTTTCATATTTTCAGCGGCGGGGTAGGTGTGGCGGCGACGAGCAGCGAACGATTCACGTCGGCTGTCGGTCGGCCGGGGCGGGGGCAAGGCGGGCGCG
>JBICHZ010000220.1:0-6347 GCA_043101355.1 Rhodopirellula sp. JB044
GATGCGGACGCACTGGGCGAAGGTGAAAACGTCCTGATCATGGGCGACTTCAATATGTACAGCAGCTTTGAAGGAGCCTACTCGAATTTGACCGCATCCGGTGCCGGACAAGTGTTTGATCCGATCAGCCGGCCAGGCAACTGGCACAATAACAACGCGTTCAAGGATATCCACACGCAGGACCCCAGTGGTGGTGGCGGGATGGATGATCGTTTCGACCTGCAATTCGCGAGCGGCGAACTCTTCGTCTCTGGTGGTCTCGACTACATTCCAGGATCGTACCGAGCCTTCGGAAACAATGGAACACACTCGCTCAATGGAACATTGACGGGGACCGGAGCGGCATCCAACGTTCTCACCGCACTGCGCGGTGCGAGTGACCACCTGCCCGTTGTGGTTGACTATGAGTTCGATTCTGTGCCTGCGGGAATCACCGTCAATGAGACCGACGGTAGCACGATCGTCGCCGAAGACAGCTACCACGATAGCTATTCGGTTGTTCTCGACACGATTCCTTCCTCCGATGTTTTGGTGACGATCAATCCGGATTCTGGGATTGATCTCGGTGTAGGGCCAGGCGTTTCGACGCAGTTGACGTTTACTCCTGCGAACGCCTTGACGCCACAGACCGTGACCGTCATGGCGGTCGACGATCAGACCAGTCAGGGCAATCGCAACAGCACGATCGTCCAGTCCTACTCAAGCCTGGATTCCAGCTACGACACGCTGAGTAATACGAACGTAAGCGTCGTGATCGTTGACGACGAAAACCCGACGATCTTCGTTAACGAAGTCGACGCCGTGACATCGGGGAATACCGAGTTCATCGAGTTGTATGACGGTGGGATTGGAAACACTTCGTTAACTGGAAAGACGCTTGTGCTCTACAACGGCAGCAGCGACACCTCGTATGCGGCATTCGATCTCGACGGATACACCACCGATGACAATGGACTCTTTGTGATCGGCAATTCGGGCGTTGCTGGGGTTGATTTGGTCTTTGCAAACAGCCTGCTGCAGGACGGTGCGGATGCCGTTGCTCTCTACGACGCAGACGCGAGCTCATTTCCCAATGGCAGTTCGGTGACGACGGCCAGTTTGATCGACGCGTTAGTCTACGACACGGACGATTCGGATGATGTCGGTTTGTTGAATCTGTTGCTAGCAGGACAGCCGCAAGTCAACGAGAACGAAAACGGCGGTCAGTTTTCCCAATCGCTTTCGCGGTTGCCTGACGGTGGGATGGTGAGAACAACGAGTTCGGTAGCCGCCACGACACCGACGCCAGGTGCATTGAATGTTCCGCGACAACCGGGAGTGGTTGTGCTCAACAGTGAAAACCTGACAGCAACTGAGGGTGGTTCGGCGGACAATTATTCGATTCAGTTAACCTCCGTGCCGACGGCGGATGTCAACCTAACAATCGATCCTGACGATGACATTGATCTCGGTGCCGGCCAAGGGGCACCGATCGTGTTGACATTCACTCCCGCAAACGCGATGTCACCACAAACGGTAACAGTCACCGCATTCGACGATACGTTGGCGGAAGGACTGCATAGTGGGATGATTCAACATTCCTTTGCGAGCAGCGATGCAACTTACGCTGCTCAAACCATTTCTGACCTCGACGTCACCGTGTTTGACGACGAGCCTTTGCCGCCGCCAGACATTTTGATCAGTGAGGTCATGTACAACCCTGCCAGCAGCGGTGAGGGCGGGAACTTCTCGCCGGAATGGGTTGAGATCGTCAACGTCGGAACGGCGACTCAGGACATCAGCGGTTGGAAGCTGTCTGATGAAGACGGCGTCTGGGGAGCGATACCTGGTTCGACAAATTTACAGCCGAACCAAGTCGCCGTTTTGTTCGATGGGCTCAGTACGCCGGTTACCAGCGAGGCGGGCTTTCGTAGCACGTGGGGCATCCCGGCAAATGCTCTGGTCATCGGAGTCAATTGGACTGAAGAGTTGGCGAACGATCCCTCTCCGACCAACGAGCTGCTCACTCTCGAGGACGCCACAGGGCTTGCGCGAGATTCGGTCAACTACGATGACGCAGCACCTTGGCCGTCGGGAGGCCCTGAGGGACCGAGCATCTATCTGGCAAACTTGTTCGCAGACAACGATGACGGATCCAATTGGGCGTACTCGGCGGTAGGTGTGGATGGTGCGGTCGCTGCGAACGGGTTCCCGTTTTCTTCCTCGGATGTCGGATCGCCGGGAAGCGTGCCTGCGTCGACACTGGGCGCGCTGATCATCACAGAAACTTCGTCCAGCACCGATGTGGTGGAAGGTGGAAGTAGCGACGAAGTCACGATCGTTCTCGACGCGGTGCCAAGCGACGATGTCATCGTGACCATCACGCCGGATGGCGAATTGGATCTCGGCGCTGGGCCGGGTGTTGCAATTGATCACACCTTTACGACAGCCAATGCATTGACCCCGTTCCAAATTGACGTCGACGCAAGTGACGATCAGATCTCGGAGGGGACCCACGTTGGTTTCATTAGTTTTTCGACATCCAGTTCTGACTTAAGTTACAACGCGTTAGCGGTTCCGGATTTGACCGCGAGCATTACCGATAACGACGCAGCAGGAATTACGATCACTGAGTCAGGTGGAAGCACCGATGTGACCGAAGGGGGGGCGAGCGACGATTTCACGATTGTCTTGGATACCGTTCCGTCCTCCGATGTGACAGTCACGATCACTCCCGATTCACAGATCGATCTTGGTGCCGGAGCGGGTGTCGCCATCAATCACGTGTTTACCTCAGGCGATGCGTTGTCGTCGCAGACCATCACGGTCACTGCCGATGATGACGCTGTGTCGGAGGGCTTGCACAGCGGGTTGATCTCATTCTCTATTGTTTCGTCCGATACGTCCTACGATGCGCTGTCGTTGTCCGGGTTAACTGCCAACATCACAGACAACGACGGTGGAATTATATTGGAAATGGTAGGCGAGACCGAGGTCTTTTCCGGACCGGGCACCTACACGTTTGACATGCTAGTTACGGCCACCGGAGGGCCTGAAACGATCATCGGCTTCAATTTCCCGATGGCATTCGACATCCCAGGTGTAACATTCAGTGGTTCGGTAGACGACTATCAGCCAAACCCTGGCCTAGCTTCAGAAGGTGTCGCAACGTTGAGTTCGCCTTTCACCGCGGATTATGGATTAACAGGGGTGAATGGTGCGGTGTCATTAACAGAAGGTGTTCCGGTAAGTCTTTTTACGATTGATCTCGTCGTTGACGGATCTGCATCGATCACCTCACTGACCGAGGTTGGCACAATTGTGAACTCAGGCTTCGATGCGAATTTCGTATTGGTATCGGACGAGAACAACCAGCCCATTCCCATTTCAATCGGATCTGGATTGAGTTTTGCTCTACCTGCAGACTCGACACCGCCAACCATCACTGATGTAAAAGTCGCAAGTTCAGGCTGGACGTCAAGCTTCCTTGGCTTCGTTGATCCAGGCGAAAGTGTAGGCTATTCTCTTATTGGTGGTAATCAGATGAGGAACCTGACTTGGACCGGTTTGGATACGATTGTCGTTGAGTTTAGCGAAGATGTTCAACAGGCTGGTGGCGCGGACATTGACCTGAGCAACCTCACCCTCGCCGGCTTGAATGTTGCCGATTATGAATCCAGCCTCGGGCTCGCAACATCGTATTCAAATGGCGGAGGTACGGGGCCATATCAATTGACTATTACTCTCCCAAGTGGAACCTTCGCTGCCGACAAACTGTTACTGACGATAGACGACGCGGTTCAAGATGCTGCTGGCAATGCATTGGACGGAGAATGGATTGATTCGATCAGCAATGCGTCGGGAGACTCAAATCCTGGGGGTGAGTTTGCATTCCGCATGGATATTCTCCCGGGTGACACGAACGACGATGACTTTCTATTAAACGATGATGTTTTGCGAGTGATCAACGCACAGTTTACATTTGCAGGTGGTGTCGCATACGATCCATTTATGGATATCAATGGCGATGGGTTTTCTTTGAATGAGGATATCAATAGTGTTATTGGTGTTCAGTTCTCGTTCTTGCCATTCGGCGACCCCGCACCTCAGCAATCGTCGCGTGGTTATGACGCAATCTCGCCCGCGGATGTCGGCGATGAGGACGATCGCGAATGGTTGCAATCGGTCGATTTGTTCTTTGAATCCGCCGACGCGCTGATTTTCTAGCCTTAGAACGTATCCGGGAACTCATTTGGTTCGTAAGTCCATATTTGGAAAGAGGTTGCTCACCCGTGGACGCGATTCGTCTGGGCATCTGTACAATCGATTCAACACGTATCATTGCTTCGCTTGAGTCTGTTTGATGTTCATCGTCTTGACTGAATCGGCGAGAACGTACAAGCCAACTGAATCTTTGTTCCACCACGCAACGTTTGCGAGGCAGCACGATTCCTCGCCTCCCTTATGACGCTATATGACTTCCAGCTTTCAAGTCAGGTTTGATCGGCGTCCAAGTCTGGAATTCAAAACGTGATTGCGGCACTTCGCATCGGCCCGGATAACTTGTCGTTGTGTTTGCTGTGATTGTAGAAGCTGCTTCATCACTGGTTTGGCTGCATAGACATCGTCGACCGATGCATCGTCGAAGACGATCGTCCTGCAGCGATGGAGGATTCATGTTCAGGTCGGGGGCGTCCCGAACCGAAAGCAGTCGGTTGACGGCCCATGCATTGAAACTTAACTGGTTCATGCCCATGCGAACTCGAAATCTTCACGAACGTGAGTGAACGAAATTGATGCGAGTGTCTTCGTCGTCTATGACACGGAAAAACCGGAAAATGCAGCAGTGCTTCTTAACGGAGGGGACAACATATCTTCTTAAACCATCCGTAAGATGTTTCGTTGGGGAGTAAATGCGACGAGGGTTGGTATTAAAGATTCATCGTTTGTTGCCTACTCCATCACCGTTGGTTATATCGTCAGGCAGAATTCTGTATCGGAGCCCGTCTGAAACACGATCTTGTCGAAGGATACTCCTCATGTTGTTTGTCAAAGCGTTAAGCGGTTCTCTTTTGGGTGGGGTGATTGGGGCGATCATTGCGGAAGTGACGGCGCAGCAATTAGGGACCTCCATGCCTTGAATCGTCTTGGTCGCGGGACTGTTGGGCGGGGTCGGAACGCGTTTACTGTGCGGAGAAAACCGCACCTTCTCGACCGGTGTGGTTGCGGCGGTGGCTACGGTTCTTGCAATCAGCGGTGTCTCGTACGTAATGTCGAGTTCTGCCTCCAAGACGGCGAAGCGATCGATGGAGGCGATCCCGGTTCGCACCGATCTCGACGACCGAATCGCTGAGGAGTTGGAGGCTGAGGTAGAGAACCGGACGGTTCATTTTCCCAACGATGAAACCGTGCCTAACGAAGACAATCTTGAAGAAGCGTCAGCGCCGACCACAGCGAACGAAACCGAGGATGTGTCGGTCCCCGAGTTACAGGACAAGGGAGTTGCGGAACTGGCCGAAGACGATCGTCCTGCAGAGATGGAGTCCTCAACGGATGCATGGGGCACGAAGTTGGAGGACCGTTTAACGTCAGAGGACACTAGCAGCCCGATGCGATCGAATTCAGTCTTGCTGTTCTATTTGCTGTCCGGCTTGGTGGCGTTTGTGTTGGGTTCGGGCACCGGATCGAACGAAACGGCCGACAAAGAGACTCTTTCGGAAGCGAGTCACCAGGCCAGCTAGCGGTGCCGTAGTGCCTCAATTTCGGGTCGCGAAACTCGCCAGTGCTTTGTCGATTGTTTCCCGTTGAAGGTCACCAGACTCGCCGATCACTCCGTGATCGGTACATGAGCTAAGCTCCGATCACGGAGTGATCGACGCGACACTCGTTAAATCGACGAACCGTCCACAAGATCCACTATCGCCTGTTCCTGATCCTAGGTGCATTGGGACGAGCTCTCCGCGGCAGCGTTTTCGACATTTTGCACAAGAACGAGTGGCGGATGTTTTGCATGGAGTTGGTCCGCTGGTTTCCGGTGCGTCGTGTGTATAGGCGGCCTCGCGAAGTCGGCTTCGCAATCACGCATCGGCCGGTCATGCAGTGCGGACGGCATCTCGATTGTGGATCGTGTATCAGTGTATGCATTGGTTGCCGCACTGGGGCGGCGGTCGTCGTTGGCAGACGTGATGGTTTCCCGTAATTCGGGTATAGCGAGGGGTTGTCCCACGCAAATGTGAAGGTTTGATGCGCGCCGTGAAGTTACTGCAAAACGGTGTTTTGTTGTCTTGTTGGGGAAATCCGAGCGCCTATAACTCCGGCAGTTCAACCAACGTTTAGCCCCTCAATCGGACGTCAATCGACGCAACAAA
>JBICHZ010000221.1:0-26741 GCA_043101355.1 Rhodopirellula sp. JB044
ACTCAACGTCCGCTAGTGACCTAAGAACGTTGGAATTCGAATCCCTCGGCGACGCGATGTTGGACAAAACCCCGTCCGACGACACGACACAAATCCGCCCCGATCGCATCACCGGATCCCGAACGATCGTATGGTCTTACCAGGTTAAGTTATCTCCACCAATCGACTGACGATTGGAATCAATAATGCAAACCGGTTGGCGTCCCTTTTCTGGGACAAGATGCCCGTATGTCGAGCAAAACGAAGTTCCCGTGTCTCACGCTACCAGCTACAAACCCATGAGCCGAAGTGCGTGAGCACTCGTGAGTTGGGCAGGTTGGTTTCGCGTGCTCTTTCGACGTTTCCACCCGAGGCCCTACGGCCATTCGGCTCACGGGTGCGGCCGAATCTCGTTACCAATCCAAACTCGCTTGCGACTCCAACGTAGGCAGGACCAAGCGAAGCGAAGTTCCGGCATTCACCATCGCCGGCCATGCGATGCCCACACTACGGATCGATCGCGTTGAAATACCTTCGGGCCGCGTCATGGAACGCCAGCCCCTGCCATTCGGCCGCCCGTCCTTTAGGAATCAGACCGACGAGGGTCGGTTCTCGATAAAGTGCTTCCAAAGCCGCAACGACGAGGGCATCCGAAGCATCCCGCCGGCACACTAAAAATGCAGTTGTCCCCAAAGTCTCGATCAGCGAAGACTCTTCCGTCGCGCCGGACGTCTCAGGCGTCGGGTAGTCCGTTCGCTCCAACGTCATCGGCCGCAGCGTCGGATGCTGCAGCGCGATCGACACACTGCCGGTCAACGAGATCAATTCCCAACTGCCTCGTGCCAGCAGACCTCGCACCAACTCGCTGCCGGGGCCGATGCAAATGATGGCGACCGACGGCAACCCGTCGTCTTCCTGATAGGTGACCGATGCGTCGTTGAGCGTTGGCCACTGCGTCACGACACGAGGGCAGGTGGCTTCGTCTAACTTCAATGAATCCAAAATCAGCTCGGCTGCCCTTCGCGATCCACTTCCTTCCGGGCCGACCGCAATCGGTTCTCCGACGAGATCCGCGACTGACTGCACCGGACCGCCTCGCCGGACCAAGACATGCACTGCTTCGTAAAACAACGGAGCCACCACTGCGAGCTGGTCTCCGCCGATCGCCGACGCCTGCATCGGTCCGAGTTGGACCTCGCCGGAGAGCAAACGCGTGCGGTTGTCCATCGTCCCCGACGTCGGAACCACTTCACACACCGCTCCCGTCGATTCGCCGATCGCATCAGCCAAATGCCGCGACGCGGTTGTGTACAACCCGCCGACGAGCCCGCCCGCCAATCGAACCTGTTGCGGCATCGCGGCGATACGATGTCGGTGCCACCAATTTCCGAGCAGGAACATCAGCGGCAAAACGACTGCCAACGCCACCAAACTCGTCTGCAACCTCCGTTGCCCCAAAGGAGCATCGGTCGAAGGATGACCGGTTAACGCGGCGACGACGGGAACCTGACGGACCCATTGAACGACCTTGCCAAACCGGCCTTTGGAGCGGGCCGCGATGGAATGTCCCGCGAGATAGCTGTCGAGATCGTCGGCGAGTTTACCGGCGCTGGCATACCGCAGTTCGGGTTGTTTCTCCAAACACTTCTCAACAATCGCTTCAAGGTCCGCATCGACGTGTGGGCAGACTGAACGCAGCGGTGGTGCGGGATGATGGGCGACCCGCATCAACGTTTGCATGATGTTGTCGCCAACGAGCGGTGGTCGTCCCGCGATCGCCGCAAACAGAATCCCGCCGAGTGAATAGATATCGCTTTGGTGGGTCGCACCGTCGCTGTTGCCCACCGCTTGCTCGGGCGCCATGTAATGCGGCGTGCCGACGGCCGCGCCGCTGCCGGTCAGACTACTGTCCGCATCGACATGTTTGGCCAGGCCAAAGTCGGTCACGTGGATCTGGCCGTTCTGACCGATCATCACGTTGCCCGGTTTGAGATCACGGTGCAACACTCCTCGGCTGTGTGCGTGTTCGATCGCCCGGGCCACATCGCGAACAACCTCAGCAGCGCGTCGCGGTGGCAACGGTCCTTTCTTCAAAACACGTTGCAGGTCTTTCCCCTCGATGTACTGCATCGAAAAGAAGTGGTGTCCGGCCCGGCGTCCGAATTGGTGCACGGCGACAATGTTCGGGTGGCGCAGGCGAGCGGCGGCTTTGGCTTCGGTGTAAAACCGTCGCACTTCCTCTTTGCCGGCCAACATCCCGCTGCGGATCATTTTCACGGCAACCAACCGATCCAAGTCCCGCTGTTTGGCGAGATAAACAACCCCCATCCCGCCAACGCCGAGCACCTTCAGCAGCGTGTAGTCTTCCATCTCGAATGGCAAAGACGGACCGTCTTGTCCACGAGGTCGGTTCGCGACGGGCAGGGTGGCGTGCGGATCGAGCCCCGAGAAGTCTCCGGTCGTTTCATCGGGACCGAGTTCATCCATTCCGAGCGTTTCGCCATCCACCTTCCCGCGCGAGATTTTGATCTCGGGAGTCCAGTCGGCTTGGATGGGAGGAACGTTTTCGATCGAAGCGAAATCGAGATAGCTGCCCGCCGTTTCCTCACCTCTCTCTGCGGAGGCGTTATCGGCCGACTCGTTGCGGTCGCCGCCTTGGTCTGAGTCTTTGGCAACTGAATTTGGCGGTTTCGACGCACCGACCTGATCGCCGGTGTGCGTGTACTGGCCGATCAGATCCGCCGCATCCATGAGTTCACGAAGCTGCGCCGAGAGATGCGGGAACCGGCTGAGAAATTCCTCACGTGAATCAATCTCACCGCTGTCACACGCCTTCAGGTACAACGCGAACGCTTCGTCGACCTGCGACTCCTCATCGTTCAACGGCGGCCCCACATCGTCAGACGGTCGATCGGTCATGTCGCCCACCATGGACTGCTGTCGGTGTCGAGCAGCGTGCGCATTTTTTTCAATCCACGTTTGAGCAACCCTGCGACCGCGGTTTCGCTCTTGCCCATCCGCTCGACAATTTCCTTGAGCGGCAATCCTTCCATGTACCGAAGTCGAATCGCCTCGGCTTGGTTTTCGGGCAATTGATGCAGAGCCTCCATCATCGCAACAACAGCTTCCTCTCGGACAGCCACGCCACTGGGGCTGGTGATGCCACCGGGAAGCTGAGCGATCCAATTTTCGCGAGACCCGGATTCGCCGCTGGCGGCCGCGTGGACCTCTTTCTTGGTGCTGCGTTTTTGCGTCATCACGTGGTGCGAAAGCGCCGACGCGACGTTGTTCTTCAACATCCCGCGCAACCATCCGGCGAACTCCGCCGGGGTTTCGCCGCGAAAGGCGCCGAGGTCTCGTTTGGCTTCCAGGAACGTGACCTGCACGATATCCGCCGGGTCAATGCGTCGTCGCAGCTGATCGGACAGATACCGATGAGATAGCATCAACAGATATCCACGATATCGCGACAAGAGCATGCCCAGTGCTTCGTTGTTTCCTCCCTTGGACGCGACCACCAACGCGGTCGTTGAAGAGGCATCCACAAACGATTCCACGTCTGACGGCTCGCGAGTATCACGGTTCACTGAAAGTGGCTCAACGATGGGTTACGTGGAATCAGAAGGGCATTGGTCGATCGTGATCGACTCACTCGGCAGGCGGTGATTCCTCGTCGGAAGGCGTCTCCGCTTCCGCAGGTGCCCCGCCTGATCGTTTGTTTGCTTCGATCAGAGCCGTTTCGAGATCGTTCACAATCTTTGGGTTGATATGTTTGGACAGCAACTCACGTGTCGTGCTGAACATCTCATCGACCTTCCGTTGCTGGTTCGCGTTTCGACCGATCGCCTTGAGGAACATGGTTTGTTTCTTCCCCATGTCATTTGCGATTTTTTCGTTGGACGGTTCGTTGCGCAGCATCTCGAGCAACTCGTCGGCTTCTTTCAGTTTACCTTCCTTGATCCGCATGCTGATACGTGCTTTGAACAATTCTCGCACGGCGACCAAATCGATGATGGCATTTTGAACACCACGAATATAGGCTTCCGCCTGCAAACGCATATCATCCCCGGCGAGGTCAGCAACGGTCACCTCGTGATGCCCGGGCACCATCGGCAATCGAGCCAGCACGGCGCCACCGTTTTTGACATACAGCAACCGCAGCGGCCGATCGATCTTACCGACCGTCAATCGGCCGTTCCAATCGGTTCGCCCGACAAACGTCATGCTCTTGCTGTCGAGTTCCTTGTCGTAGATCTCATAGCCGATCAACGGTTGATCCGGTCTCCCCTTCGCATGCAGCCTCAGCATCGTGTCGTCGCGTTGAGGCCGTATGACAATGCCCATGCGGTGCGTGCGATTGTTCTTGCGGCCCTGCAAACCGCCCATCCGTCCGGCGAAGAAGTCCATCTCGACCGAGTTGCCTGTCTTTTCCTTCACATACAAATAGGCCCAGTCGAGCGGCCCGATCGTGATCGGTTTTCCTTTGCGGTCGTCTTTACGCACGAGCGGTTCGAGCACATCGCCGATTTGGACATGAGCCGGTGAGTTTTCATCCAACGCGAGTCCCGCCGCACGCACCAAACCGGTCGCGTTTTTCTGGCCGGCCTCGTCGATCCGCACAACCGGCGAGAAGGCATCGCGAATCGCACCGCCGACCGACCCGGCGAGGTCGCTGGTGGAGACCATTGGTCGCTTCGTGACGACACCAAAGTGCCGCATCAGGGTATCCAGTTCGATGACCTGCACGTTCGGTGGCGAAGCTTTGGTTTCCAGTCGAGCGATGTAGATTTTGTCAAACTGTTCAATCGCGTCGACGACCTGTCCATCGAGAGGTGGCACGATCAACTTTGCCCGCGGTTCGTCCAACGTGTCGGCCACACCCCGAGACACCAAGATGGCTTCGGTCGATTCGTCCTTCCACATCTTCTGCAACGTAACGGCATCGCCGTCGATGGCCCGCAGTTTGTCTTTCCATGCAAATTTCGCCGGTGTTGTTTGCGACTCAGGGTTTTGTTCGATGCGTTTGAGGATTTCCTGAATACGCCCCTGCGTCCCCGGAATCTCATCGAGAAAACGTCCGGCATCGGAAGCAAAGTGAATCCGCAAAGAGTCTGGGTGGCCCTTTTTCAACGCGATCACCGGATCCGAGGCCGCAATCGAAGCGAACGTGATCGCCCCGAGGTCTCGACGTGCGATCGACGCCACCGCCGAGGGAGCGTCCGCAACCACCGTCCGCCACACCGAATAGAAATCACGGTCGAGGAAATCCAACAGGTCGTCTCGGATCAGGTCGGCATCAATGCGTGGGTTGTCCGACGAAATCCAAATCAACACCCGATAGGGTGAATAATCAAACGGCGGTGGCTCTTCGGGGCGTTCCTCGATCTCTGCCATCGGATCACTGGCCGTCGATCCTGCCGAGGTCGAGGCGTCCTGCCCGGAATCGGGGGCGACCTGCCCGGAACCGCCGGATGTCTCCCCCGGCAACGATTCGGTGGTGTTCCCGGCTCCCGGTTCGGCGGGCACGGTCTCTCCGGTCTCGATTCCCGTCGAATCAACGACAGGAACTGCGGCGAAACCGATGCTCGACCACATCATGAATGCAACGACCATGGCCCCCGTCTTCACCACGCCGGCAGATCGATTCTGCCAAACGCAACGAGACGCGACGCAGCAGGCTTCGGTGCGACACTCGAAAGGACTCGAAGACGTCATTGCGTGAGCCTCCATTTTTGCGCGTTCTGATACAACGAAACGATCTCCGACCCGACGCCGAGCAGGTTGCGATTGTATGCGTACGAATCAACCAGTTGCCACAACGGAATCACGGGCAACTCGTGGTGTGAAATAAAGTGCAGATCGAGCAGGCGATCGCGGGCGTCCTTCCAGTTTTTCGATTCCTCGAGCCGACGCAAACCCAACCCGATCAACTGGTCCGTGCTGCCCGCCATTCCTTTCGGTCCGAGAACCCGACGGGCATCAATGATCGGTTCCCAAACCGCAGCGGCAACGTAGGCCAGATCGGCCGTTCCCGGTTTCGGAAACGCTTCGCCAACAGGCAACTCGACCAACTCGACTTCGAGATCCAACAACTCCCACTGACTCTTGATCGCCTCGCAGGCACTGCGGGACAGATTCTCCGGCGGGTAAGCCAAGCGGATCGGTTCGAGCTTCGGCGGCTCTTCTTTTTTGCGATCGGCGATCGCACCGAGTTGATTGGCGTTCATCGTCATCAGAAGCTTCGCCAACCGCGGCTCATAGCGGCGCGGCGCGATCGATTGATCGTACGCGTAACCGAGCGGATCATTCATCTCGATCCCGGCAGGGAACGGTCCCGATAAAACACGACATCCGGGAACCTCCAGGCTCTCGAGCAGTTCCCCGTTGAGAATGTCTTCGCGGTTCGTTCCGTAGACCAGAGCTCGACGGAACGTGCGTTCGGCCAGGAAGGTGTGATCGCTGCACGGAACCAACATGTGAACGCTCGGCAGTGGATACTGCGCGACGCGAACTTTCCGATTGCCTTCCAAACGGACCGCGTCGGCGGGGAACAATTGGTCGAGAACGTCGACCTCCCCTTTGAGCAACTTCGCAACTCCGTCGGCCGCGCTCTCGGTGCGGATCTCGACGATTTCACGCGGCTGCGTGGCGGTCCGTTGTTCGCCGACGAGCGTGTAACGCACCACGTCGCCTTCCACGACATCGCGGCGATAGTCACCGGTCGGCTCGCCCGGTTTCCCGCCGAACCAACTGCCATCGACGGTCATTTGGATCAACGCCGACGGCAAAACGTTTGGCCGTCGCAGAACACAATCAATCTGTTTGGGCCCGTCCAGCCCGATCGCTTCGAGTGCCGCCGCCCACGGAGAGAAGTACACATCCGACTCCGGCAGGACACGCGCCGCCAAACGGTCGGCGATGTAGAAACCGTCGACACCGTTGAGCGGCGGTTCCAAATTCTCCGGTTCCAAGAACATGGAAAAATTCAATCGATCGGGACTTTGCTCGGTTTCCCCGAAGAGGAACTCATACTCACCGCCTTCCGGTCCGGCGCCCTTCATCTCAAACAAGACGCGGTACAGCAATCGACCGGCCCGCCGCGCGGCCCAGTTATCGAGCCTCGTCGGATCTGGATCCTTCGCCGTTTGCAAAACGCCGACGTTCACCAACGGATAAATCTGATCGATCTTACGAACGAGTTCTTTGCCGTTTTCGATCGTTGGTTTGAGATAGATGCTCTCTCGCGAAAGTCGACGGGCGGCACGGAAGTCTTCCGCTTTCAACGCCGCAATCGCTTTCGCCTGGCGTTCCTGAGCCATCTTTAAAAACGTCTCGTTCCACTTCTTGATCGATGAGAGCGACTTGCCGAGATAGTCTTTTTCCAATCGAGCGAGAAGCTTCTGCGCCAACTCGAGCTTTTTCTCTTCCATCAGCTTTTGCATCAACCGATCGGTCATCATTCCGATACCGGTCAACACCGCCTGCGATTTGTACTCCGGTGCATAGCGATGCAATTCTTCCAACATGGCGAGCGCCGGACCGATCTCGCCCTTCTTAAACCGACTCAGCGCATCACGAAGCAAGAACTCCGACCGCAACGTTCGCAGGTTCGGACGGTTGGGATAATCGCGAATCAGGACAGCGAGAAACGGATACGCGCCCGTGAAATCGCCTGACTTGATTCGGTCGGCGGTTTCACGTTCGAGCCGTTTCTCCCAAAAGTCGATGAACTCGACATCATCCCATTTGGCAACAAACTGTTTCAGTTCGATACCTTGGATGTGGAACTTCAACTGCCCCTTGGGTTGCGACGGCATCGACCGACCGGGCAGATCGAGTAACCGCGTTTTGACCCAACCGCCACCGGCCGATTCTTTGAACAAGATGATGTCGTGCGGGTCTTCTTGGAGCAGTTCCAAACCGGGATCTTCCGGTCGTCCCTTTTCGGCATAATTGATGATCTCGGCACGCGTTGTCGGTAACGGCAACGCCACAGAAGACGCTATCGCTAAACCAACCGCTACCGCACATCGTGTGATCATTCTCAGTGAGCTACGCATGTTTGATCAGTTCTCACCTGGAATGTTGGTAATGTAGACGACGCCTTCGGCACCAGGGACCAACAGCTTATCGCCCAAGGGCAACGGGCTCGCCGAGAGTGGTTGGCCGAGTTCGATCGTTCCCACCACGTCACCGGTGGACGGCTCGATCGCCACGAGCCAACCGTCCACTCCGGTCAGAATCCATCGTCCCTGAATCGAAACCACGTCGTTGATCGGCAGACCTTTCATCGGCATCGCGGTCTGGAACACCTGCGTCCCGTCGGACCGGAAACCTCGCAGCACCGAATCGTTCGTCATCAACAACGCGAGTTGTTCGCCGCCCTCGGTCGTCGCCATTGACGGGCCCCATTCGATCCTTCCGTCGAGCAGTTTCTTAAACGTTTCCTCGAGCCCTTCTTCTTCGTGGCCGACCAAGAAGTCTGCCGCCGGACCGGTGACGCCGCCGACGAAAACGCCGTCCACGCCGATCGTTTTGCCCAAGAAAGGTGCCGGCAAATCCACGCTGGACAACTCTCGAATTTGATCACCGACCCGCAATCGGTAGAGCTTCTTACGTGTATCGGCGATCAAGATTTGGTCCGGATCGCTGCTGAGTCGGACCGGGGTGCTCCAGCTCACCTTTTTCGTTGGATCGCTCGCGGGTTGGAACGGTGCTCCCTTCGGTGCACCCGTCTCCCAGTTCATCAGCACCACGCGTCCGGAATCCAGTGGCAATAACAAACCGCCGCCACTGAAAATCCCGACACCGGTCGGCTTAGGACCGGTCAGGCGATACGTGATCTTCCGCAGTTTTTCTTTACGCCGGGTCGGGTCATACAACATCGCTTCACCGGCCTGCGATTCGTTGAGCAAAATCCGACGAACATCGTCGACACGAATCGGATCGGTGAACTTCATCGAGATCGAATCCGCACCTGGATTCTCAATCGGTCCTTGCGTCGAACCGCTGTTGAGCGATTCGCGATCGAGTTGGAACAGAGCACCTTGGCTCGTCACGGCGTGGATCCCAGCCTCATTTCGTTCCAACATCGATATTGGGGTTCCGACATCGGTCCGCCACAGTTCGTTACCGGTCTTGGGTTCTGCACAGGTGACGCGAATCGCCGACGTGCCTCGCAGTCGTCGAGCATGAATCAACGCATCTTCGAGTCCCAACGGTTGGCCGATAAACGAGTCGCCTTCTTCTTTCCCCCAATCGTAAACGACGCGTCCGGTGTTGATCTGCAACTCGTAACGTCCGAGCCGGGTTCCGGTAATCCACATCTGGCTGCGTCCGACCGCCATGTGGGTCAGTGTCGGTTTGTCATACGAGGCGACCTGTTCAGCGATCAGAGAAACCTGCTCGCCTTCGGCGGTCGGCTCGATATCGTAAACCGCGACCTGTCCCCGATCGGTCAACACAATCATTCGTCGTTTCTGAATCACCGGAGGAACGATCACGTTCCCGGTCAAACGAAACGGTTGTTGAGCGACCTTCAAACCGCCACCCTGTTGATCCATCCGCAGAACATGCACGTTCGCATAATCGGCGCCCGCGTTTTCGATCACGAAGAGGTGTCCGAGCAACGACACCGGTGCGACCGCAATCGTGCCTTCCTCATGCCCGATATAGAAACTTTCGAGACTCTTCCCGGTTCGTGAATCGAGCACGTACAGGTTGCTGTGATCGCCCGGCAAATAAATCCGTTTGAGCTGGTCATCGATCCCGGCTGCGGTGCTGATTGTTTGCGGCATGTCCGTCGCCCAATTGGTGTCCCCCGAATCCACATCGAGCGACAACAATTTGCCTGAGTACGCCGAGATCAGAATTGAGTCACGTCCCGCAACCGGCTCGACAAAACGCTCCCCAATCTTGGTCCGCCACTGCAACTCGCCGTCACTCCCGCGACAATTGCGAACCTCATTGGTCGTCAGATCGCTTAGCAGCACAGACCGCCCGTCATCGAGTCGGATCGGCGTGTGGTCTTCGCCGTAGCCGGTGAACTTCCGCCACAGCAGCCTTCCATCGTACGCCGAAAACGCGAGGACGCTGCCGCCGGCGCGGAGGTAATAGATGTCATCATTGAGTCCGGGAACGGGATCGCCGCGGCGTGTTGTCAGCACGATCGAACGCAGCGAACCTTCGTCGATCGGCGCCGTCGTGGGCTCGGGCTTCTCGCGTGAAAGCGTCACGAGTGTTTGCTGAATATCGCTGGCTTCTTCGATCAACACCGTCAAACGTGGGTCGACGGCGAGTTCCGGGAAATCACGCAGCAACGACTTGCGAAGGTCGTAGGCTTCCTTGGTGTTCTTAGCCGCCAGTGCGCTCTTCATCGCCGCTTCGGTTTCATCCAAACGGATGTTGCGGTCGATATCCCGTTTGACGCGGTTGCGTGCTTCGGTCACTTCCAACAACCGACCTTCGAGGGTCGTTTTCATCGACGCCATCATGTAATTCGGGTCATCGATCAACGTCCACTGTTCATCGAGCCGATCGAGCAGACGTTGCTTCTCCGATGTCTCGGTCGCCTTGGATGCTTCCTCGGCGATGTTCTCAGCAATGTCGACCAACAGCGCGGCGAGGTTTCCACGCTCCCCGTTCATCGCCTCTTCCTCGACGATACGCGGCAGCACCTCTTTGGCTTTCTCGAGGCCCTTGGTGGGGTCGGTCATGTCGGCACTGCGGTAAATTTCGCACATCGCGATCTTCACACGTGCTTCGGACGAGTACTGACTGTCCTGTCCGAACTGGGTCAAAAAATTGAGATACGCGTCTTGGGCTGGTTGATAGCTCTGCGCGTCGTACTGTTTGTTCGCCGCCTCGATCACGTCATCGATGTTGGCTTTGGTGAGGATGAAGTAAAACCCGTAACCGGCGATCATCAAGAAGCCGATGATTCCCAGGTAGCCGTAGATTTTGAACGAGTCCCAAACCGACTTATGCTCGGGCGGCTTGATACGACCTGGCGGCTTTTTGCGTTGCGGCCGATCGGGCGTCGCGCCGGCGGGTACGGCGTCGACGGGCACCGCCTCAACCGGCACTGCCTCGACCGCCTCCACCGGCACCGCTTCGACGGCTTCCACCTCGACCGATTCGGCATCGAACACGTCTTCGACGATGTCCACATCCTCTTCGCCGGGCAATGCCGTCAGGTCGTCTTCGGCATCGACAACCTCCACGGCTTCCCCGTCGTCGTAATCGCTGCTGCGGAGCTCGCCGATCAGCTTCGAGGCTTGAAACCGAGTCAGTTGCCCGTTATCGACGAGCAGCTTCGCGACCGCTTCCGGGGTCACCCGAGCGCCGCCTTCGGTCAATTGTTCACGCAGGGCTTCGATGATTTCTTGATCGAGCAGACCGCGACGTTCGAGGCGATCAATCAGTTCGTTTGCAAGCATGGAGAGAGCTATTTGCGGTTCGCTGCCGACCGGATCGGTCGAGCAACCTGAGATAAGTAGTTGTGTGATTCTGAAAAGTGACCCCCGGGCGACCGATCAGTCGCAATCGGCGAGGGTCAATCAAACCCGTCGACTTCGGCGACTTGAATTTCCGTAAACCCCGCGATCGTCCCGGCGTCCATTGCATCGACGAGCATTTGCAGTTTCGCGTTCTCGTGAACTTTGATGTCCAATCGCATGCCGTCCTTGTTGCCCGCGAGGGCTTCACGAAGCGCATTGATCAGATTGTGTTTGCCCGGTGTCTCGCGTTCCCACTCGGGAGCCAACACCAAAAACCCACCGTTCTCCTCGATCTCCAGTTCGATCGGATCGAGTTCCTCGGTTTCTTCTTCCACGTTGGACATACTCGGCAGATCCGAATTTTGCCGAGGCATTTGAATCGACTTTTGCAGACTGAAACTCGCCGTGACCATGAAAAAAATCAGCAGCAAGAACGTCACGTCCACCATCGGCGTCATGTCGAGTTCGCCGTCGTCGCGTTTCTTACGTGGAGGCACCCCGTCTTCATCGGAATCGTCGAGCAACAACGCCGACGGAGCGTGTTCGGCGTGGTGAGTCGACGGCGGAGGATTGCCCGTCGCTACACCTGTCGCCCCGGCGTTGCCGTTCCCGCCGCCTGCCGCGAGCGCCACCGCTGCCGTTTGGCCCGAGGATGCAACGGAGGAGTCACCATTGACCGCAGCCGCCGCCTCATCGTCGGGCACCGACACCGCCTGCACCTCGAAAACCTTTCCGGCACCATCGGCCGAAGACGACGCGTCCGAAACAGGAACAGACGCTATTTCTTCACCAACCGCTTCGGCCTCCACCACCGGAGTCGCCAAGGCAGGAATCGTCAACGGCTTTTCGCAACCGGGGCAACGGATCGTGCGTCCGGCCAAACGTTCGTTGACCTGACGCTGCATCCCACACGAATCGCATTCAACTTTGATCGACATGTTACTGCTCCCGCATCCTATTGTTCTTTCACCGCGATGTAGGTGAACTCCATATCGGTAAACTCGTCACCGAGGATTTTTTGAACGCGGGTTACCTCGGAGACTTTGACGTCCCCGTCGCCGAGCAGCATCACCTGATCTTTGTTCTTACTGATCGATTTTTCGAGTTCGTTCGTCACGTATTCGATGATCTCGTTGGCCTGTGCTTCTTCGTCTTTACTGAATTCGCTTTGGTCGCGGCGTTTGAGAATCGCCGGGGAATCGCCACCACCGGGTTCGATAAAGATCACTGCGGAATCCTTAGCCGAGATCGCCAAGCCGTTGTCAGCGTCGGGAATGTTCCCCGTCTGCGTGGGGTCCATTTTGGACGCCACCACGAAGAAGATCAGCAGCAGGAACGTGATATCGATCATCGGCGTGATGTCCATCTCCTCTTCTTCGCGTTTGGAACGCGGAGGCATGGCATCGTCGTCTGCGTCTTCGACGTCGAGTAGGTCATCGCTCATGTTTGGTCACTCTCATTGATCAGCTTTCGTCACCGCATCGATCTGGCAGGGCTCATGGCCGTGATGGTTCGCGTCCTGGTTTGGCTCCCTTGACCCGCCTCCCCTGACCTCGCTCTCGCGGATGGGCGGCTCTCCCTTTCGTCAGGTCGTCGATCGGTACGGTGTCCCCTTTTCTACTCTTGTCAAAATTGAATCTGCGGCACATTCGCAGTTTGTTTACGCGGCGTTTTTCCGAAAAGATCTCCGCCGGTTGTCTGTTGCCTCGGTGTCGGAAGCCTCGTTGTTTTGAGTCTCAGTGACTCGCGTCAAACAAATTGACGAGGCACTCGCGAGACACGCCCGACGATCTCTCGCGGGGCTAGACCGTTTCGGCATAAGCGGGTTCCGCGGTCGCCTCCGCGGGTGCGGCCGGACGTGACGCTTCGACCGCGAGACCGGCTTTGAACGCTTCGAAGAAACGAGTCAGTCCCGAGCCGACGAGGTCTTCCATCTTCGCGATCCGAATGTTCACGTTGGCAATCAGAATCATCAACGGGATCGCGATCGCCAAACCGCTCGCCGTCGTCACCAGAGCGACCTGAATGTCACCGGCGAGCGCCGACGGCTCGACGCTCTCGGCCGTCGCGAGCGTCTTAAACGCTCCCATCATCCCGAACACCGTCCCGAACAGCCCGATCATCGGGGCGCTCTTAATCACCGTGCTGACCCAACTGAGGCGATATTCGAGATCACTCATCACGTCACGCTGAAAACGGTCCATCATGATCTGGCGTGCCCGGCGGAAACCCTCGGCACGATTGTCGATCGCCATGTGCATCATCTGCGGAATAGCGCGTGTGTCCCCTTCACAGTATTCTTCGACCCCCTCGAAGTCACCGGTCTTGAGCATTTGTTCACAGTCATCCATGAACTGGTCCTGCTCTTCCTCGGTTTTGAATCGTTTCTGCGCCACACGGGTCCAAACGATCACGATCTGGTAGAGCCCCCACAGGGCGACGATGGCCAGTGCCCCGTAGGTTGAATTCGAAATTAATGTATAGAGGTCGGCCGCGGCAAAGAAAGACAAGGTCGGTTCCTATTGGGTTGGGAGGTGATTCAGAAGAGTGACCGGCAGCGGTGCGTTTTGAACGCTATTTGCGATAACGTTGTTCGGTGACTTCGAACGCGTATCCGCTACCTTCAGGCTTGCTGACGAACACGGTTTTGGCGATTTCGGTGACACTTTTGTGCCCTTTGCTCGCCGCATACTCTAGTTCGATATGCGCCAACTGGTTTTCGAGATTGGGTGGGATGAACTTCAGGATACTTCGACCGCCGGTTTTCACACCGGCTTGGGTCAGCAGTTGGATATCAAAGTCCTTCAACGGACTGGCCGTCGCCCACATGAAATACAACCGCTTCTCGCCCGCACTGTCGTCGCTATGACGTGATTTCGGTCGAGTCGACAAATTAGTCGCGTAGTCCACGCCCTGGACACCCCCTCCGACGGATCCCAGTTCGATTTCATAAAAATCTAATTGCTGGGCGTAGGGTTTGATTCCCTTTGCGGAGAAGTTTAGTTGCCAACGCTCGAACCGAGGCACGATGTCCTCGCCTTCGCCCTCCGGACCCGGTGGACGGCTGTCACCCTTTCCGGTTCCCGAGGTGCTCGCGGTGGCGTTGGTGTTCATCGTGTCGAGCGATGCGGCGACGCTGCTGACTGCGTCGGTGACCGCCTCAATCGTGTCCTGCAAGGTCGGCTCCATGAGCTCTTCGACCTCTTCGGCCCCGGGCGGTTCGAAATCTCGCTCGAAACCTTCCGCGTTGTCCGCACGTCCGGCCGCGTTCTCAATGATCGGGGCGATCGGTTTGACCCGCTCGGGCATCCGCATCGTCAACCAAACGACAAACAGCATGAATACGAATGTCCCGAGGAACAAAATCGTGGCCATGAAAAACGAAGAGACCGCGTCGAATTTGCTCGTCCGCAATTTCTCGCGTTCTTCGAGTCGTTTTGCCTGGACCGGAGTCAGCTCCTGAGCCTTTTTTTCGCTTTTTTCAGGCGTTGCCACATCCGCGAGTTCTTCGGCGTCGAGAACCGCAACTTGGCTAGAATCTGGATCGGGGGAAGCAGCCTTACCCATAAGAGATTTGTTTTTTGGAAAAGAGTTCGTCGGGGCCGATTGACGCGAACCCACATGATAGCGTAGTTTTCTCATCTGTTGAACAAAAAAGCCTCGCAGAGCACCGGTTCACACCCTAGGTTCTCTGTTAGCGGCAACGTTTTATTCTGGTTAGATAGCTCAGTTGGTAGAGCACGGCCCTGAAAAGGCCGGTGTCCGCGGTTCGAGCCCGCGTCTAACCACTTTCCTGCCTCCGCAAGCGTCGCCAAAGTCTTCGACTTTGAGGTTTCTCCCCATCGCTTCGCGGCCGAATTCCCGGCCCCCGCGTTTCCTCAAAACGCTTTTTTGAGGATTCTTCGGTCATCACCACCACTCGGCGGTCGATAGAGCATGCCCGAATCCTTACAAAATGAAGGAGCGATTCCAAATCAACACCGCGACCCCAAGGCACCGAGATGAATGATTCGCCCGACGCCTCAACGAGATCGACGAGCCCACCCAAAGGAAACAATTCCAACGCCATCGACCGCACGAACGAGGGCTACGTCTCGAAAGAACAATGGGGCAGTCGCATCGGAGTCGTTCTCGCGGTCGCCGGAAGTGCCGTCGGCCTCGGAAACTTCCTTCGGTTCCCCGGCCAAGCTGCTCAGAACGGCGGGGGCGCATTCCTGCTCCCTTATTTCATCTCATTGCTCGTTCTCGGTGTGCCGCTGTGCTGGGCCGAATGGACGATGGGGCGGTTCTCCGGTGTTCGCGGTTTCCACTCCGCACCTGGTGTGTTCAGCGTGGTTTGCCGCACACCCAAAGCGAGGTATCTCAGTGTCTTCGCACTGCTGATCCCGCTGGTGATCTACATGTATTACATCGTGATCGAGGCCTGGTGCCTCAGCTACGCATGGAACTACCTGACCGGCGACCTGATGCTCGGCAACGACTCCGAGGCCTACACGACCTACTTTAATGACACGGTGGGAATGAACGTCGATGGATTCGTGTTCGGTTCTGGGTCATCGATGTTGGGATTCATCCTGATCACGTTTATCCTGAACTTCATCTTGATCTACCGCGGTGTCGCCAACGGGATCGAGACGTTTTGCAAATTTGCCATCCCACTCATGGTGATCTGCGCGTTATGCGTTCTCGCCCGCGTGCTGACGCTGCCGAGTGAACAGGTCAGCGCAGGACTCGGGTTCATGTGGAATCCCAAACCGGAGGCTTTGAAAGACCCGAAAACATGGCTGGCCGCGTCCGGACAGATCTTCTTCAGTCTCTCGGTCGGCTTTGGAGTGATCATTAACTACTCGAGCTACCTCACCAAGAAAGACGATGTGGTGCTGAGCGGACTGACCGCGTGCAGCATGAACGAGTTCTTCGAGGTTTGCCTCGGTGGTCTCATTACGTTGCCGGCGGCGTTCATTTTTCTGGGTGCCAGCGTGGCTTCGTTCGGCACGTTCGGCCTGGGATTCAACGCTCTCCCGAACGTGTTCGCACAAATGCCTGCCGGGCAACTGTTCGGCTTCCTGTGGTTCTTCATGCTCTTCCTGGCGGCGATCACGAGCAGCCTTTCGATGCTGCAACCGGTGATCGCGTTCTTTGAGGAGGGCTTTTCGCTTGAGCGTCACGTCTCCAGCTCGCTGCTCGGGATCATCGCGTTGGCCGGTGCATTCTTTGTCGTGTACTTTTCCAAGGACCTCAAGGCTCTCGACACATTGGACTTTTGGGTTGGCACCTTCTTGATCTTTGTCCTGGCGATGATCCAGGCGGTGATCTACGGTTGGGTGTTTGGAATCGTCCGGGGTGAACGGGAAGCCCACGTCGGTGCTCACCTCCGCATCCCGTACTTCGTCCAGATGATTCTGAAATACGTGGTGCCGGTTTATCTCGGTGCGATCTTTGTGGCATTCTGCTACCAAAACGTGCTGGGATCCACTGACCCTGAAACCGGTCAATACCAACCCGGATACCTCGACAACATCATGTCGGACTCGGTGGTCATGATGTCGGTCTTATTCATTATCGGCGTGACGGCAATGCTGCTCGTGCTGATCCACGTCGCCGGTGAGAACTGGATCCGGCAAGGCAAATTCGGGTTCCTTGACGATCAGTCAGAAGACTCAAGCACCCATATAGGAGACGGAATATGACCTTTGGCGGACTCTGCGTGATGGTGCTCTCAATCGGCTCGGTGCTCAGCATGCTCGCCTTTTGCCTGTACAAGGTCTTCACGCTACCTTCGGTGGAAGACGAACCAGGTTTTGACTGCAAGGCCACCGCCGGTCAATCGAAAGACTAGCAATGAAGCGTCTATGCGTGATCAACGTCGTCGGCATGACGCCGAGGCTACTGCCGCATGCGCCGCGTCTTGCTGCGATCGGCTTGCCGCGACCGTGGACCAGCCCCGTGCCAGCGGTTACCGCGACCAGCCAAGCGACGATGTACACGGGCAAACCACCGCGTGATCACGGAATCGTCGGCAACGGATGGCTCTACCGTGACACCCAGGAAGTTCGCTTCTGGCAGCAATCGCGACATCTCATTCAGGGCGAACTGTTCTACGAGAAATACGAAACCGCCAAGATGTTTTGGTGGTTCAATCAAGCAACAAACGCTCGCTACGGCGCCACTCCCAAACCCCATTACGGATGCGACGGCAGCAAAGCGTTCGACGTGCTCGACTGGACCGGTTGTGACCTGACCGGCAAACTCGGCCCGTTCCCCTTCTTCGCGTTTTGGGGCCCCGGGTCGGGGATCGCATCGAGTAACTGGATCGCCGACGCGACCGCACTGATGATGCGAGAGAAACAACCTCAACTCACGCTTTGCTATCTGCCGCACCTCGATTACGACTTCCAACGTTTCGACAACCATGACCCGGCCCGCGTCGCCGAAGTCGATGCGGCGGCAGGACGAGTCATCGACGCCGCCGCCGATATCGGCGCGAAAGTCATCGTCGTCAGCGAATACGGCCTGACCCGAGTGAACCGCCCGGTCCATCTCAACCGCGTCCTCCGCCAACACGGATTCCTACGCACACGAATGGGGCCATATGGCGAATCGCTCTTGGTTCCGGATTGCGAGGCCGTTGCCATCGCCGATCATCAAGTCGCGCACGTCTACGTGCGGCAACCGCAGAACATCGAAACCGTTGCCAAACTGCTGCGAGATGTCCCCGGTGTTGCCGCGGTTACCCTTCCGGGCGAGTTGCAATTGGATCACCCCCGTAGCGGTGAATTGATTGTCTTGGCGGAAGCCGACTCTTGGTTCACCTACTACTATTGGAACGACGACCGCGACGCACCTGATTTCGCCCACACGGTCGACATCCATCGCAAACCTGGTTACGACCCTTGTGAACTATTCATGACCAGCCGAGTGCGGGCCGCCGCTCGGTTGTTCCAAAAGAAAATCGGAATGCGATACAAGATGGATGTGATTCCACTCAACGCCACGCTTGTTCGCGGAAGTCATGGATTGCTCGCGAGCGATCCTGATGCGGGTCCGCTCGTCATCGGACCGGGTGAACCGCCTGAGAATATGACGGGCCTCCCCGCCTACGTTGATTCCCTCCTGTCACCAATCTCAACATGAATCAATTCCTGCCTGTTTCGGCTCGCGCGTCTCGCCCCCGGTTCCTCACGTTGAGCCCAACTACTGCGAAGGCTCTGCCCCTGGCGTTCATCGCGATCGCCTGGGCAGTCGCCTCAACGGCCTCCGCCCACACGCCCGCAAACGACAGCGAAGCCCCGCCACCGCCATGCGCGAGCGACCGGGAACGACTCTGCGTTTCCCGAATTTTTCACGGCTCCGACTTTCGCCTCGAGTCCAAACCGATGCGTTGGGACGAATCCGAAAACGTCATCTGGTGGCTGCGTGAAACCAAAGCGGGAGGTTCCGAAATCGTTCGGTTGTCGATTCCCGACGGCGAAGAAACCGTTGCGGTCGCAGCCGATCAATTCCAACTGCCTTCGGGCGAACGCATCTCGGCCGACGATTACGCTTGGTCACGTGACCATCGTTATTTGCTCGTGATGAGCAACTCGGTTCGCGTCTGGCGTGCCAACACGCGAGGCGATTACTGGGTCCTCGACATGTTATCAAAAACATGGCGGAAACTCGGTGGCGACGCCGCGCGTTCTCAAACATTGATGTTTGCCACTTTTTCACCCAGTGGCGATTTCGTCGCCTACGTAAGGGATCGCAACCTCTATCTCGAAAACACCGCCACCGGCGAAATCCAGGCCGTCGCCGCCAGCGATAACCCCAAACTCATTCATGGCACTTTCGATTGGGTCTATGAAGAAGAGCTACACCTGCGTCGCGGATTTCGCTTCAGCCCCGACGGTAGCAAGATCGCATTTTGGCAATTGGATGAAACGGACGTCCCCGTTCATTCGCTGATCGACAACACCTCCGAACGTTACCCCAGCGTCAAACAATTCGCTTATCCGAAAGTCGGTCACACCAACGCGTCCGCGCGGGTCGGCGTCTTCGACGTCGGTTCGCAAACGACCACATGGATGCAAATCGAAGGCGACCCACGCAACCATTATCTCGCCGCGATGCAGTGGCTCCCGGAAAACACTCCGGGGGCCAATGACCGACTATTGGTGCAGCAGCTCCCGCGACGTCAAAACGAAAACCGGCTTTGGATGGTCGACGCGTCAACAGGCAAAGGCGTGGTGCTCCTGCGCGACAGCAGCCCCGGATGGGTTCGTCACCAAGCCAAGTTGCACACGCTCCCGCCGTCACAATCTCCCGGCAATTCGAAGCCGGCTAGCCTGAGCGTGGCATGGCTGAGCGAACGATCCGAGTGGCAACATCTCTATCGCCTTACGATCGACGCCGCCTACATCACCGGCACGATTCCGGAGGGAGGGGAGTTCGATGAAACAGGATGCCGCAGCGGGGTTTCACTTTCGCCGATTACATCGGGAAAGTGGGACGTGATCGAACTCGACGCCGTCGATGCGACAACGGGAAAGTGTTACTTCACCGCATCACCCACCGACGCAGCGTCACGAGGACTTTATGTCTGTGACGGTTTAACGCCCAATCCTGTCACCGAACCACAACGCTTTTCGCCGTCGACCAACGGCACATTCCAATATGCAATCAGCGATTCGACGAATTTCGCTCTCGAGACGTTTTCCGACTTTTCAACGCCTCCGGTCAAACGGCTGGTAAACCTAGAACATCGTGATGTGATCGAAACGTTCATTGACAACGCGTCGGTCAAACAAGCGATCGAAGAGCTCAAACCGGTCGACGAGAAATTCGTCTCGTTGGTTATCGACGAAGAAACGTCACTCGATGCCTGGATCATGCTGCCTGTTGCGGACGACAACGACAGCCAAACAACGCCCTCTCAATCGATTCCTCTCGTCCTGCACGTGTACGGCGAACCTGCCGGACAGACCGTTAAAGATTCCTACGGCGGACAAACCTATCTCTGGCATCGCTATCTCACGCAGCTCGGATTTGCCGTCGCGACGATCGACAACCGCGGCACCGCGTCACCACGCGGACGCGCGTTTCGACAAAGCATCTACGGAAAGATTGGGGTCTTGACGCCTACCGACCAAGCCGCGGGCGTTCGCCGTTTGCTCGAACGTTTTCCCGAACTCGACCCTTCCCGTGTTGGCGTGTGGGGATGGAGCGGTGGTGGCTCGACGACTCTCAACAGCCTTTTCCGATACCCCGAACTCTACGCCGCGGGAATCGCCGTCGCCCCTGTCCCGGACCAGTTTGACTACGACACGATTTACCAAGAACGCTACATGGGAGTGGTGGAAGACAACCGCCAACGCTTCGTCGACGGATCACCGATCACCCATGCCGACGGTCTCGACGATCCTTTGTTAATTATCCACGGCACGGGCGACGACAACGTCCACTACGGATCAACCGAACGGCTGATCAACCGCCTCGTTGCGTTGGGCAAGCAATTCCGAATGTTCGCCTATCCCAATCGGTCACATTCGATTTCCGAAGGCGAAGGGACGGCAATGCACCTCCGGCAGATGATGACTGACTTTCTCGTTGAAACACTTCATCCGAAATCAGAGGACAAACAGCAATAGCGAAACGATCCGCGCGAGCGTTCCATCGATCACTCGTCCTTGGCTACAATGCGGCGATGAACATAGCCAAGATCGTCGACTCATCGTCGCAGCAACGTGTTGTCTTAGTAGAAGGCGACCAACTCATCCCCCTTCAGATGACCGAGCGTATCGCATCGCTCTCGGATATCCTCGCCGCCGATCGTCCGATCGCGGCCGCCGAGTCGCTCGCGCGAAAAACCCCGATCGCGATCGACCCGCAAACACAATGGTTGCCACCGATCGATCAGCAAGAAGTCTGGGCCGCGGGAGTCACCTACCGGCGTAGCCAAACCGCGCGGATGGAAGAATCCGAAGCGGCCGCGTCCTGCTATGATCGGGTCTACCAAGCCGATCGACCGGAGTTGTTCTTCAAAGCCACTCCGTCACGGGTCAGCGGCCATCAACAACCGTTGCGAATTCGCGCTGACGCGAAGTGGAACGTCCCCGAACCTGAGATCACTCTCGCGTTGTCACCGAAATTGCGGATCGTTGGTCTCACAATCGGTAACGACATGAGTTCTCGTGATATCGAAGGCGAAAACCCGCTCTACCTGCCCCAGGCAAAGTGCTACGACCAATGCGCCGGGTTGGGACCGTGGATCAAACTCTACGACCAACTCCCGCCCGCCGATCAAATCACCGTCGACCTCACCATCCGGCGGGACGAACGCGTCGTCTTCAATCAATCCACTTCAGCAGCCGAAATGGCGAGAGACTTCGAGGACCTCGTCGGATGGCTCGGACGAGACAATACGTTTGCGAACGGTGCATTTCTAATGACGGGCACGGGCATTGTGCCGACCAACGAATTCACGCTTCACCCCGGTGACGTCGTCGACATCCGCATCGCGGACATCGGCACCCTCTCCAACACGATCCTTCAAAAGAAGTAACGCACCGAGTTAACGCAGACAAATCGATTCACGCGAATCAACGCACGCAAATTAAGGCGTTGCCGACGCGTAGTAAAAATGCGTCCTGTGTGACCGCGACACCGTACAACGTCGGCTTGCTGAACATCGCAACGCCTCGCCTGCGTTCCTCACTCGACTCCTCCGCCAAGAGCTCTTCTTTAGGAAGAGTTTCCTCGGTCCACGTTTCATTCTCGGCGAGCACTTCGTACTCACGTCCGGCCGCGAGCACCGTCACCGTTCCGTCTTTGCCAAAAAAATACACACGATCACCCACCCCGTACGGCGTCGCCCAACAGGACTCCGCGATTCGTTTTGAGTAAACCGATTCACCCGTCGCAGCGTCGATGCAATAAACGACTCCGGCCCGATTCACCCAGTAGGCCAAACCGTTGTGAATGATCGGCGATGCCCACGTCGGGGTGGCTTTCTCGGCAACCCATTGGCGAGACAATTTCCACTGCTCGCCATCACGTTCGATTTTCATCAACCCGTTCGATCCGGCCGCTGATCCGGCATTCTCACCGTTGCGTCCCGGAGAAGCCCCGACCAGGAACCGCCCATCGCCAAAATCCATCGGGCTGGTTCCCGTGTTGCCACCAACGTCGTCGAACGACCACAGCAAATCGCCCGTTTCCACATCGTACCCGTCGATCGTTCCTGCCGAGCTGACGACAACTTGTTGGGTGTCCCCAACCTTCACGACAGCCGGTGAACTCCAACTGCGTCGTGATTCGCGATCGGCCTTCCATTTTGTCTCGCCCGTCACCTTATCGAGAGCAACCAGGCAACTCGGTCCGTCATGCTCGAGCAGAATAAAAATCGACGAATCGTTTTGACACGGCGAAGCCCCAAGTCCGAACTCGGCAACGAAAGGGCCAACGTCATTTCCAAGAGAACGCACCCATTGCTGCGTACCCTGATGATCGTAGGCCACGCAATCACCGCTTTCGAAAAAAGCGATCACGCGTTCAGCATCGACGATGGGCGTCGGCGCCGCCCGACTGACGTAGTAACTATTGGCTACCGGAAACGAATTCGGCAACGAACCTTGCCACTCTACCTCGCCGTCGTGGACGTCAATGCATGTCGTGTAGAAAGTATCTTTTTCGGGACCTTCAACGCTGGTAACAAACGCTCGATCCTCCCAGACGATTGGGCTCGACTGCCCGTGCCCACGAATCTCCGTCATCCAAGCGACGTTTTCGGTCGGCGACCATGTCAACGGTAACGATTCAGCGGAACGCGATTGAGCCCCGGCACCCAAGAAACCCGGCCAATCATTGACGCCGGCACCCGCGAGCAGAATCGAAACAACAACAATCAGGTTCATCGTAATTCCAAACAAAGAGGACACGAGCGATGGTGACCGAACGCCTGTCCATCGAACTCAGTTCACAACGCAGAAGATCTTAGCTGCGGTAGTTTAGAGCAGGTCACGCCCTCAAGAGAATCGGACGTCCCCTGATTTCACAATTTACGATGTGATCTTGTTAGAGATTCTCATGCGGTCGATGACACTCGGCCTCTTCCTAGTAGTCGATTTCGACGCCCAAATAGGGAGTGATCCCAGGTGAGAGCACGACCGTTTCTTCAAACCCATCGGCCTCGGGCAAACGCAAATTGAGGTGTTCGTAGTAGGTCCGGTCGAACAGGTTCTGCGCACCGGCCGTGATACTGACACGGTCATTCGGCCGCACATATCCTCGCAGGTACGATGTCACAAAACTCGGTGTGAACGACTCCATCTGGATCGGGTCGAGCCCCGCACCGACGGCACGCAGAAACGCCAAGCGATCCTGTTCATCCACGATACGCCATCCCCACTCCAAACCCCATCGATTGTCGGGCTGGGTGTCGCTCAGACGCAGTCCCACTCGTCCCTCGAGAGGAAAGATCCCGGGGAGCGGTTGATCGATTTCCTCATCGGTACCTTCCAGGTACGCAAGACTCGCAAACGACTGCAAACCCTCGGTGAGGTCCGCTTCGAGGTAGCTCTCGAAACCATAAAGTGTTGCCTGATCCGTATTAACCGCCTGCAGCAAGCGGGCACCCGACGGATCGAGAATTGAGTTCGCCGCGTAGGTGTTGTAGTCGGCAATCCACGAATGGAAGAAACTCGCCCTCCCGCGAATGTTCTCGTATTCCACATCGAATCGTACGTCGAACTGCGTGTTGCGTTCCTTGTCCAACTCAGGATTTCCGATCACGCGGCTGAAACCACTCTGCACCACCGCGAGAAACAAACCATCGCTGTACCGATCCGTCAGATCCGGTAGCCGTTCCGCATACCCGACACCCACCCGCGTGCTGCAGTGATCGGTTAATTCGACGTCGTTGGTCACGTATGCCGAGAGCAACGTGTCGGATGTATCGAGATCCCGATTGATGTTGCCACCAACGTCCTTGAAGTTCGACGGGGTTCGTAGATCGTCCCCGTCCGCATTGGTTGACGCAAACGCGATCCGTCCGCCCAACGCGATCGTCCAAAATGGCTGCAGGTCTGCGGTCCCTTCCGCATAGAGACCGGGATCCACAATCTCTGCCGTTGGCAGCCCGGTTTGAAAGGTAGTGGTTCCCAGATTGAACTCGCTGATATCGTAATACTCGTCGATTTCCTGTTGAACGTATCGCAGGTCCGTTCCCGCCCCCCAGGTGTAACCGTTGCCCGGATCGCTCGTCATCCCGGCACGGAAACCGGCAGTGGTGAGATCACCTTCGACGTCGCCGTTGAATCGTGCGTTCGGAGTCAACCCGCCTGCGGCAACCAACAACGCCGACTCGACGCGTTGCAGAACCGCAAAATCGTCACGACGTTTTCCGGAGAGATCCGTGTCGCCGTTGAATTCGGTGTTGCTAATCCAACCATCGACCCGCCAACCAAACCCGGTCTGCTCGTTGTGATGAATAAAGCTATGGGTGATCCCATAATGGTTGAGCGAATCGACATCAAAAAACTGCGCCGCGTATTCGGTCTGCCCCTGATCAAGGAGACTGAATTTCGTTTCCATCCTGGTGTGCTCGCCGAGATCACGTCCGTAGGCGGAAAACAAATTCAACGCGTCATAACTCGATGGAATCGCGAGCCCGTTGCCGGCTTGGTAGTCCGAACCTTTGCGATAGCCGAGGTTGACGTAGTAGCCACCTTTGTCACCGCCACCCATCAACGTCGCGGTGTTGTAGGTTTGGCCTCCGTTGGGGCGAATCTGGGTTCCTAGACGCAGATGATTTTCGCCACCGTTCTCATACCGAGGCGTCGGCAGGGAGTCCACGTTGATGAACGAAAAACCGCTCCCGTATCGAAGACCGTAGGGTCCGCTGATCACCTGCGACGAACCGATCAACGACTGGTCGACTTTCGTCAAAATCGCATCCAGGTCCGACCGAACAGGCGTCAAGAACGCACCATCCATCATCGTGTAAACCTGACCGCCACGATAACCGCGAACTCGAGGATCCATCGCAATCGGACTACGCTGCTGCGTCTTCACGGTCGGGGCCGTGGATGCTTCAGCGATCGTTTCCGCAACGTCGGGCTGGCTGGCCAAACTGAATGTACTGGCGGGAATCACCTCGAGCGGAGCTGTGGTCGCAATCCCGGTATCAACCCGACCGGTGATCTCGGCCACCGCTTCAACCTGCGCAGGTGTGTTGAGCGTCGACGCCGACGAACTCGACAATTCGGGTTTGAGCACTTCATTCAGGTTGCTCAGGTCGAGACTCTGACCGCCGCCCGCGTCGTCCCCCCGCAGTGACGTTAGCCGATCGCTCGTCGGGGAAAAGTCCGTCGGCTGGCTGACTTCCCGAGACCCGGTTTCGATGCCCTGCATCAACGCAATCGTCCCGCCTTGGCGAACCGCGAAGCTCTCGGCGAATTCGAGAAAATCGAACCGGGGATCGTCCGCGCTCGCCGCAGACGCCGAACCGGCTACCATCAATAACGCTGCAATTAGTTTGTGTCGTCGCATTCGGATGGTCCCCCCCGGAACCCATTCAAAAATGCCAACGGGCTCGCTTCGATCCCGCCCGTTTGTTTTCACATGGGGAGACAATACCCACCCCCACCCGTTTCCGATCGGTTATTCCGGTTATACCGATGAATAGAATCAACGGGATTTCAGCGATTTCCCTGAACACAGAGAAGATACGCAAAGTGCAGAAAGTTTGCGTGCAGCGACAAGCGCGGGCTCGCCCACCGATCTGATCAGTCGACCGGTTTGATCTGAGGCAAGACCTGCTCGATGGTTGACATGACATAACGCTCATCGTCGGTAGGCGGTGTGTCTGCACGCTTCAGGTTGTCGATCACGTTGAGCAGCTTTTGCCGATCTGAGGATGAGATAAGCGGCAACTCGGCAATCAAATGCGACCTGGCCTCGTCGCTGAACCCGGCACTCGGTCGAAAAACAGGCAGAAACTGTCGAATCACGCATCGCCACGCATCGGAACGGATGATCGGGTCGATCCCCGCGTCGACCGCCGAGTCGAGTGCAGCAAGATACACGTCAACACGCCGAGACAATCGCTCCTCACCGATCGTTTCCTTGTTGGCCGCGATCAGGTCGGCATACGAGTCGACCAAGTCGTCTTGATCCACCTCCTGCCGGGCCGTGTTCACCGCCGATGCGATCTGTTTCAAACACCGCGTCGCGATCTCGGGAGCGAGCCTCGGTGGGCGCCCAAACGAAATCGTCGATCCGGATCGA
>JBICHZ010000222.1:0-5786 GCA_043101355.1 Rhodopirellula sp. JB044
TAGCCACCAGCACCAGCACCAGCACCAGCACCAGCACCAGCACCAGCACCAGCACCAGCACCAGCACCAGCACCAGCACCAGCAAATAGCTAACAGCCAACGCCCAACAGCAAAAACCCCAAATAGCTGTCATTCCCGCTCCCCCGTGATATCCTAGGGAACGCAAGACCGCTTCTTTTCTGACGAAGGACCTCGCCATGAGCAAAACGATGCAAGATTTCACCGACCTCCTGCTCCAAGAGGGCGTCATCAGCCTCGACCAGCTTTCCGAAGCCGAGGAGGTCTCGCGGAACACCAAAGCCGAAATCGGCGACGTCCTCGTCAAACTCGAGTACGCCACCCCGGAAGAGGTCGCCCAGGCGATCGCCAAATTCCACAAAATCCCCTACGTCGACCTCCGCAGCGTCCGGATCAACGAATCCGTCATCGAGCTCGTCCCCGAGTCCGTCGCCCGCGAAAACATGGTTTTGCCCTACAAAGAAGAAGACGGGGCACTCACCATCCTGATCTCCAACCCCTTCGACCTCGAAACCATCGAAAAGCTGCGGTTCATCCTCAACCGCAAAATCGAAACCGCCCTGGCCCCCAAAGAGGCCATCAACGGAGCAATCAACCAGTATTACGGGCAGGTCGAAGGGGAATCGGCTGACTCGATGCTCCAGGAATTCACCGACACGGCCATCGACTTCACCGAAACCGACAGCGGCGGAGACGCGGCCGACGATGGTGACGTCGACGACGACTCGGCACCCGTCATCCGCCTGGTCAACCTGATGATCGCCGAAGCCGTCCAGTTGCGGGCCAGCGACATCCACGTCGAGCCCTTCGAGGACCGTGTCCGAATCCGTTATCGAATTGACGGCGTCTGCGTGCAACGCGAAGCGGCCCCCCGACGGATGCTCTCGGCCATCATCGCCCGTATCAAAATCCTCTCCAAAATCGACATCTCCGAAAAACGACGCCCCACCGACGGGCGGATCAAGATCACCGTCGGAGACAAACAACTCGACCTCCGCGTCAGCATCATTCCGACCAACCACGGCCAGTCCTGCGTCATGCGGCTGCTCGACAAGGACAACATCAAAGTCGGAACGCGGCAACTCGGTCTCTCCGAACGCGACTTCCGGAACTTCAACTCACTGATCAAACGTCCAAACGGGATCATCCTCGTCACCGGTCCGACGGGGTCGGGAAAGACCACCACCCTCTACGCCTCGCTCAACGCCCTCAACCGGCCCGACCGAAAAATCATCACCGCCGAAGACCCCGTCGAGTACTACCTGCCAGGCATCAACCAAGTCGAAGTGCGGCATAGCATCGGACTCGACTTCAGCCGCATCATTCGGGCGATGCTCCGACAAGCACCGAACATCATCCTCGTCGGTGAAATGCGAGACCACGAGACCGCATCGATGGGAATCCAGGCCTCATTAACTGGACACCTGGTATTCAGTACGCTACACACGAACGATGCGCCCAGCGCCATATCACGGATGGTGGACATCGGTGTCCCCTCCTACATGGTGGCCAGCTCCGTGATCGCGGTCCTCGCCCAGCGACTCGTGCGGACCATCTGCCCCCGCTGCAAGGTGCGGTATCAGCCGTCCGAAAGCGTGCTCAAGGATTCGCAGCTTCCACCTGAGATGATCGCCCAGGCGGAGTTCAGCAAGGGCCGCGGATGCACCTACTGCGGACGCTCGGGATACCGCGGCCGGATCGGCATCTACGAACTGATGCTGATCAACGGAAAACTACGTGAACTCATGTTCAAAGGCGGCACCACCAAACAGATCCGCCATGAGGCGATTGAGAACGGTATGTCAACGCTTTACGCCGATGGAATGCTGAAAGTCATCCGCGGAGTGACCACTTTCGAAGAGGTCTACCGGGTCGCCAAACAGACCGAGCAAGAGAACGAAGCCCTGGCACACATCACCAAGGAACTTTCCTCGCTGTAGCCAGCCCGGACTGTCGCATCCCGGCACCCGTTACCTGCTCGAGACCCGCTCGCGAACGGCGCACTGCCATCGCGAGCGGCGCCAAAACGCGACACCCACGAAACCCCTCGTGCGGCCCACACGGACCAGCCCGATCGTCAGGAACCGGCGATTCGCTCTCCCCCCTTCTTGGGCTCGTGAAACCCGTTTCCAACGTAACGGTTCTGCGATCTTTGCGGCGCCGAATGCCGCGCCAGCCACAACAGAACGAGTAAAACGTTGCCTTTTCGCAGGTGTTTCACGATAATGCTCGCATCTGGCACGCAAGCCAGCCATTATTTTCTCAGCGTCAGATCGCCCCAATTATCCTTTTCTTCCGATCTGCCTGACCCAGCCTTTGGCAATCATTTTTATCCCGACAGGTGCCACCCGCTTCCGAACCGCATCGGCTGAGTGAATCGCCCGCCCGGCAAACCGCCTACGCGAGCAACCAACTCGGCTACTTATCCTTTTGCGACTTCCGAACGGACGCCCCTGATTCCCAAACGACGTTTGCTAGCAAACTGGCTCGATCGAGCCGATCGCTGGCACACGCATCCTCCCCACCACCGTTCCGGCACTTGCCGTCGCTTCCTCCGCGTTCACCGGAGCCGGCGACGCTCGCGTTTTGAATCTTGGTGCGTGCGGAACTCGCGTGGAGAAAGCGTCTTAATTGATAACCCTGTTCTCGTTCTCCCCTTTCCCACCATTACCAATTAGCGGACGCCATGGCCCAGGTTCTCATCGACAAACTGCTGCAAGCTGCTGTGAAGCAGGGCGTGAGCGATATCCACATTGTCGTGGGACAACCGCCCGTGTTCCGCCTGCACGGCCGGATGCGGAAACTCGAGACGAAGACGCTCGAAGCCGAAGACGCCGTGGGGCTGATGAAGAGCATCACGCCGGAACGGTGCCAACGGGAACTACAGGAGACCGGTTCGACCGACTTCGGGTTTGCGTTCGGTGAACTCGCTCGATTCCGGGTTTCGGTTTTCAAACAACGTGGCTTCATCTCGATGGTGCTGCGGCAGATCCCCAACGACAAACTCACCCCCGAGCAACTCGGCCTTCCCGAGTCGGTCGTGAAGATGGTTCACCGCCCGCGGGGGTTGTTCCTAGTGACCGGCCCAACCGGTTCTGGGAAATCAACGACGCTGGCGAGCCTGATCAACCTGCTCAACGAAACCGTCGACCACCACATCATCACGATCGAAGACCCGATCGAGTTTTATCACGAACACAAAGAGTCGACGATCAACCAACGCGAAGTCGGCGTCGACGTACCGAGTTTCTCTGAAGCGATCCGGCGGGCATTGCGTCAGGACCCTGACGTGATTCTCGTCGGCGAGCTTCGCGACCTCGAGACCATCGAAGCGGCGATCAGCGCGGCCGAAACCGGCCACGTCGTCTTCGGCACCCTGCACACCAACAGTGCCCAGGGCACCGTCAACCGGATCATTGACGCCTTCCCCGGCAACCTCCAAGACCAGATCCGCACCCAGCTCGCGTCGACCCTGATCGGTGTCGTCGCCCAGTCGCTGTTGCCCAAAATCGGTGGCGGCCGATGTGCCGCCTACGAAGTCCTCGTGGTCACCTCGGGGATCTCAAACCTGATCCGCGAAAACAAAACATTCCGAATCAACTCGTCGATGCAGACCGGTGCCAAATTCGGCATGCAGCTCATGGACGACGCTTTGTTCGTTCACTGGAAAGAAAACCGAGTCACCGTCGAAGACGTGCTCGCCAAAGCCCACAACCCCGACGACCTCGCCCGCCGAATCGTCCAAGCCCGAAAAGGCATCGAAGAAAACGGCGACGCCGGCGAAGAATAACACCCCAAAACTCTTAATCTTAATCCTTAATCCTACTGTTAATCCTTAATCTTTATCCTACTCCTTAATCCCCCACACACAACAACACCCCATCACCCAAAGAGCGTTACCCCCCGATTACCCCACGACAACCGGGTTAACCCACAACAACCGGGGCGAACGCCAACCGATCCACTAGCAAGCCCTCAATCGCACTCCTACATCCGAAGAACCTAACCACGGCGGCCCGCCGCCATTTTCATTCACCAGGTCACCGGCACTGCGAAACGATTCGCCCCGTCACCGACCGCCTCCCAGCACCTTTCACCATGTCACAACGTCGTATCGGGCAGATCCTCGTCGACCTCGGTTTCCTAACCGACGACCAGCTCCAGATTGTGCTCGAAGAACAAGAACAACAGCCCGGCGCGTTATTCGGCAAGGTCGCCGAAGACATGCAGCTCGTCACTGACGAGCAACTCATCCAAGGCCTCGCCGAACAGATGGGGATGCAGACCGTCTCGCTCGAGGAAGCCAAAATCGCTCCCGAGGTGCTCGAACGGATCAGCGAAACGATGTCCCAGCTTTATCGCTGCGTCCCGGTCCAGTTCGATGAAAACAGCAACACGCTCACCATCGCAACCTGCGACCCGCAAAACCTCAACATCCAAGACGAACTGCGGACCTTCCTCGGTTACGACATCCGCGTCGTCGTCGCCACCGAACGCGACGTCAACCAAACGATCACCAAACACTACGACAGCGAAGCAGAGAGCGTTGAAAAGCTCGTTGCCGAACTCGCCGAAGACGAAGAACTCAAAGCCGCCGTCAGTGTTCTCGACCAAGAGAAGTTCAGCATCACCGACGCGGCCGCACTGGCCGACTCCGCCCCGGTCCGCAAACTGCTCAACATGGTTTTGTTGCTGGCGATTAAAGACCACGCCTCGGACATTCACTTCGAACCGTTCGAAGACGAATTCCGCATCCGGATCAAATCCGAAGGCGTGCTCTACGAAATGGTTCCCCCGCCACGTCACCTCGCCTTCGCGATCACGACCCGGATCAAGGTGATGGCCGACCTCGACATCGCCGAACGACGCATGCCGCAGGACGGCCGGATTGAATTGATGGTTGGGGGTCACCCGGTCGACCTTCGCGTCAGCGTTCTGCCGACGATCTTTGGCGAGTCCACGGTCATGCGGGTGCTCGACCGTTCGGTCGTCGACTTGTCACTCAACAACGTCGGCATGGACGAAACCACCATCGGGCTGTTCCGCAAAGCCATCGATCGCCCCAACGGCATCGTCCTGGTGACCGGACCGACGGGCTCGGGAAAAACCACCACGCTGTATTCCTCGCTGAGCGAACTCAACGATCCCAAAGAAAAAATCATCACGACCGAAGACCCGGTCGAATACGACATCGACGGCATCATCCAAATCCCGATCGACTCCGGCGCCGGCGTCACGTTCGCATCCTGCCTTCGCGCGATCCTCCGGCAAGACCCCGACATCATCCTCGTCGGCGAGATCCGTGACCTCGAAACCGCCGAGATCGCGATCCAAGCCGCACTGACGGGACACCTCGTCTTCAGCACCCTGCACACCAACGACTCACCGAGCACGGTCACCCGCCTGACCGACATGGGGATCCAACCCTTCATGATTTGCGCGACCGTCGAAGCCATCCTGGCCCAGCGACTCGTGCGGCGGATTTGCACCAAGTGCCGCGAAAAGACACGCGTCAGCACCGACCTGCTGATGGAACTCGGGCTCACCCGCGAAGAAGTCGAAGAGACGGACTACTTCAAAGGCACCGGCTGCGAGAACTGCAACAACACCGGATACAAAGGCCGGATCGCCCTGTTCGAATTGATGGTCATGAACGACGCCATCCGCGAAATGATCATGTCCGGCGAAAGCACCGACGAACTCCGCGACCGAGCCCAAGCCGACGGAATGATCACCCTCCGCGACTACGGAATGAAAGTAGCCCAAGA
>JBICHZ010000223.1:0-48369 GCA_043101355.1 Rhodopirellula sp. JB044
GTCTCGGGTGTCTTGCCAAAGAACCAAGCGATACCGGTCGGTCCGCATCGTGTAGCCCATCAGGTGTTCTTCAAAGAGCTCACGATTCCACTTGCGGCCCTGTTGGGCCACGATTCTCTGTTCGACTTCTTGGATCAACGGTCCGAACCAGGTTTCCCGCATCCCACGTGACAGCGGGTTGGCTGCCCATTCACGTAACGCCGGATTGGGGAACTGGCTAAACGCAGCCTTCTTCCAGGGACGCTGTGGATCTTCGAGCAGCGGCCGGAAACTGTGTCCCTCGAGATGTTCCGGGAGCGAAATCCCGGCTAGATCGCACAACGTCGGATACATGTCGACGAGCTCAACCAATGCGTCTGTTTTCTGTCCCCTTGTCTGAGCCGGCATGTTCGGCGTCCAGATCATCAACGGGACACGTGTCGCGATTTCGTAGTTGGTCGCCTTTCCCCACGCGCCCATATCGCCGAGGTGCCAACCGTGATCTCCCCACAAAATGATGATGGTGTTGTCACGAACGCCGGCATCATCCAATGCGTCAATCATCTTGCCGATGTTGGCGTCGGCATAGCTTACGCAGGCGAGGTAGGCGTGCCGTAGCGTGCGTGCCAAATCAGGACCGATCGGTCCTTCTTTCGGAATCCCATGCCGTACACGCAATTCGAATGATGGGTGAATTGCCATCGCGGCGCCGTTGCGTGGCGGGTGAGCGTGAGTGGCTAATGGGATTTCATCGCGATCATAAAGATCCCAGTATTTTTGCGGAGCGATGAAGTCGAGGTGGGGTTTTTTGAGTCCTAGGCCCAAGAAGAACGGCTTGTCTTGTTTGACCAGTTCCTTGAGAGTTGCGATAGCGACTTCAGTTGCATAGCCATCTTCGTAGGCATGGTCCGGGACATCGGCGGCTTCGTAGGCGGGGCCGTGAATCAATCCACTGCGAGCCAGATTGGTTCCGTACTTTGCTTCCATCTCGGCTTTGTTCTGTCGCCAAATCTCTTGGTTCTCCGGCAATGCATATCCGCCGACCATCTTGGGACGGTTGAAATTCGGTTTGTCGGGTTTACGGCTCCAGGATTTTTCAGGGTCCGCAACGCCATCATGATGGAAAATTTTACCGCTGTAGACCGCTTCGTACCCGTTAGCGATGAAGTGTTGCGAGAGAGTGACGATGTCGGGATTGAGGTCGCGGAAATATGCGTAGTTCTCAACGACACCGATCGTGTCCGGACGCGCTCCGGTCATCAGGCTGGCACGCGAAGGACTGCAGATCGCCTGTTGGCAGTACGCGCGATTGAACAACAATCCGTCTGCAGCGAGTTTGTCCAGGTTTGGTGTCATTGCAATCTCGGAACCGTAGCAACCGAGTTCCGGACGCAGGTCATCAATCGCTAAGAACAGGATGTTTGGTTTCTCACCCAGCGCGTCGACGTGACCGACTAAAACAGCGGCAAGGATGAGTAGTGTTCGGACCGCAAATTTCATGTCGTTCACCGCAAAGAGATAGCTGGGAAAAGGCAAGTACGAGAGTCGTTCAGTTGCATCGCAGTTTGATGCTTGCCAACTCTTTGATCCTTTATCCTAGCAGGCAGTATGAATGGTTTTGGTGGAGTCAACCGCGTTGTCGATTGATTGACCAGGATCGGAATGCTTGTCCGTGTACTGAAACGAACTCGTGATCTCAGAATCAGTCGCCTGGCGGATGGTCTGAAACTTCGAGCAAGAGTACGCCGTTTGAGGGAAGCTCAAACTGAGAGCCTAAGTCTTGATCGGTCAGCATATCAGTCGCGTTAGCTGGAGTGCCGTCGTTCCAGGAGATTTTTAGTTTGGCGGTATGTTTTCCAAGGTTGAGAATGTTCAACAGGAGTCCACCATTGGGATTTTCGACGACTCGCCACGTGCAGCCTTTGGATTGCGTTCCGTTGTCCTCGCTGAGTCTGAGTTCGGGAAGGCTCCCTGCCACGAGTTTGAGTATCTCGGCTTTCGTTTCCTCGAGCGAAGCGTTTTTGTCCATCACGACGAGACTACCGTTTCCGGTTGCAAGACGCTCTTTGCGCTCTTGCCCATATTCATTTCTGGACAAGCTCGTGTGCCAATCCATTAACACCGTTCCACCGTTGTCCAGATAGCTTTGCAAGGCTGCGAATTCTGAGTCGGTTACGAATTCAGTTTTGTAGACGAGGATTGCATCCCAGTTGCTCGCGTCCTGCTTCTGAATGATCTTTTCGGTTGCGAATCCGAGCGGGAAACCCTCGAAGAACAATTGTTCGTAGATCTCGAACATCTCTGTCATGTGATGATGCTTGTTGATCGCGGACGTCTCCGAGTAGAACAGGCGAATCGGACGACGTTGCCTGCGGATCGCCATGACCTCTTCTGAGAAACTGTTCAGGTCATACATGACCTGAGTCACCGCATTGACGATGTGCGGTTGCTGATTCGCTGATCCCGCATAGGAACCCGCCAACGCGGGATCAAAGAAATCCAGTTCGCCTTCCATGCGGTCTTCTGGAGAACCGTCAGGATCGCGTGCCCACCACCAAGCGAGATTCGCGTCCATTCCCTGGATCGTTGCCAACCAATAAACACTCCTCACGTAGTCTGCAGGCTGGTCCAGTTCCCTCACCCAGGAAGCCGATAAGAAGTGGTTCTCAGAGTTGAAGTGGATTTTGTCGGGAGCCACCGATTCGAGGAAGTCGTAAGTCATGCTTAACTCCTCCCAGAAATAGGCGTAATGCGCTTCCCATGGTTCGGGCTGTTTACGGTTAAGGTTTCGGATCCACTGCGTCTTTGCATCGTCGCCGATCATGGTAGTGAGTTCTGTCAACGCTTCCACGTCCATGCCATGAGAGCGGTAGTTCTCAGAAAAAAGATTGGGTTGCAGTTTGATGCTGGTGTCCGCGTCAGGATTCCCTTTTCTCAATTCGCTCTGAAGGTAAGTAAACCAATCGGTTCCGCGTTTCATGTTGAATCGACACCAGTCGTACCACATGGGAGAACCGCGGTGAGCACGGGCGATCGGAAACGGATAACTCACCGAGTCGAAGTTGGAAAACGTGGTCGCCCAGTTCTCGTTGAGTTTTTCAATATTCCCGTCGTAGGTTTCGTGCAACCACGCCTTGAATTTAGCGTCGGTGTAGGAGGAAACTGAATTCATTTCTTGATAACGCTGAGTCCAGTGCTCTTTGGCAGCGTACCAATGCGGTTCATTGGAAAGGATGTAACCGAGTTGGGTTACCTTTTTCCCTCTCGTCAATTCGCCCGCCTTGCGAGCAATCTTTCCCCACACGTCTCGGACCAGAGGGTTGTCGATGTCGTAGCCGGTGAACAACCCGCGGCCTTTTTGAGCTTCGGGCTCCTTCCTCAACACCCAATCCGGTATGCCGCTGTTCCAAAATAAAAGGAAGCCAACGTTCGTGTCAGGAATCCCGGTGATCTCCGTCAGTAGCTTTTGATCGAAAGTGCCATCTTCCTTGAGAAGGAACGAATTGATCGCGCGGTCGTGATCAACCGGATAAAGGTTTTCGCCACCGTGATAGATCGCGCCCAAGTGATCGTTGTAGACCTGGGTGTCGGTGAGGCTACGCCCGACCGATTTCGAAAAATAGTCGTACAGGAAGATCGGTTTGCCGTTGCTCAGTAGAACGTCATCACCGACCTTGATGTTTTTCCAATCGACCTTGTTTACCGGGCGCCGTGTTATTTCGCCCTTCAAGACATTTTCGAGCGTAGCGACAGCTTGGTCGAGCATCTCGATGACTTTCTTACGCTCAAAGTCAGGAAGTTCCTCGGCTAGTTTTTTCTTTTGCGTTTTAAACGGGGCGTGGTACACCCCGAACAGATATTCATTCGCCTGTTTGTTTTCCTCATCCCAATTCGCGAATTTCAGAAACTGCTTGGAAAACCAAACGACGGAGTCTTCCCGTGTCACGTCGAGTGATTGTTGGCGGGCCTCGTCCATCAATGCCTCGAGTTGACTAATCTTTGATAACGCTTCTCGTTCGAGCGTTGATTCCGCGGCATCGCTTGTCAGGCAGGCGAACTGAATCGCGACACCGAGCATCATTGCGGCGCTGAGTCGTACCATTTTTCTTGTTTTCATTTTCGGATTTGCATGAGAGGCACCTTGTTCGGTCGCAACTCTACCAATGTGTGGACCCTGGCGGATGGATTCACTTGGACCAGTAGGCCTTCTTTTCTTTCCCGGATGCGATGCCGTCGCTATTGGTGTCAATCTTTTGGAAGATTGCTTCCGCTTTCTGCTGGTTCCACGTCCATCCGTTCTTTTTCCATTTCGCTTTCTCTAACGCAACGAAGTGTTCTATTGTGCTGTCACCTCGTTTCAGTTTGACGCCGGATTCAGTTGTGCGTGGAGCTTTGACAACCGGTTCCGCGATGTCACTGTCGGTAACGTGACTCACCGGACGTAGTTTGGGGGCGCCGACTTCCGTGGCGAATGTTTTATCGAAGTGGGGCATGTTCGTTCCGAACCATTTGTCACGTGCTCCAGGCGAATCAAAGAACCGAGGTGTTTCGTGGGTTTGGCTCCATCTTTCGGCGGCGGCGATTAACTCTTCGAGCCGTTCGGGATTGCTCGATGCGAGGTCGTGTTCTTCGGAGAGGTCTTCGGTGATGTTGAACAAACGCCATGGTTGGTTGGAGTGGCGGACCGCTTTCCAGTCACCGCGGCGGGCGCTAACGTCGGTGTAGCCACCGCGGTGACGCATTGCAAAGATGACCTCGTTGGGACGTGGATTGTTTCCTTGTACGAGTGAAGAAAGGAGGTTCACGCCGTCGAGTTGTTTGTTGCTCGGAATTTTCGCATCGGCAACAGCCGCAAACGTCGGGTAGAAGTCGAGTGACGAAACGGGGAAATCAAACTTCTGAGCCGGGATTTTCTCTGGCCAGTGGAAGAACATCGGTACGCGGAACCCGCCTTCCCATGTGTCGCCTTTGACGCCACGAAATGGTGCATTGGAAGAACCAAATACCGACTTGCCCCCGTTGTCGCTGAGGAACACGACGAGTGTGTTTTCGAATCGACCCCGCTTTTTTAACGCATCGGTAACCAGACCGACTCCACGGTCGACCGCCGTCATCATGCCTGCCACGACACGGCGTTTTTGGTTCTTGATATGTGCGTTGGCGGCAAGGTCATCCTCGGTCGCTTCCATTGGAGCGTGGGGCGCGTTGTATGCGAGATAGAGAAAGAACGGGTTTTCGTTGTCGGACGCTTCATTGATAAAACGAACCGCTTGTTTCGAAAGAGCGTCGGTCAGGTACTCATCTTCGGTCGTTGGATTGCCGTTATGTTCGAGCGGCAGTAGGTAGTCGTTGATCTTCGCTTTGCCGGTTCGTTTTTGACGTTCATAGGCGCCCGTGTATTGCTCCGGAAAGTAGTTATGTCCTCCGCCGAGGAAACCGTAAAAGTCATCAAATCCACGGTTATTGGGATGATAGTCGGCTTCTTCACCGAGGTGCCATTTGCCGAACGCACCTGTGGTGTAGCCTGCATCCTGAAGAACAGTGCTGATCATCGTTTCGGATTTCGGTATTCCGAGTTTGTTGTAGTCGTCCATTCCTGCATGCACCGGTGGCAGGTTGTATTGACCGCCAAACGTGTGAGGGTAGCGACCCGTCATGAGGCCCATCCTGCTAGGGCCACAAAACGGGTGCGCGACATAGCCGGATGTGCATATCGTTCCGGCTTTGGCGAGTGAGTCTAAGTTTGGAGTTCGAATGTCAGGAGCGCCTCCAAATCCGACATCGGAGTAACCCATGTCGTCGCAGATGATGACGACAATGTTCGGACGGGACGATTGATCTGCGAATGCCAGTGTCGTGTTGCACGCGAGTAACGCGAGCAATGCCATGGAGGAAAGTTGTCTGACGATCATGGAGATACCGAGCCGGGTGGAGAATGGTGGGAGTATGCGAACGGCAATTGGATGGCGAGGTGATCGGAATTACTTCCAAACTATTGGCAGCCACACGGTCATCTCGGCGGTGCCACGATTTGACCATGCGTAATAGGGAACAAACCGGACCGGCATGCTCTTCCACTCAGGAGAAGTCAGCGGCCTGTACATGTTCGTGCGATCGTCCGATTTGATTTGTACGTTGCCCGTAAGAGTGGTGACGCCGCTGAGCACGTCCGGGTTATTTTGTTTCTCGAATCGAATGTCACTCGGAATGTAAACATCCAACGTACGTACACCTTCGGGCAGATCAGGTGATTCGAGGCAGTAAACTAACGGCCCGACTTTGATCGCTGTCTGGTTACGCGTTTCGTCGATCAAGGGGTGTCCTTTCATCAATGTCGCATCCATTGGCAGTGACAGTTCCACGGTGTCGCCGGCTTTCCAAGCCCGTTCGAGAATCGCAAATTGTCCAGGAGGTGTGGCGACGTCTGCATCGGAACCGTTGACTCGCAGCGTGGCGTTGGCTGCCCAATCTGGAATCCGCATCCAAATTTCGAAGGGATCGCTCTTGCAGGCATCCACCGTGATTCTGATCTCCCCGTCCCATGGATAACCGGACTCTTGCCGCAGTTCGATCGTCGATCCGTCGGCGAGCTTTGTCGACAAACGATTGCCACCGTACAGGTTCACCGCGACGCCGTTATTGGTCAGGCTGTATGCCCAACCGGACAATTTCGCGATTGTGCGAACAAGGTTAGGCGGGCAACAAAAGCACTCGATGTAGGGTTCACGATTGGCGGACTCGGTGCAATCGCGGTTGTCTTGATATTCACGCTGTCCGTTGTTGTAACGCAGCGGGTTGGCATAGAAATAGTGTTTGCCGTCGGCACTAATCCCCACTAATGCACTGTTGTAGGCGACCAATTCCATGATGTCGGCGTATTTGGATTCGCCTTTGATACCGAGCAACCGGAAGTTGAACATCGCGTTGGCAATGTTGGCACACGTTTCGTTGTAGGCCGTGGCGTTGGGCATCAGGTACGCATCGAGAAAACCTTCTTCAATCTTGTCTCGTCGTGTGGAGGCACCAAAGTGTGCTTGGCCGACGGCTCCGGTGACATACATTTTTTGGTTGGCAACGTTGTTCCAAAGTCGATCGAGCGCGTCGATCAAGGCTTGTTCGCCTGTTTCCGCGTACACATCGGCGGCACCGGCGTAGTAGTACATTGCCAACACGGCATGACCGACGGCTTCGGTTTCCTCCCGTAGCGGCACTCTTTCCTGAACCATGTCGCCGATCGGATAGCCCTCGGTGCTCGGGGCCTCAACGACGGCCGATGTGCCGCGGTTGTTAATGAAGATCTCAGCGAGTTCGAGATAGCGTTTGTCGCGAGTGGTTCGGTAGAGCTCGGTCAATCCCATGATTTGTGATTGATTGAACCCGAACCGGCAAAGCTCTTTCGGTTGAGGTTGGAACAGTTTGTATAGTAAGTCCGCGTTTTTGATTGCGATTTCGAGAAAGTTGGTTTTTCCCGTTACTCGGTGGTGGACGCATGCCGTTGTGTAGAGATGCCCACAGTTGTACATCTCGTGGTACTTGCGGTTGGAAAAGTGAGCGATGCCATCAATTTGGATATTCGTATGTAGGTATCCGTCGTCTTCTTGCGCTGCGGCGATCACTCGAATGATCTCATCGAGTTCGCTAACGATGGAATGATCCTGACTAACGGCATGGACGTAGACACAGGCTTCCATCCACTTGAAGAAATCACCGTCATGCCACGCGAATCCTTGATGTTTCCCTTCTTGGAGCCCCGCTGCGATTTTGAAGTTGTTGTAGCCGTGTCCGATATCACCTTTGAGTAAGCCGCCCATGTAGGGCACCATGACTTGCTCGCACTGGCGAAACTTTTCCGCCCAGAATCCTTCCGTCCACTGACACTCACCGATGCCGATACTTTTGAGTTTGACGTGGGGGCTGTTAGAGGTGTCAATCATGTTGGAACGCGGTAATAGGAATCAACTTATCAGTTGATGTGTTTGAAATGGCACAAGAAATGTTTGTTGCTGTGTCACGGATGCCGTGACCGATTGGTCCCGGCGAGGGTTATTGTTGCGATGACTTTCTTTGCGCGAACCATTTCTTACGTTCGGTTCCCGAGGCGATTCCGTCATGATTGGTATCCATTTCCGCGAACGCAGTTTCCACGCGTGATCGATCCCATCGCCAACCCTTCTTTAGCCACTTTGCTTTTTCCATCGCGACAAACTGGTCCATGTTCATTCCGAAACCGTTTGCTCGTGATGAAATCTCGGGACGCGTGGGCAGTGCTTTGGATGTCCATACACGCACATAGTCGACAATCATCTCGGTCGGGAATCCTTCCTGGGTGGTCTTGTCGAGCACGGCGACTCGGGCTCCGTCTTGATAGTTTTCGAACGGGCGACGCAGGCCCAGCGATAGCGTGATGTGCATTGGCAAATGCCAATAAAGATTTGGTTTGCGTGCGATCTCTTCACCATCGATGTACCAGATAACGAAGTCCGGTGTGTTTTCTACCGCATAGATGTGAAAGTCCTCGCGAGGATCGAAGGAGGCGTGGTATTCGTTCTTATTTGTTTCCGGATGCGTTCCAGGGCGAATCCACTGTCGTTTGCCGTTGCGAATTAAGACGGCGTGCAGGTTGCAGTCGATGACGTCGACGCCGTTGTTCTTTTGGGTTTCAAAGTTGAATTCGCCTTGTTGGAGTTCGATGACGTCGATCTCGGAGTAGGCAACGGTTTCGCCGTTCTTTGCGTGGTAACGATTCTCTGGACCCTTGCTGTGCAGCCAGAAAGCGGGTGATGCCCCGGGGAAGCGGTTGCATCCTTTGACCCGCGCCTCAAAATATCCGTAGGTTATGGTCGCGTATTGGCGAGCAATTCCTGATTTGTAGGCAAGTTTCTTGTCCCCACGTTGATGATCCTCTTGAATCATTTTTAGATGAATGGCACCTTCGGATTGATAGGCGTTCTCGGGTTCCCAACTCCATGTTCCCCAATCTTCAGTGTCGATGTTCCATTTATCGAGGTCGATAGCCTCGCCATCAAAATCGTCGCTGATGTCTTCGCGAAAAATCCAATCTCCGGAGTTGGTTGGATCGGAGGCGGGAGCGGGCCTCGCGCTCGGTGCGTTGGACGATGAGGGAGCAGATTGGTTCGGCTGCTTCTCCGCGTTGCTGTTGGGGATAGAGCACAAAGCCGACATGAGAAACGTCAGCAAAGACAAAATGACGAGGCGAGAATTCATATCGTGAAGTGAATCTTTGGGGAGAGAGCTGGGCGATTCAAGGGTTCGAGCCGATGCAAACGGGCGAGATTGATACAGGCAGATCCAAACGCAAGGTTCTGCGTCAGTAGTCCACCTGAGGTGGCGATCGAAATTGATCGGTGCGACGTGATGACCACCCCTCTTCGGCGCGCCGAAGCATGAATAGAGGTCGTTGTAGTTCCTGTTCCCACGCAAACATCTTTCGAAACAGCGAGCGGACCAGTTCCGGACGTTGCCGGGCGAGATCGTGTTGTTCAGAAGGATCGTCGGCGAGGTTAAAGAGCTCGGCGGGGCGGTCAGGAAATCGCAACAGTTTCCAGTCGCCCGCGCGGATAGCCCCACGCGTTTCCATTTTCCAGTGGAGCGTGTCGTGAGGCGTTGTGGTCATCTCGCCTTGGAGATACGGCAACATGTTTACGCCGTCGAGGTTTTGGGTGGAGGTTGGAGAGCCTCCTGCGGCGGCAACGAAGGTGGGGAGCAGATCGAGTGTGATGAGGGGAGATTCATACGTCGATCCCGCTTTGATTTGATGAGGCCAACTGATCAGACCCGGGACGCGGATACCGCCTTCGAGCTGTGTTCCTTTGACGCCACTGAGCGGGAAGTTGCTCGAGCCGTTCTTGTCCATTGGGCCGCCGTTGTCATTGGTGAAGACGACGATGGTGTTCTCGTATAGTCCGAGATCCCGCAGTTGATCGATGATTTTGCCACATGCTCGATCCATTGACAGGGTCATCTGTGCCGCGGTTCGGCGTTCACCCTCAAGTTCTGCAAACGCGTCGTGGTCCGCGGGGTCGGCTTGCATCGGCGTGTGGACCGCCGTAAACGATACGAACGCGAAAAAGGGTGAATTCTGGTTGCGTTGAATGAACGCACACGCTTCGTCGGCAATCGCGTTGGTAAGATACCCTTCGTGTTCTTGGTAGCCTTCGAAGTTTCGCTCGAGTAGATTCTCTTTGGGAACTGCCTGAGGATTTTTGTACGGGTAGAAGCTGCGTGCACCGCCACGCATGCCGTAGAACTCGTCAAATCCGCGTTGAAGTGGGTGATAGCGATCCGCGATCCCCATGTGCCATTTTCCGAAGATCGCGGTCCGGTAGCCGAGATCTTGTAAGTGGTCACCCATTGTTTTCTGGTCCGTCGGTAGGCCCATTTCATCGCCGAGCAAACGGCTGTGTGGGCTCATGATCCCGGGGACGTTGATCTCTTCGAAGCCGAATCGTTGTTGGTAGCGTCCGGTCAGTAGGCCAGCACGGGACGGACCGCAGGTTTCTCCCGACACGTAGAACTCAGTGAGGCGTACTCCTGACTCGGCGAGTTTGTCCAGATGCGGCGTTCGAAAGTGGCGACTGCCATGAAACCCGAAGTCGCCGTACCCGGCATCGTCGGCGAATAGCAGAACAATGTTTGGCGGGGCGTCATGGTCGGTGCGGTGAGGTGTTGGTTCCTCGGCGATTGCAACCGAGGAAAGGAGGAAGAGCACAGCGACGGTAGATAATTTTGTCGAAAGCACGATAGGGCCCAAGGAATCAACACGGGTCTGCAGCGGTCGGCCGCCTGAAATGCTATTGTAATACAAAACGAAGGGGTGTGGTCAATGGGATGCAGGGCGTTGTTAACTAATTTCTAGCGAAAAGTATCGCCCCGCTGTTGCTGACGATGGCCGGTTTGGTACGCCGGCGGGTGACTGCCGGACAAAGGAACCGCATGTTCGGTGCGAATGGCAATGTGTTTCGCGAGGGCCATGCACTGATGCAGCCTGAACAAGGCGTGTTGCACGCGTTTAGGGGGTGCAAAGGTGTCGGCGCGTCGCGTCGGCGGAGCCGTTTGATCACGTTGCCATTTGAAAGGGGGATCGCGCCGATTCGCGTTAGCGAACGACACGTCCAGACGCGGAGCCGCCCATCAATGATTCGACTTCTGCTCGGGTGGAGAAGTTGAAGTCGCCTTTGATGGAATGTTTGAGGCAGGAAGCGGCGACCGCGTACCGGACTGCCGTTTCATTCGAACTGAGTTCTGGTGTGGTCATCGCATAGATCAAGCCCCCCGCGAAAGCGTCACCGCCGCCAACGCGATCGACGATGTTCTTGATCTCGTAGGGGCGATACTCGTTGTCCGCCGACAACGGTGCGAAAGACGGCTGGCCGGTGGCGGAATCATACAGCATCGCACCCCAGTTATTGTGTGTCGCCGACAGGCTCTCCCGCAGTGTGATGGCGACGTGTTTTACGTTAGGGAACGAGGCAACAACCTGCCTCGCGACATCGGGATAACGTGACGTATCGAGGCTGCCCGTGTGCACGTCCGTGTCACCGGCCTGGATACCGAGTACGTCATGGCAGTCTTCTTCGTTGGCGATGACGACATCCACGTAAGGTAGGATTGTCTTCATGGTCTCTCGCGCCAGCTCGCGAGAAGATTTTGGCTGTTCCCATTTCCAGAGCTTGCCACGGAAATTCAGATCAATGGAAACGGTGGCTCCCGCGGCCTGGGCTTTCTGCGCGGCGACAAGTGTCGCGTCTGCCGCGTTTCGAGATAGGGCCGGTGTGATGCCGCTGAGGTGAAGCCATCCGGCGTCGTCAAAGATGGAGTCCCAGTCGTACTGATCGGCCCGAGTGATCGCGATCGCAGAATCCTCGCGGTCGTAGATCACGTTGCTCGGACGTTGATTGGCACCGGTTTCCAAGAAATACAGTCCGAGTCTGCCGTTATCGGTGCGGAGGATGTACCGGGTGTCGATTCCGACTGCGCGGACGGCATCCATCGTTGCTTCCGCCAGGGTGTGTTTAGGCAGTGCCGTGACATAGTGTGCGGAGCCGCCGAAGTTGCAGATCGACGCCGCGACGCTGGCTTCCGCTCCAGCGTAAGTGACTTCGAGATCGCGAGTTTGCCGAAGACGCAGATTGCCAGGCGCGGCGAGTCGCCCCATGATTTCACCGAACGTCACGATGGTCTTCATTGGTTTATTCCACAGGTGAATCGAGATGAATAAAAAACGTGATGATGCCCGTTCGTCGGTCGTCGAACCCTCATGGATGGTTCGATGCCTGTGTGAAAGCTATTGTTTCGTTTGTGTTCGAAAGAGAGTTCGCAGGCCGGGTCAGCAGTGTTTTGCTACTGCGGCGGCACGCTCGGTGATGCCTGCCCAGTCTTCCTTTTCGGTCAGTTCCTTTTTGACGATCCATGATCCGCCAACCGCGGGGATGTTGGGTTCGCGGAGATAGTCGCCCATGTTCCCTTCGTTGATCCCGCCGAGAGGGAAGTACTCGATTTGGAGGTGTTGGTAGGGGGCCGCCATGCTGCGTAGATAGGTGATTCCTCCTGTTGCTTCCGCAGGGAAGAACTTCACGAAGCGGCATCCCATTTCGATAGCGGCTTCGAGATCAGACGGTGTGGCGATACCAGGTGCGAACGGCAACCCGACCTCTTGTGCGGCTCGAACGACTCGTGGATTCATGCCGGGCGAAACACCGAAATCGGCTCCCGCGGACTTCACTTCGGCGACGGTCTCGGGACTGAGGATTGTGCCAACGCCGAGCAGGATGTCGGGGACGTTTGCCGCGATCGACTTGATCGCATCCATGCCCGCCGCTGTCCGCAGTGTGAGTTCAATGACATGAATGCCACCGGCTAGGAGTGCCTCGGCAATCGGCACGGCGTGTTCCACCTTGTCTACCGAAAAGCCTGCGACAACACCGGGCGTTCTTAGTCGATTGATTATCTCTTGGGGAAAGGTCATGGGGCGACCGAGGACGGCAAATCGTAAGGAGAGGGGAGGCGCTCATGCATGCTATTGGTTGTCGCGGTGGCTGAGCGCTGCGAGTTCGAGATGTGTCGGTGTTAGTTCCCGACGAGAACCGAAACACGTTTGAGCGTGAGGTATTCTTGAAGGCTGTAGCGTGAACAGTCTTTGCCGACTCCGCTCTGTTTGAGTCCGCCGTGAGGGAGATGCACGGCGTAGTGGACTTCGTTGACGCAAACGCTGCCCGATTCAATTTCGGATGCCGCACGCAAGCCACGGGTAAGGTTTTGTGTATAGACGTATGCGGCGAGACCGTATTCGGTGTTGTTTGCCAACGCGATTTCATCGTCGTTGTCGGTGAACGGAATGATCGGCAGAATGGGGCCGAAGATCTCATCGCACGAGAGTTCCATGGAAGGATCGACATCGCGAAGGATGGTCGGTTCGATGTAGAAGCCAGGTACTTGTGGATCCGGAATCTTCCCGCCACAAACGACCTTGGCCCCTTTTTGTCGAGCATCGTCGACTAGCGAGAGCATCCGGTCGCGTGCTTTTTCGGTGAGTACCGGTCCCATCCGTCGACCTTCGCCTCGCCCCGCACCGAGGACAATTCCTGCGGCGCGTTCGCGGGCGGCGGTGATGAAATCTTCGTAGACGGATTCATGAACGAAGCAGCGGTTGGGTGACACGCAGACTTGGCCGGAGTTTGCAAATTTCAGGTCGACGATGCTGTGAGCGGCGGCAATGATATCGGCATCGTCGTAAACCAAGACCGGTGCGTTGCCACCCAATTCGACCGAGAAATGCTTGACGTTCGTGCACGCGGACCTCATCGCACCGATGCCTGCTCGCGTGGAGCCGATCATCGTGAACATCGCGGGAATTTCGCTTTCGAGCAGCGGCCCGGTGACGTCGTAGTCGGTACCCGTGATGATGTTGACAACTCCCGGGGGCAGTCCCGCGTCGGTGAGCAGTTCGGCGCAACGGAGTGTTGACAGCGGTGTCAGTTGAGACGGTTTGATGATCGCCGTGCATCCTGACGCCAAGACCGGCCCCAGTTTGTAACCGAGGTTGAGAAGCGGGAAATTCCACGCCAAGTATCCGACGACCACACCGAGCGGTTGACGCAACGTGTAGTTGAGAAACCTGCCGTCGGGATCGGGGATGACCTGTTGATCGATCCGTGCGGCTTCCTCGCAGAAGAACTTCAGGCAGGTTGTCAGCATGCCGAAGTCGTATTCGGCATTGTCGTACGGTTTACCTGTTTCAGCGATGAGGAGGTCGATGATCTCCTCGCGGTTCTCCTCGAGCAATTCGGCATAACGCTCAATGATTGGTTGCCGCTGCGAGAGCGGCATGCGAGACCAGGTGGTGAATGCGCTGTTCGCGGATGTGAGGGCGAGTTGGACCGATTCGGCGTCGATTTCGGGGACGTTGGCGATGACTTCGGCGGTCGCCGGATTGGTTACCGAAAACGTGTTGCCGGTTTGGGCCTGTTCACCGTTTATCAGCATCGAGAATTGTTTTTCCAGCATCCTTTCACGCCTTCAGTTCGGTTTGTTGTACGACAAACGATTGCATCTTGTCTTCGTTGACCTTTACTCCGAGTCCCGGTCCGGTCGGGACGCGGGCGATGCCGTTTTCTATTGAAACAGGGACATCAAACAATTCATCACGGAGTGCGTTTGGCGTGCGATCGTATTCCAGCAGCGGCGGTGCGTTTTCTTTGCGTCCTGGTTCACGATAGCCCGATGCGAGAAAGTGTGTTGCCGATGCGAGGTTGAGCATCGTGCCCCAGCAGTGCGGGACAACGTTGATGCCCATCGACGAAGCAAGGTTTCTGATTTTCAATGCTTCCGATGGTCCACCGCAATAGGCCAAGTCGGGCTGCGCGATTTGGACACCGCCGGTTGAAAGGAGTCGTTGGAATCCGTAACGCGTTTGCTCGCACTCACCCGTTGCGATGGGAATGTCGAGTTTATCTTGCAGTTGTCGGAACTGACCTTCGAACTCCGGCGAGAGGGGTTCCTCAAACCATTTAAAGTCGTGCTCTTCCAACACCCGTCCGATTTGGATGGCTTCGGGAAGATCGAATGCGTGGTTGGAGTCAGCCATCATGGTCATGTTCGGCAACGCGTCGCGAAGCGATTCGATTTGACGAGCGTCGAATGCGAGGTTCTTGCCGACTTTGATCTTGAGGGCTTGAAAACCGAGTTGCTGATAGCTTGATGCTTCCTCGACGATTGATTTGATTAAATCCGCCTCGGGCATCTCCTTGAAATACATGCCGGTGGCATAACACGGCACTTCGTCAACGTAACGGCCGCCCATCAGATCGGAGACTGATAGACCGAGGGTTTTACCGCGGAGATCCCAGAGCGCCATGTCGATCCCGGACATCGCACCCATCATCACTCCGCCTCGTGCGAAATCGAGAGAGGAACGCCACATCAGATGCCACAGCGCGTCGGTTGCGAGTGCGTTCTGATTGAGCAATTTGGGTGCGTAGAAGCGATCGATCGCCGTTTGGTAAACCTCCGAGGGGCCGTAGCATTCGCCCCAACCGCTCGTGCCGTCTTCGGCGACGAGCTCAACCCACAGGGTATTTCTTGTGTCGTAGTACCACTGTGAAAAGCCGAACGGAACTTCCAAGTGATCTCGCAAATGATAGGTGCGGATGCACTTGATCGTGGACGCTGGGGGGGCTGAGGTGGAAGTGGTTTCGCGAGGTTGGCTTTCGTCCGGCGACAATCCCCGGTTCGAAGGCGACATCGAAACGGTGGGGACCGCGGGGGACCAATCCTGATTTTCCATGTCTTCGATCATTTGAATGGGGGAGTTGGAGTCTGCTGCGGATGAGTGCGTCTCGCTCTCGAACGCGTGGCGAATCCTGCGGTCGCGGTCGGGCGTGTTGGGACGAATCGCCATTAGGATCGACGAGAAGGCTGCCCGTTGATAAGATGTGGTATTGTAATACAAATGCACCTCTTCAATCAAGTGGTACGGGAAAAATGTCTTCAACGCGTCGAAATCTATGTGAGCAGGTTGTGCACGACCTCGGGTTGCGCATCGTGACGGGTGCGATCGAACCGGGCGACGCGATTCCACAGGAGTGGACGTTGTGTGACCAGATGGGAGTCAGTCGTACGGTGGTCCGAGAGGCGGTCAAATCGTTGGCCGCCAAAGGGCTGATCGAATCACGGGCCAAGCGGGGAACGATCGTGCGTCCGATGTGCGACTGGAACCATCTCGATCATGACGTGATCGGATGGCAAGCGGGGGCGGACAAAAGCGGGCTGAACTTGGTTCGTTTGACCGAATTTCGTCAGGCGGTGGAGCCGAAGGCGGCGGCGATGGCGGCCGAGCGAGCGAGCGTGGAGGCGATCGGACGTATCGAAGACGCGTGGAAGGAGATGGATCGCACCGCCGGAAACGACGTGGAGGGTTTTCTAGCTGCCGACATTCGGTTTCACACCGAGATCATGCAGGCAACGGGCAATCCGTTTTTCTCGCCGGTGGCGAATGTGATCGGTGCCTCGTTGGAGGCCAGTCTGCGGGTGACCAACTGTCTTCCGCCTGACAACATTCCTTCGGTGCCGTTGCACGAGAAGGTCCTCCGGGCGATCGGTGACCATCAGGCGATGGCGGCTCATGATGCCATGTTGTCGATGTTGATGGACGCGGCCAAGCGGATCGACCGGGCCATCGCAAAACGAGCAAGTCAGGAGTAGGACGCTGCTCAATACGACGAAAACGGCTGGACGCGTGTGAAAGGCTGTTTTGAGGTTGGCGAAGTTCGCTTCGTCTTTGAACGCTCTCGCTTGATCGGGACGCACGATCGACAAGCGATACCGCCAGGCGTCGGTGGCTTCACTTTGAGCGACATCCCGCGGTCGGGATTGGGCACCTCACATCTCAAAATGCACTCGGCCGAATGCTGTGTTGGCGTACTGCTGCGGCGGCCCGTGTCGGTGGTGGATCTGAATCCTATTTTCTCGTGATTTCGGGCGTCCAGAACACGGTGGCTGCCGCTGGCATCTTCCCCCTCATGTCACCGGGGAATGCCCGGGTCGCCGGGGCGTGAGAATCCAAGTGGTCGCCGTTTCCGCAGCAATTTTTTCTGGCAAATCGATCGATATGTGATCCTTTTGAAGTGCATAGACTTAACGGGGCAAGGGATCTAGGATGGGCGTTTTCTCGCCGAATGGACGGTCGGTGATCTCTTTTGGCGTGGACGCGTGCGATTGTCGTTTATATTCCGCAAAAAAGTAGTGTCTTGCGTGAATGCTGCGCGTTTCGGTGACGAAATGTTTGTAGTCTTGCACCTAAAGGAGCACGTTTCCGATATGTTGGGAAAGCATGTTGTGTTGCTCCCATGTCTCTCTCGTGATTTGGAATTGATAGCCTAATTTTCATGGAAACCATGCGATCTCGTCGGAACCTATGTGGCCAAGTCGTTCACGATTTGGGTTGTCAGATTTTGGCTGGGAAAGTCAAGCCAGGCGAGCCGTTGCCGCAGGAGGCGGTGTTGTGCGACAAGATGGGCGTCAGCCGAACGGTGATCCGCGAGGCGATCAAATCGTTGGCCGCCAAAGGGTTAGTGGATTCGCGGGCGAAGCGGGGCACGATCGTATTGCCCGCTCGGTCGTGGAATTATCTCGATCCCGAGGTGCTCGATTGGCAATCGCGGGCGGATACCAGTGATTCGCAGTTGTTTTTCCTGACGGAGTTTCGCCAGGCCATTGAACCGGCGGCGGCGGCATTGGCGGCGGAGCGGGCGACCGATGAACAGTTGCAGTTAATTCGCGATGCGTTTGAGCGGATGGAGCAGCACACTGACAGCGTGGAGGAGTTTTTGCAGGCGGATCTGGAGTTCCATTCGGAAATCCTGCACGCGGCAGGAAACCTGTTCTTCTCTCCCGTTGCGAATGTGATTCACGTTTCATTGGCGTCGAGTTTACGCGTGACCAACCGCCAGGCGTCCGACAACCGGACATCCATTCCGCCGCATCGCAAGGTGCTCGATGCGATCAGCGACCGCGATCCGGAGGCGGCGCGTGAGGCGATGCGATCGCTGCTCGACGATGCGGACGCACGCATCAAGAAGGCAACCAAAGCCGCGTCGAAGTAGTTAGCGTGCTCTCCGCTGTCGGCTGTGTTTTTCTGCAGCGGATTGACCGGGTTCGGGTTGTAGCGACTGAGAGGACTTTGCGTCCGAGAGAGCCAGCGTGTTGCCGAGTTTTTCCTCGTGACGGCCGCCTCGGTTAGGAACACGAACTATTTTGGGGCCATGAAAAGTGTCAAAGGCCTCTTATTATCGGCGTTCCTCTTTCTCGCGGTCTTCTGCGGTGGCGGGCAGGTTTGCGCGGACTGGTTGACGTTACCGAGCCGTTTCACGCACGACATGGTCAGCGGTGAAAGGGTTGCGCAGTTCGCACCGGTCGAGGTCCCAACGGCAGCGGTCTCGCCACCACTGAGAACCAGTGGTTACACGCACTTTCGAAGTTCGCTCGCCTATGGGCAGTCCGCGGACAATTATCACCAAGTCGAGCAGTGGGGCGAACCGGTTCGGCCTTATGGAGAATGGCGGTTTCCGTACCGTCCTTACAGCACTCCTTATCCCAACTGGGGTGCTCCGTTCGCCGGTTTGAGCTTCAACAATTTCTATCCGAATTTCGGAGCAGGCTACGGTGGGCCGGCTGTTCCTCAACGGCCTGGCAACAATGGCGGCGTTGGGAGTGATCGCAACGGAAATGGATGGGACGCCCGTCATCACGCACGACCGGGACGACGACCGAATCCGGCTGCCGGTGCCGACGGTTTTGCCCCGTATCCTTCAGGCCGCGGGACTCCTTACCCGGTTGCTCCCTACTACGACGGCTACCACCCCAACTATCGCGACTGAATTAAGTCAGATGGATTTCGCCGGCGACGGTTCACTGCGGGCTAATCAGTAGTGAGGAGGTTTTTCGTCCTCGAGTGTCCCGCGTTCTTCGAGTTTGCCTTTGAGTTCTTTGGTTTGATCGACGAGTCGTTGCAGCAATCGATCGCGTGATTGAGCGTCGAGTGACAGTTTGGTGACGATCTCGTTGAGCTGTTCGCAGGTTCGCTGCGTGTGGGCGAGTTGGATCTCGAGCTGTGTGATTCGCTCGGCAGTCGGGTCTGACGGGGATGAGTCTGACATGATTCGATGGTCAGAAAGGACGAAGAATGCGAGGCTACGGAGAGGACTCCGTTATCAGCTATTGATGCGGAATTTCTTCGTTTTAGAGCAACGGCGGCGTGGCGCCGATAGCGGGCGCCGTTGAGGAACTCGGGACGCGGAGCCAGTCGGTGATCAGGACCCGTTGGACGAGCGGCTCGTCGAGGTTTTGCAGCACGACGTCCATCAAACGTTCGCGAATTTCTTTCTGAGCGGGGTCTGCCAACCAGGCCGGTTCGACTTGGCGGAGCATTTGTTCGGCCGATTCGATGATTTCCATCCGGGTTTGCGTCAGTCGCTGTTCGCCGCGGAAGTGTCGAGTTGGGTCGACGACAGCATGCAAGATCAACTGATAAACCATGTCGGGTTCGTTGACGTTTTGGAACCGCAAGCGGCCGATTTCAACCGCGGAGCTTTCCAGGTTGCTCAGACGGGCTACGCGGCTGCGCACGTATCCGATCACGGCTGCGTGGATAGCAACCATGAGTAGGATCAGTGCGGGTGCCCAGAAGCGTCGAAGCAAAGCCACGAGTGAAACCGTTTTCGAATGGAGGAAGCCGTGTCGGCCAAAGTCGGTAGACCGAAGTCGAATGATCACCCAAGGAGCGATCGCTCAATGAATAGGTTGTATTTCGCGCCCGAGCAAATGAAACGTCGGTGGATGCGGTCCGGTTGTAACGATTCGATCCCGACGGCTCAGTCAGCGGTTGGGTTTTTCCGACAAATGCAATGATGCGGCCTTTGGCGAACGCATTTCTGGTACCGGTACTGATGATCAAACCGATATGGCACGAAAAACCAGATTCAACAACGCGAGAGATCGGCGGGAGGCGGGGCGATTAGAGCCGTGTCGTCTGTTCGTTTGCGTTGTGGGGTGGTTGTGGATGATGCCGATCGCCGGTTCCGCAGTGGTACAGGCGGGTGAGGATCACGCGGCGCAGCCTGAGTTTGCGATGATGTTGGAGTCCGGGATGGCGACGGGCGCTGTTTCGGTGGATGGGGGTGGTGGCGGAGAGGCGACTGCGAAGGACGCGATTGCCGATGAGCTGGCCGATTTGCAGCGTCAAATAGACGAACTGTGGGAACGGCAAAACAGCGAACACGTCGCGGCGGCCCGCCCGGCGGAGCCGTTTTCTCCGATTGTGATCGAGAGTCACGCGGCGACCGGGAGCCATGCGGTGGTCGAAGACGACACGCCGAAATATCCCCGTGTTCGCCTATCAGGATTACTACAAACCGATGCGGCTTGGTTCAGTCAGGATGCCGCCAACCGCGCGTTAGTAGGCGATGTCCAAGACGGTTCCGACTTCCGTCGAACTCGATTGTCGGCGGTCGGAAAGGTGTGGGACAACATCGGTTTCTGTATCGACATGGACTTTGGGTTTGGGGGGCGTCCGAGTTTCGCCGACGTGCGGTTGGATATCGAAGACGTTATCCGAAGTTGTGATTTGCGGATCGGGTACTTTCGACAGCCGATCGGGATGGACGTGATGACAAGTGCTCGGGAGATGACGTTTCTCGAAAGAGCATTGCCTGCCACCTTTTTGCCGTTTCGTCAGACGGGCGCGATGCTGTCGGGCGTGCGTGATGACGAGTTGGCCACGTGGGCGGTTTCGGGGTATCGCTTTCCATCGGATGCCTACGGTGGAAACGTGGGTGACAACGGCGGGTATGCGATGGCGTCCCGCGCGACAGCGGTCGTGTTGTCTGATGATGATCAGCAATCGTTGCTGCATATCGGGGGTGCCTACAGTTTGATCGATCCCGCCAATGACGTGCTCCGCTATCGCAGTACCCCGGAGATTTTCATTGGGGAATCAGGCGGCGGTGTTCCCGTCGGAGTGCCCAGCAATTTGCCTCCCTTCGTTGATACCGGCGAGATTGCAACGGAGCATGTGCAATTGTTCGGGGCGGAGATGGCGTTGGTTTGCAAATCGCTCTACCTGCAATCCGAAGCGGTCTACAGTGTCGTCGAACAGCAAGCCGGTTCGACGCTCATTTTCCCCGGCGCCTACGCCCATGGCGGGTATTTTTTGACCGGCGAGACACGAGCGTACAACGGCAAGGGGGGCGTTTTCGGAAGAGTCATTCCCAACAAGAGCGTCGGCGCCGAAGGTGGTATCGGGGCATGGGAAATTGCCGGGAGATGTTCGTATATCGATCTGAGCGACAAGAATATTCAGGGCGGTCGGATGAGTAATTTCACCGCCGGGCTGAATTGGTATCTCAACCCAAGGACCAAACTTCAGCTCAACTATATTTTTGCCAACGTGTGGCGATCGGGCGAGAGCGAAGCGGGGATCTTTGCCACGCGAGCGCAGATCGATTTCTAAAGAAGAACGCATTCGAGCGGTTGGAAGTCGACGGAGTTCCCACCGAACCGATTGAGGAAGTCGATTCGGTGGGAGTGTTCTTATCTCCGCGATTCCAATGGGAACACGCGTTGTTTACTCGTCATCGTCAGTGGTATCCGCAACGGCTTCGGTCTTGCCCGCTTTGAGACGCAGGAAGGCGTCAAAGAAGCCTTGCAGTTCACTGCCGTTAAGGACGCTTTCGAAGTTCCCGACGTAGTGTCCGGTACGAGAGTCTTTGACGCGTTGGTCGGGGTGGAGGAAGTAGTTGCGGATCTGGCTTCCGAATCCCGTTTTCGCTTGGGTCGCGTATTTGGACGCTTCCTCCGCTTCGCGTTTTTCCTCTTCGATACGTGCCAACTTCGCACGTAGCATCTTCCACGCGGTGTCCCGGTTTTGGTGTTGGCTACGTTCGTTTTGGCACTGGACGACGGTGTTGGTGGGGATGTGGGTCAGCCGCACGGCACTGTCGGTTTTGTTGACGTGTTGGCCGCCTGCTCCACCGGCGCGGTAGGTGTCTTCGCGGACGTCTTTCTTTTCGATATCGATGTTGATGGATTCGTCGATCTCGGGAGAGACGTTGACCGCCGCGAAGCTGGTTTGGCGTTTGCCTTCACTGTTGAACGGGCTGATCCGGACGAGCCGGTGCATTCCCTGTTCGCCTTTGAGGTATCCGTACGCCATGGGTCCGCGGACCGCGATCGAGGCGTTGTTGATGCCGGCCTCTTCGTTTTCCTGTCGATCGAGCAGTTCGATTTTGTATCCTTGCCCGACCGCCCAGGCGGAATACATCCGCAGCATCATGTCGGCCCAATCGTTCGCGTCGGTACCGCCGTCGCGTGCGTTGATCGTGACGATCGCCCCGGCGGAATCGTGGGGGCCATTGAGCAACGCTTTGAGTTCGAGGTCATCGAGGACATCTTCGAGACGCTGTATTTCGGAGCGCAGTTCCTCCTCGATCGAGTCGTCTTCCTCGGCCATTTCGAACAACGCGTCGAGGTCCGCGGCCGATTCGGAAAGGTCGTCGAGCGGTCCGACGATCCCCTTGAGGGTCTTCAACTGCATGACAACCTTTTGGGCCGCTTCGCTGTTGTCCCAGAAATCGGGGGCCGCCATTTGGGCCTCGATGTCATTGATTTTTTCGGTCTTGGCAGCGTGGTCAAAGAGAGTCCTGCAGTTGGACAAGGCGAGCGCGGATCGTTTTGCTGCGGTTGGTCAGGTCAGCGTCCATGACGGATTGGACTCCATGGGTATGATATGGGGATTGTCTTTTTTAGCTCAGAGCTTTTTTAACTAGTTGTTTATACATGTCACGTGTCGTTCTCGCGATGAGTGGTGGAGTTGATTCCAGCGTCGCGGCCCATCTGCTCACCCAAGCCGGTCACGAGGTCATCGGTGTTTTCATGCGGCACGGCGAGGCCTCCGCATCGGCCTGCCGCATTCAGACTGACGACGCGTCGGACCTGAATCCGTTGGGGTTGCCCGTGTTGGGCGGCGTTTCGACGTCGACAGGCAAACGTGCCGACCACAAACAGGGTTGCTGCAGTGCGACCGACGCGGCGGATGCACGCCGTGTGGCGATGTCGATGGATATCCCGTTCTACTCGCTCGATCTGCAAGAAGACTTTCGCCGGATTGTGGATTATTTCGTTGATGACTATCTGAACGCGCGGACACCGAACCCGTGTGTGAAGTGCAACAATTGGATTAAATTCGGCACCCTTTTTGACTACGCAGACGGGGTCGATGCGGATTATGTCGCGACTGGGCATTACGCTCGCATGAGCGAAGGCGTCACCGGTCGGCAACTGCGACGTGGGCTCGATGATTCCAAGGATCAGTCGTACGCGTTGTTCGGGATCGGTCGCGAGCGGTTGTCGCGGATGATGCTGCCGGTGGGCGACTACGAGAAGTCTCAAATTCGCGAAATTGCCGCTTCGTTGGGTCTAGGTGTCTCAGAGAAAAAGGACAGCCAAGAGATTTGTTTTGTCACACAGGGGCACCACAGTGATTTCGTAAAATCGCGACGGCCGGACATGGTCGGTACCACGGCGGGAGAAATTGTGACTCTCGATGGAAAGGTTGTCGGCGAGCATGACGGGTTCGAAGCCTACACCGTCGGCCAGCGAAAAGGGCTCGGCGTTGCACTGGGCAAGCCCAAGTTTGTGGTCCGCATCGAACCGGAAACCCGTCGGGTGGTTTTGGGTGACGCCGAAGATTTGTTGGCACCGGGTTTGACGGCGGACGAAGCCAACTGGCTGATCGATCCGGCCGAACTGCCTGATCAGGTCAGCGTGCAGATTCGATACAACGGCCGCCCGCACGCGGCACGTGTTCTTGTCGATGAGTCGGACCCGAATCGGTTTGAGGTTGTTTTTGCCGATCCTCAGAAGGCGGTGGCCCCGGGGCAGGCAGCCGTCGTTTACGATGGAGAGCGTGTGTTGGGTGGTGGATGGATTGTCCGCCCGTCGCACTAAACGCAAAGTGTGTCAAAAACTCCGATGACAGTCGTCGCGCAGCGGTTGTGATCGGCGCGTCATGAGCGACGCCAAAATTCGAAAGGCGATACGGTAGGTTGCCGAACGTTTCCACCGAAAAGATGTCGTCCCGAGAACGTCGTTTGGAGTTTGCCATCGGTCGCGGATGGTGGATCGTGCCGACGGTTTACTTCATCGGGCAATTCATCATGTTCTTTGTGCTGCAGGAGGTCACCAGGTTCAGAGGCGACAGCCCTTGGGATTGGGTGTTGTTTATCTCGTTGATGGTGGGCTCGCCGACGATGGCTGCGATCTTGTTGTCGCCCGGATTTCATTGGGGGCATTTTGCGATGGCCTGTGCCGCGGTGATGTTGCCGGGCATTGTTTTTTCGTTTGAAGGTGAGGCCGCGTACACTTTGTCGGTGGTCGCGGCGATCGTCACCGCCATCCAGTGTTTTGTTTTGCGGCTTTCGCGTGTTCCGCCTTGGGTGATTCGTCCGGTTCGCGCCGAGCGTTACCAGAAAGCCTCAATCGGTTGGTTAATGGGGATGACGGTCATCGCCGCAGTCCTGATCGCACTGATTCGGGTGGACGGTGACAGTCATCAGTACATGATCGCGTTGGGGTATTTAGGGCTGGCGGTTTTGGCAGCATTGATCGGAAACGTGATCGCGGTCTGGCGGGCGGCATCACTGCGATGGTTGGTGCTGTTGTTGGTCGGGATGATGGGGTGGTCCGCAATGGCAGCGGCCGACGCTGGGATTTTTTCATTGGAGGCGTGGGATTTGATGGTGGAGATGAACCGCTATGTGAGCAAAATTGTCTGCCTCACGCCGGCGGTCTCGATCCTGAATGTGGTACTCGTGCATCGAATGATGCGGGTTCGCGTGTTCCGGCGGAAACGACCCGGGTTTCCGAGGGTCGGGCCGAAAACTCCGGTTGCGGCCGACGGAGGGGATTTTCGCCTCTGAATTGGAACGCTGAATACGAGCGCTGTGTAGCCAAGCGGCACAGGTCTCTTTCTTTGCGCAACCCGATCCAGGAAGCGGTGGAGCCGAGGGGGCTCCGCACGGTTTGCGATTGTCCGGTGACTCTCATCCGTTACATTCAAACGCATGAGCGCTACCTCCACCCCCACGACGACCGAACCGCCCGCCGCCGAAGCCAATGGTGGTTCGCCGCCACCTCCCGCCGGCCCGCGAATTATCCGGCAATTGCCGCCTCAACTGGTCAACCAGATTGCGGCCGGTGAGGTGATCGAGCGGCCCGCTTCGGTGGTGAAAGAGTTGCTCGAGAACAGTATTGACGCGGGCTCATCGCGAGTCGAATTGACGATCGCCGGTGGTGGTGTTGAGTTGATTCGCATCAGTGATGACGGTTGTGGGATGACGGCGGAGCAGTTGCCTCTCGCGGTGACCAGTCACGCGACCAGCAAGCTGCCGGAGGACGACTCGTTGTTCCATGTCGGGACGTTGGGGTTTCGCGGCGAAGCACTCGCATCGATCGCGAGCGTTTCGCAGATGACGATCCGCAGCCGTGCCGAGGGGGCCCAGAGCGGCAGCCAGATTGATATTCGCGGCGGCGTGATCGAATCACCAGGGCCGTGTGGTTGCCCGGTCGGAACGACGATTGAAGTGCGAAATCTGTTTTTCAACACGCCGGTTCGTCGCAAATTTCTCAAAACACCTCAAACCGAACGCGGCCATATCGTTGAGGCGTTCACACGTTTGGCGCTCGCCAACCCGAAGGTGCACTTCGTCCTTCGCAACGGCGACAAGGAAATGTTTGACCTGTTGCCGACGCCACGTTGGGCGGATCGCATCGAAGCGTTCTTCGGAGCCGAGATTGCGGAGTCGTTGATCACGATTGAGAGCGACGACGCTCAGGTGAAAATTTTCGGCTATGCCTGTGATCCGTCCGTCAACCGCGGCAACAACCGGATGCAGTATTTGTTTCTCAACGGTCGACACATTCGTGACCGTGCGTTGCAACATGCGTTGGGCGAAGCGTACCGTGGTTTGTTGATGGTGGGACGACACCCGGTGTGTTTTCTGCGGATGACGATGCCGCCTGAGATGATCGACGTCAACGTGCACCCGGCGAAGCTCGAGGTGCGATTTACCGACAGCGGTCGTGTTTACAGTCGGTTGTTGCAGACACTGCGTCAGCGATTCTTATCGACCGATATGACGCACCGGGTCGGATCGGCACCGGCGCCCGAGCCGATGAAGGGGGATGACCTGCGATCACGCGGTGAGTCCGTGATGGGGATGCCGGCTCGCGAGGTCGACGAACAACGACAGTCGGTAATTGAATGGGCGAGGACTGGACAGGACGCATCGAGTGACCGGGGTGTTGAAGTCGCCTCTTCTTCCACCGTCAATCGGATCGACGGATCTTCCGTTCACGCTTCGCCTGTTCACTCGCGGCCTTCCCAGGCGACCGGTTTGCCTTCGTCGGGCGACGCATCTTCTGCTGCTTCGCCAACCGGGATTGCTGGTGTTCCCGATTTTCGACCGTTTTCGGATGGTTCAGCGGTGATTCCGAGTCATCGCGCAAGTGATAGTGCGTCCGGAGGTGTCTCGCCGGATAGCGTCGCCCCGTGGGATCTTGAACCGGATGCCAAGTCGTCATCCAACGAGCGCGATTCCGAGGGCGGGTTTGAAGGATCCGGTGCAGCGGATGGTACTTCGCCTTCGCCGAGTGTTTGTTATTTGGGCTTCCAGGTTCGCAACCGATACCTAGTGACCCAGGATGAAAAGGGCATGGTCGTGATCGACCAACACGCGTTGCATGAACGAGTGCTGTACGAGCGAGTTTGCCAGAAGGTGCTCGGCGAAAACGCGTCGCTCGAAGCGCAGCGGTTGCTCGTGCCCGAACCGGTTTCATTGACACCCGCCGAAAGAGCAGCGGCACTCGAAGTGCGAGATACGCTCGCCCGTATCGGTTTGGAGATCGAAGACTTTGGCGGCGAAACGATCCTGATCCAATCCTATCCCGCAATCATGCCGAACAAAGATCCGGCAGACATGCTCAGGACGATTCTCGAATCGGTGATGGGTGCCGGTCGCGATCCGAACCCGAAGGACCTTCTCAATCACCTGTTGAGCACGGTCGCGTGCAAGGCGGCGGTGAAGGCGGGGGATCCTTTGTCGCCGGAGGAGATCACCAGTTTGCTCGAGCAGAAAGATCTCTATCAGGACACGCATCATTGTCCGCACGGGCGTCCCACGGCGCTGTTCTTCAGCCTCGATGAACTCGACCGAATGTTTGGGCGTTTGGGACCGCGTGGACGCGTGACGACCTAGACCGTTTCGAAGCATGATGTCGCCTGAATTCAGGCAAATTCAGCTAGGGGAATCGGGCATGTTCCATTTCAGAATGCTCCCGTGTTCCACTACCTGAATATCGAGCTGATAAAAACCACCAGATGGCGTCGCATCGTCCCTACGTTGGCGATGGCACCTTGTGTCCCCACACGGTTTCGCGGAACAGCGGTTGCATGCCGATGGATTTATAGGCGGCAAGAGCGGGATGGTTGTCGCGATCAACCGCGAGGATCAATCGTTCGGCTGAATGCTGTTGGCAGATATCGATCAGCTTTCTTAACAAAGCTTCGCCGTACCCACGACCTCGGTACTGGGGCGTGATGCCCATGTAAACGAGTTCGATCACCGCCGATGGGTTGTATTCTTCATCGGATTCACAATGGCTGCTGGCGTGACGAGCGAGGATCAGACAACCGACGTTTGCAGGCTCCTGAATCGAGGATTCCTCGTCTAAGGACTCACGAGCGATGAACCACAGATCCGGAGCGAAGGCGGCGGCGGTTCGGTATCCGGCAATGATCTCTTGGACGGTTCGAAAGTTTTCGAGCGGTGGGCAGTCGAGTGAATCCACATAGGTTTTCGCAACGACTGCTTCGAACAGGTCTCGTTGGGCGGCGTCATCGTGATCGAGCGATTCGAGAGTGAGCGGCGTGGCGCTCGTGCTTTGTTTGTCCGTGTCGGCAGTCGTGTTCCACTGGCCGTGGTCATCGCAATCGAGGGCGAGGTACTCGAGCGTTCCGATTTGTGAGAAGTCAAACGCTTCGGGCCAGCGGTTTGCGGGAACCAGATGTGTTTTCGCACCGGCCTCCGATACCGGGACAACGGGATCGGTCGCCCATTGAATGAAACGCATGCCTCGATCGGCGATCGTTGTGACCAGTTCTTGTCGGAGCGACTGGGCGATTTGGTTCTTGTGGGGCTCAATCGTTTCAGCGGTTCGACCAACTGTCGTGGCTGTCACCACGGTTGCGGAATCTGTTTGCGGCGGTGAATGGGGGATGCCGGAATTTTTGGGGGGCTGGACCCAATCAAGGTGCAGGACCGTCGCGGTGTCGCCTGAATCCGGCAGAAGTGTGATCGCGAGAACCGCATTTTCCAGCCGCGCGGGTTCAGCCGCAGCCGCTCGGACGATCAGCCGATCGGCTGCCTCCGAACGCAGTACGTTTCTCAACTGATCGGTCACGATCCCGGCTCGGGACGGCGACAAGCGGTTGAGCGTCGTCGCCAATGCGGTTGCGAGTTCTGCAGTCGATAGCGGCCAGACCGCCACCGACAACGGTCGTGACGATTCGACGTCAGAAGCGGTGGAGACTGTCCGAGATGGAACTGGATTCGCCGTGTTTGAGGGAGTATTGGACGGGGCGGGAACGGTTTCCCGAGAGGATTGGGACTCGCCTGACATGGATGCGAATCAGCTAACCGACGTGACATGTCGCGCCGAGGGAGGAGACGAAAGAAAGGTGAAATGAGTGACTTTGCGACAACTTAGCGTCTTTTGTCAAAATCGTCTCGATCGGATGGACTGTCCAGGTGATCCCTCTATGATTGGGGGGCTCGTGGGCGTGGGGCAACGGAATGAACGCTCTGGCACGGCGGGCGTCCGTGTGGGGTCATGTTTGTTCGTTTTAACAAAGCGAATCATGGATTTTGCGGGCGGCTCGATAAAGGTCTTTGATTTGAAAGAATGTTGATGTTGATATTTCGGAACAAGTTGCGGTCGATTGGAATGACTTTGGCGTGTGTTACCACGCTCGTGATGATTCATTCGGTGGTCTGCCAACCCGCATCGGCGCAGAGGTTGTTCGATCGATGGAGGGCGCGGATCGAAGCCAGACGCATGCCGCAGCAATCGCCGCCGCAGCAATACCAACAACCGCTCAGTCCGGGATCCTCACGAATTCTCGCGACACCCATTCCAGGCCAGAATGCAAACGCTTTGCCCCCTGCCGGGGAAACGAGTGGCGAAGGCAACAACGATGATGCCGAGACGACACCTAGTTTTGGTATTGAAGTGTCACCGGTTTTCACCGGTCGCTACCGAGGGTTGCAAGTACTCGGGTTTAGTTCGGGATCGAACGCACCCAAGGTTGGCATTCGACCGGGGGACGTGATCGTATCGATCGATGGTATGCGGACGGAATCGTTAGACGCCGTGCGTGCGGCCCAACGACGTCTCGAAGAAGGTGCCGAGGCCGTCGTCTATATTTTGAGAAACGGTCGCATGTACCAGACGAAATTGGCGTCCATCGAGGGATCGGGCGATCCGTCGGATGCCACGCGTTCGGTGGCCAAGCCGCCAGTGGAGCGCGACAAAGTCGCTGGTTCAAAAAACGGACCGACCCTGGCCCGCCCGCGCGGTTCGTTGGGCCTCGAAGCACGTGACGCGGCGCCTCAGCGTGGTGTGTTGGTCGTCACGGTCAAGGAAGGCAGTGCCGGCGAACTCTCGGGGATCCAACCGAATGACCGCATCGTCTCGGCCGCCGGACGACTGGTTCGAGATACGAACGGTTTGGTGCGAGAGTTGGCATTGTTGAATCCAGGCGACGCGGTGACGCTCGGTATCGTTCGCGGCAACGCGATAAAGGAGATCGAAGCTGAGATGGGAGGTCCCGGAGGCGTTCCCGCGCGATCGGCAACCGAGCGTGGTGAAGCCCGCGTGGAGACTCCTTCGCAAGAACGGAAACCTGATTCCCAGTCGCAAGCAGCGAATCCCGCGTCCACCGGTGAGAGTTTGTTGGGCGGCGTCGGTTCGGCACTGGGAAGTTTTTTCTCTGGATCGGGTAACTCAGACGCGGGCGAATCGGGTGCCGAGCGATCGCAACGTGCGCAGTCGACAGGGGTGGACAACGGAAGCAACGGAGAGTTGCCTGCTCCGGAACCGCGTGACGGTCTTTTCGGCGGAGATTCGGATCCACTCGCGCTCCCTGATGATGAGTTCGGCGACAACACGTTGCCGGCGCCCGCCGGTCGCTGATTGGACGCAGTGGCGACACCGGTCGGATTTGTGAATGAGCGATGCGATACACTGCCGCAGAACAGTTGTATTGACACAGGCCAGTCGAAAAACGGAAACTGACTGAAACGTTTATTTCCTGTTTCGAATTGTGCTGAGTTTGCATCGACAAACTCTTTGAATGACAAAAACAAAACTGCGTCGCCAAATCGCTTGGGAAGCGGCACGCCTGATGTATTCGCGGGAGGTTAGCGAGTACTACACCGCCAAACAGAAAGCATCGCGGCGAATCTGCCGAGGGTGGGTAAAGCCCGCCGATCTTCCGACGAATGCCGAGATTCGCGAACAAGTGCTCGCTTTGACAAGGATGAGCGAAAGCGAGGCGGACAAGCCACGTCGTTTGCTCGAGATGCGTTTGCGGGCCGCGTGGTGGCTGCGGAAGCTCGCTCCGTTTCACCCCAAACTCATTGGGAGTGTGCTCAAGGGCAGCATCCGGGAAGGATCGGATATTGACGTGCACGTGTTCTGCGCGAACGTTCATGCGATCACAATTTTGCTCGATGATCTTGGCGTGTCCTACGATCTGCAACGCAAGAGAATCCGTAAAGATGGCGAGGCCAAGGTGTACACGCACCTTCATGTAAAGGACTCGTTTCCGATCGAAATTACTGTTTATGCTCCGTCTTTGATGGGGCACCGGTTTCGTTGTTCGATTACAGGAAAACCGATCGAGCGGGCGGGGTTGGCTGAACTCGAACGATTGATTTCATTGCAGCACGAGGTTGATTTAAATCAGATGCACAGTCGGTTAACTGAGATGGATTGTTCTCCGGATCGTGCGAACGTGTTTCTGTCGTTGCTCATGCCGCTCGAGAGCGTTAAGCAGAATCCAAAGTGGCATCCCGAGGGCGACGCGCTTTACCACAGCATGCAGGTGTTTGGTTTGGCGAAAGAGGCGATGCCATACGATGAAGAATTTCTGTTGGCCGCGTTGCTGCACGATGTCGGCAAAGCGATCGACCGAAACGATCACGTGATGGCCGGGCTCGAGGCACTCGAGGGGTTCATCACACCGAGGACGGCTTGGCTGATCGCTCATCATATGGATGTGCATAAAATCATGGACCACACGATCGGTGCTCGGCATCGCAAGCGACTCGCTGCGCACCCTCTGTATGAAGACCTGTTACTGCTCGGTGATTGCGACCGGCATGGACGTGTGCCGGGAGCCGAGGTCGATGAGCCGGAAGTCGCACTCGACTATATCGAACAGATCGACGAGATGTTTGCGTAGCCGGGTGTGATTCAGTGTGGTTTGTCTCCGGTGCAACGATTGGTGCTGATCACACTCAAAAGGCTCCGGCAGCAATCGCCTGCGGGCCAGGTTCGCGTCGAGGTTTTAAAAGTGGTGTTCGACGAAGTCATCATCGAGGCGGTCCAGATTACGTTGGCTGAACAGCGCCGATGTCAGCGACATGAGATTCGGTTCGGCGTGGTCGTGACGCAATTTCGCGTGACCTGAGGTGACACCCACGACAACCGCGCGGTTCGAATCCGGGGCGCGTGTTACCCATGGGCCTCCGCTGGCGCCTCCGCCGAAATCGGTAGCGAACGTGGGGGCAAAGTCGTCTTCGCCTCCGCCACTGACTCCGAACAGAAACCGGCCACGGCTTCGCCAGAGTTGTTTTCCGAAGTCGAAACCGCTGCCTGCCGGGTAGCCCAGGATGTCGACGCGTGCCGAATCGAAAAACTCGACATGCTCGACCACCTGCGGCGTCAATTCTGCTCCGACATGCTCGCCAAGGTTCGTGTCCAGGCGACAGATCGCCAGGTCGTGATTGCTGAGTGGGTTTTCCAGGTAAGCCTTCGGAATGGCGGCTGAGAGAACCCGCGCGAAGGGTTGTGGTTGATCGGAGTAGAAATCGTATCCGGGGTAAAACTCCAGAGCCCGGGACCAGTTGCGGGTGTTCGAGTCGAACAGATTATGAGCACACGTCATGAGGGTATTCGGCCCGGTGAGGAATCCCGAACCGCTGGCGTACTGCGATCCGTGGTGCACTGGCAGTCGAATGATCAGTTTGCCGACGGCACGAGCGATGTCCCGTGGCGTTCGGTCAGGGGCTTCCGCTGCGGAGGCTTCCGATGTGTCGACGGGTTGCCAGAACGGGTCTGCCGCGAGAGCGGAGCGAAAGAGTGGTTTCAGTGGTTTTCGACGCAGCGCGGCGAGGTCGCCGAACCGTTTGGCGGGATAGATATTCTGCAGGGTGCCGGGTGACAGTGGCGAGTCATCAAACCGGCCCAGCAAAGGCGGTTCGGAGATCGTCGATCGTCCAGAGGATGAGCGTCCAGAAGATGGTAGATCGGAGTGATCCGGATCCCCGGCGCGACGCTGTCGAGAGGGATGTTGTGGGAGCCCGGGGGCCGTTGATCGCAACGGGACGCCCTCGGGGAGGTCGACGCGTCCGCTTTGCTGCAGCCAAAGGCCACGCGGGGTTAAAAACGGGTGTGCGTCACCGCTGAGAGAGTGGTCGCTGGTCGCGTTCGCCCGGCGTCGAGGGTCTGCCATCTTCGTCCCGGTTCTCACGTGGAGGGAAGTCGTTTGGCGGGCACGTATGCCGTCGCTTTGCCCGTCAGGTGACGCTACCGCGAGTCCGGCTGGGGTCAACCGTTAAGTATCGCGGATTTGTTTCAGCAGAGCCGCAAACACCATTTCGTTCGCGTCAAAATCGCGACTTTCGGCTTGGAATTGGATCAGCAATCGGCCGGCGATCGGCATTTGGTCGCGAGTCGATTGAGGAGCGTCGAGCAGGACAACTCGGGAGAGGACGACCAAATCGAGGTGGCAGAACGTCATGTCGACGGCACGCTCGTCTTCGTCGGCACCATCGAGTTGGATCTCTTCGCTCTCGAAATCCTGGTACTGTTCTCTCAGCATCTCGTCGATTTCGCTGAGGATTTCGTCGTCACCTCGAGTGATCGGCAGGGTTTCAATCGAGAGGAAGCCGCCGCTGGGCAATTCCAGCGTCAGGCCTTGGTCGCCCTCGTCATCGGCGCGAGGCGTGAGGGTCCAGTTGTCCGGGTAAAGGAGTTTGAGTCCGAAGCCTTCAAACGTTGCGGGCATGATGGCGATTCAAAGGAGGCGAAGATACAGGGGCCATGGATTCAGAAACTGGCGTCAATCGCGAGAAAGTAACGCCGTCCGTATCGAGTCCGGGACGGGCTTCTTGACGAGTTTGCCACCGGAGCCGAGTTGGCAGCAAACGACAGATATCTTGCCGACGGCGACCGGTTTCTCCGCGCAATCAATTTGGTAGCGGTAGTGCACGCTGCTGGTGCCGACCCGATCGACGAACAGAGAGATGTCGAGGACGTCCTCGAATCGAGCCGGGCCGAGGTATTCGCAACCGGCCGAGACGCGTGGCCAGGTGAGCGAATCGGGGTTGTCATGACTGGGCATGACGATCACCCCGATAGAACGCAGGAATTCGTGCTCGACCGATTCCATGATTGGGAAAAAGGCCGAGAAGTGAACGATTCCTGCGGCGTCGGTGTCTCGAAATTCGACCCGACGTTGCGTTCGATAGCGAGCTGGTGATTCGCTCACTGGGTGAAATTACTCGCCGACGTACGGGAGCAGTGCCATGAAGCGGGCGCGTTTGACGGCGGCGGTCACGGCGTGCTGGCTCGCGGCGGTACATCCGCTCTTGCGACGGCCCATGATGCGTCCTTGACGATTGATCATCTTCGACAGCAATTCGATGTCTTTGTAGTCGACATACATTGGCCGTGGACGATGGCCATCGACGAAGATCGGATCTTTTTTGCGGGTGCGGCTGCGGACGCGGGAACGTTTACGGGCACGGCTACGCGTGCTCATCGGACGTGGGGGCATGTTTTTCCTATAACAGAAAGGCGAATGGTCTAAGTCGGTCGGCTCGAGATCTGCGGAAACGCATCATCAGCCGACTCGCCGAAGGGCCGCACAGTGTGACGATCTGAGGTTCGCTTTGCAATGCGTCTTTCCCGTAAAAACGCGATTCAGGCCCGCAAAAAGCGGTCTGTTCCTTCCCAAGCCGGTCGGAGTCTAGGTGACGGGCGAGCGCAACGCAGGCACGCTCGCTCTGGATCGGCGAGCCGCCCGTTCCGATCCCGCATCGAGAACACAGGTTCCCAACATCGATATCGGGAATGGCCTCCCGAAACGGGCGTCGGAATGCACTCTATCGGTGCGAGATCACCGGCGGGCCACCTCTGCGGGTGGAGCCGTCATAACCGGCGCGGGCGAGAAATTCCCCGTGGTTTTCATTGCGCAGAGTCGGCCCGGGAAAGACGGTTTCGAGCATGGGCAAAACTCGAAGCCGTCCGTGGAGACGATTCGTTCGACAGGGAAGTCGGGGAGGCCGGTTTAAGGGGGGCCGGTTTCAGAGGGGGCAGTTCGGCATCGGATGGCTTGGCACCAAAACCGTTGCCAGCATGCGGTCCGGTTACCAGGCTGCGGTGTCTTCGGACGATTCGTCGTCGACGCCGAGGCGAGTTTGCAATTGCAGGAACCGGTCGTACATCCGTTCGCTGCTGCTGTGGACATGTTCGGCTTCGGTGATGAAGCGGATGTTCTTGTCCGGGTAAACGTCGGCGGCGATCAGTGTTTCGCGGAACGGGTCGAGCGGAGCTCCGTAGGCGATCAGAAGTTTGTGCTCGTCGAGCTGCACTTCTTGCTTCTTGGTCGGGTTGATGACAGCGATTCCGGTGCACCCGTCATCGGTGAGCACATCCTCGAACTCCATCAGGATGCTTTTGAGGACGGGCACGTCGATGTGCTCGCGATAGAGATCTTCATGATGCGAGTTGCTGTGATGGCTGGTTTCGAGCACCACGTCGACAACGTTTCCGAGGTGGTCGATCAGTTCGAGGAACGTGTCGAGCAGGATCGCTCGCGTCGCCGCGGCCATGATAACCGGCGTTGTCGAACCAGACGCTTCGTCGACATACTTGTCGTAACGGAAACCCTGTCGGGGAGCGATTTGGACGTCGTAGGATGGACGAATCGCGTCGGTGAGTTCGAAGGCTCCATAGGTCTTGATGCCCATGTGAACCTGAAGTTCTTCGTCGCTGAGGCGTTCGAAACTGCCGGGCGCCACCGGGGTGCCGACGGAATCTTGCGGATTGGGACGAAGGATGCGTTTGAGGAAGCCCATCTTTGTTGATCAAATCTTGAAACGCGGTCAGAGATCGTTTTCAAGAGCGAACGAGCCGCTTTTGAAGCCGGTCCACCGGTGCGTCAGGTGAACAACCAAAATTAGGTCACCCAGCGGTGAAGGCGTCAGTGGCCGCTTCCAACGATAAAAAACGTGCAGAATGAACAGATTGCTGTGTTATCTCTTCGGGACAAACCGCACGATCGATATGACACCTTCAACCGGCCACCGATTTGCCATCAATTTGTTGGGCGGGCATGTTGCAAAAAGTCAACACGCGTGTTGAGAACTAAACATGTTGAGAGGAAAAGCAACATCGCAAAGTCGTCAACTTGATTTGCTCGGTTGAGTGACTCGCGATGAAGCCTTTTTCGCGGTGCCAGAAACCGTCTCGTCACGTTATCATCAGGTTTGGTGCGTTCAGCTGAAAACGTGGTGAAGCGAACAAGATCCGGTACCTGGTAAAACGCGGGCTGTGCAGAATGCGACGGAAGTGAGTACGGCAGAGCAGGTCAGAGTGCTTTGCCGTGCCCGCAGGCGATCGAGCGGCCGCAACCGGGAGCGGGTAAAGAGCGGGGTAAGAGCGGGGAAACCTGCCCAACAATCAATCAGAAGGATCGATCGACGATGAGAAAACGAAACTGCCTGTCCGTGCGACTCGGCATGACGACGCGTGGACGTGCTCGCCGTAGCACGATCGTGGTGGTCGGATTCTGGTTAGCCGGGTTGATATTCATCGGATGTGATGTGCCCGACCGTCATGACATTGCGATGTTCCGCAAACCTGCAGTCTGGGAAGTCGAACCTCCGACAGACCCTACTGCGGACGTTGTCATCAAACCCGCGAGTCTTGTTCCCGCAAACTCGCACGCCGAATCCGCGCAGCAGGATTGGCAGTTTTGGTATCTCCATCACGTTGATTCCGAAGGGGTGATCGGAGGCGGTGTGATGCAGTCACAGCGGATGGATTCCGGGCAGATCAAACTTACCCTTAACGAACGCACGCTTGTCAAATCGGGTGTCAAGGAAGTTGCTGACGAGGCCGACCCGCCGTGGCAACAAAATGCGATCGGTTGTTTGCATGCCAACGATCAAACGTTCTGGCACGCGGAAGACGGTCGCTTGTCACGGATTGAATGCCGGGTGCGTCGCGGTCCTTTGCAGATCTCTAAGTTCATCGAGGTCTCCGGCGACGAGATCCGTTTTGACGTGGATCTGCTGACGTCTCAAACGAAGAAACGTGTTGTTCATCACGGTGAACTGGGCGGGCCGCTCGCCGTATATCAGTCACTGCTCGGCAATCCACTCGGGGTACGTGAGCAACGCGAGTCAAAAGTCCTGCTGCCGATTCAGGAGACGCTCGCTGAATTGCAAATTCGACGTCGCCGCGATGCGTTGGCAAAACGAATGACCGAACAAGGATTGGTTTTGGATTCGCTGCACGAAGCGGTCGCGCTCGTATCGATCGACGAGGTCCGACGGCGCGAGCGTTACTATTGGTACGATGACGAAGGTGTCGTGCAGGCAACCAATATCACGGGAGAGCGTCGGTTTACCTATCGGTGCAGCGAAGAGCAGTACCAATCCCAAGCACACGAGTTGTTGCACGATGTGGATCCGATCACGGTGCAAGTGCCTGGGAAATGGATCCCTCCCGGAAAGGTGAAGCAACTCGCTGTGAGCGTCGAGTTATCGCCGAGAAAGAAGGAGGCTTCCGCGACCGAAGGGGGTGTGTCGGCCGGTGGAGTGATTGCTGCGCCGCGTCAGTACGTGCAGACGATCGACGAGAATCATCAAAAGGTGATCACCGCCGCGCGGCCTGTTTCGGCAAAGAAACTCGCCGGTCGGTTTGAGTTGTATGAGCCTCGCCCGTTTACCGCGGACCGTGCGGTCACGAAGCTGATCGATTATCGGTCGTCCGGTGTGCGAAAGGTGTTGAACGTTGCCAGTTCGATGGCCGGGATGAGTAACCGGGAGAAAGCGATCGAGCTGAATCGAACCGTGCACTCATTATTGTCGTTTGTCCCCTTGTCTGTCGGGCTTCGTTCCGCGGGCACGATCGCGGGGGCGAATATCGCAGACAGCACCGAGCATGCGATTCTGTTGATGGCGATGCTGAGGGCGAAGGGCGTTCCGTGCCGAATGGCTCTCGGGATCCGGCACTCACCGCAGGCAGCCGAAGATTCCACGACGAATCGGTTCGTTTACCACGCATGGGTTGTCGCTCACGGTGAAGAAGGTTGGATGTCTCTGGACCCGACCACGGGGGATATGACCGGAGCGGATTGCGTTGCACTGGCGATCGACGACATGTCCAACGTCAGCACTCAGTCATTCGTGGACCGTTATCTCGCGACCTTCCATTCGATGCGGTTGTCCGTGTTGGCGGCGGTCGTTCAAAAAGGTGGATGATCGCAGTTGTTCGAGGACGTTTCGAAAGCGTGCCTCTGAGGGGCACCTTACAAAAAAAAAAAACGCCCCAGGAGAAGTTTCCTTCCTCTGGGGCGTTGTTGTGTCACGTCTGTTTGACGCAGTGTTGCCGTAGCAAGTCAGTGAACGAATTCACTAGCGAGCGTAGCTGGCACTGGCCTGAATGACGCGACGAGTGCGGGAGATGCTAGCACTTGGATCGACGATCGGTGCTGGTGGCATCGGTGCAGCTTCTTGGTAAACAGGAGCTTCTACTGGAGCGGCGTAAGGAGCAGGTGCTGCACATCCGCAATCGGTTGCACAGGTGTCGCATCCCATGTCGCAGCAGCTGCTGCTCTTCTTGCAGCACGACAGGTTGCCGAACAATTTGCTCAGCAGGCCGCCGCTCTTCTTGCTGCCGCAGCAGCTGTCGCAACCGGCTGGCTCGCAGCAGGTAGGAGCTTCGCAGCAGGTTGCTGGCTCGCAGCAAGCGGTTTCGCATCCGCAAGCTGGTTCGCAGCACGAAGGTGCTTCGCAGCAAGTAGCCGACTCGCAGCAGGTGCTTTCGCATCCGCAAGCTGGCTCGCAGCACGAAGGAGCTTCGCAGCAAGCAGGTGCTTCGCAGCACGAGCTGCTCTTCTTGCCGAAGAGCTTGCCGAGAAGTCCGCCACAAGCTGGCTTGCTGCCGCAGCAGCTGTCACAACCGGCTGGTTCGCAGCAGGTGGTTGCTTCGCAGCAAGTAGGAGCTTCGCAGCAAGTTGCTGGCTCGCAGCAAGTGCTTTCGCATCCGCATGCTGGCTCGCAGCAAGCAGGTGCTTCGCAGCACGTTGCCGACTCGCAGCAGGTGCTTTCGCAACCGCAAGCTGGCTCGCAGCACGAAGGAGCTTCGCAGCAAGTAGGTGCTTCGCAGCAGGTAGCTGGTTCGCAGCAAGTAGGTTCGCAGCAAGTCGACTCACAGCCGCAGGCCGGTTCGCAGCATGGGTCGTCGCAGCATGATGGTGCTTCGCAGCACGAGGTCGAGCTTCCGCAGCCCTTCATGCCAAGCATACGGTCGAGCAAGTCGAAGCCATAGCTTTGGCTACAAACTGAACTTGCCAAGACCATCGTCAGTGTAAGGATTGTCCGCTTCATGGAGATCAATCTCCCTCTCTAGAATTTTGCGGGATTGGAAAGACAGCTTTCCGATATGGGCAGCGGACCGACTCGCAACGAACCGTTGGGTGATCTGGGGACGCGGTCGTCGTACGAAGTCGCCGACGATCATTTCCCGAAATCTTTTGCGAACACTTCACGAACCAGGTGCGGACACCCGGCCCGCTGACTTCGTTCAGTTCACGTTTTACCCATTAGCCCCGAAGACGAATCGTCTCCGGATTAACGTCGCAATCTTTCTACTGCCCTTTGGAAATCTGTCTGATACCGACATCCGCTGTCGGCATTTCTGGGTCTGCCAGGGCTTCTCACGTCGTTTTGCCAACTTGGTGAAGTTGGATCAGGTACGTGACCGGCCCTGGACACAGAGAGGTATCGGCGACGTTGGGCCTCAGGTGTAGCCGAACGATTGCTTTTTTGCGGCTTGTTAAGCTTTTACGTTTATAAGGTTTTGACCCAAATCTCCGGTCATTTTCGTTGTATTGAACAATCGGCCGTCGCGACCCGTTAAAACCGTGTAAACTACCACTCCCGCCGTTTCACGCCCGTGAAACATCCGATCCCGCCCAACGTCACCTCCTCCTGCATTGGAAATGGCTGAACCTCGCATCGTCGATTTGCCAGCGATCGAACCGGTTTCGTGCCCATGTGGCGAGGCTCGTCGGGCGTTCGCCGACTTTCCGGAGTTCCCCGGGACGGTTCATCTGACGGACATTCACGCAGATGCCCAGCCCCATCGACACCGGGAACACACCGAAATCTACGTGATCTTGGAATGTGAGCCCGGCGCGGCAATTGAGTTGGACGGAGTTCAGACGCCGGTTTCGCCGTTGACCGCGGTGGCGATTCCACCCGGCGTCGTGCACCGAGCGATCGGAACGATGAGGACGCTGGTCATTTGTCACCCTGAATTCGATCCGCTTGATGAAGATCTCTTGAAAAGCTGAATGGCAATTTTTTTGACCCGTGATGCTGAACCGTCGTTCCTCGCCGCGACAACTGAAATGACCATCTCAACCGCTCACTTACTTGATTGGCCAAATCGATATACTGCTCCGATCCATCACCTCCCGGTTTTTTTGACTGACTGTTAAAGTGGAGGGAAGCCAAACGGCTCTCACCCTCTGACTACCCACCGCCCCTACCATTTCGGTTCGCTTGATGTCCCCCACGACCTCGACACTTCTCCGCACCGTGCATGCTGACGTTGGCTTTCTCCGATCGCACATCGGTTCGTTGTTGGCCGCGACGGCGTTTGTGTTTGCCACTGTGACTTCGCTGTCTGCCTTTGCTGACGAAACGGCAGACTGGACCTTCTGGCGTGGGCCTCATTTCAACGGTGTGGCCGAGGCGGAGGGGCTGGTTGATGACTGGGACGCCGAAGGCGGTGACGACAGCAATCTTTTATGGAAACGGGATGATCTCGGTGCACGCAGCACTCCCGTCGTGATGAATGGGCGACTGTACACGATCACTCGTGCCGATCGGGGAACGCCGATCGAAGGCGAGAAAGTCGTGTGTTTGGACGCGAAGACGGGCGAAACCCTATGGGAAAACCGCTTCAACGTCTGGATGTCCGACGTTCCTGACACCCGTGTCGGTTGGAGCAGCGTGGTCGCCGATCCGGAATCGGGTAACGTTTATGTGCTGGGCGTCTGCGACCTTTTCTTGTGCATTAACGGGAAAACAGGACAAACCATTTGGAGCAAGCCGCTGCACGAGCAGTTCGGTCTGCTGAGCACCTACGGCGGACGGACGAATTTTCCCGTCGTACACGAAGATCTTGTGATCATCAGTGGCATCATCATCAACTGGGGTGATGCCGCGAAACCGAATCACCGTTTGATCGCAATGGACAAACTCACCGGTGAGGTGGTTTGGTTCTCCGGGACACGCGATCTGCCATACGATACGACGTATTCGGCTCCGACGCTGACTACGATCGATGGCCAGCGGCAATTGATTTTGGGCACAGGCGACGGAGCGATTTGGGGTTTCCAACCTCGCACCGGCAAACCGCTGTGGCACTATGACCTGTCACGTCGAGGGATTTTCGCGACCCCGTTGGTGGACGGTAATCGTGTCTACTGCAGCCACAGCGAAGAAAACGTCTCGGGCAGCGCGATGGGGGCGATCGCCGCACTGGAGGTGACCGGCAGCGGCGACGACACGGCGGTCAAGGAACTGTGGAAGCTCGATGAGCTCGTCGTCGGTCGCAGTGCCCCGGTCGTCGTTGATGGGAGACTGTATGTTGTGGATGACCGCTGCAAGTTGTGGGTCATTGATGCCGACACGGGCGACATGATCGCGGAACGGATCACCGTGGGCGACCGCAAGCAATGGCCGAGTTTGCTCTATGCCGACGAGAAACTGTACATCCTGACCGAAAACGGCCGTTGGGCGATCGCCGAGATCACCGAAGACGGCGTGGACTTCATCAATAAGGGACGGCTTCGCAACGAAGCGTTCTACGCCTCGCCAATTCTGGCCGGAGGCAAGCTGTACTTCCAAGGCACCTCGGCGCTTTACTGCGTCGGTACCGAGGAAGGGAAGCAGACGCCGGTGAGTTTGGCGGAACAACTCGTCGGCGAAACTCCGATCGAACAGAATTCGGAGATCACGCAGCTTCTGGTCACTCCCGCCGAATTGCTCGTGGAGCCTGGACAATCCGTCGAGTTGTCGGTGCGTGTTTTCAATGAACTCGGTCAACAACTCGTATCACCCGACGGCGGTGACGTCACCTACGCGGTCAGCGGACCCGGCCGGGTCGAGAATTCAACCTTCATCGCGAGTGAAGACGCTTCGCATGTTGCGGCCGTGATCACCGCTTCGGTCGGTAACGTCAAGGGATCGGCGCGAGTCCGAATCGTTCCGCCACTCCCCTGGAAATTTACTTTCGACGATCTGAGCGATCCGCCCGTGACTTGGGTCGGGGCTCGCTATCGTCACCAAATCCGGCCGGTCGATGGATCGCCCGCGTTGGTCAAGGTCAGCACGATTCCCAAAGGTGCACGCAGTCGTGCCTGGATGGGTTCGAGTGAACTGAGCAACTACACCATCGCCGCGGACGTTCAAGGCAAACGTAGCAATGGCCAAATGCCGGACATCGGTCTAACCGCACATGGATATGTCCTGGACTTGATGGGCAACAGCCAGCAACTGCAAATCCGAACCTGGTCGCCGCAACTGCGGATGGCCCAAACGGTCGACTTCCCGTGGGATCCTGATCGTTGGTACCGGATGAAATTGCGAGCCGAGGTCAAAGGCAGCGGCGAGAACGCGGTGGCGGTCTTGCAAGGAAAAGTGTGGCCACGCGATGAAGCCGAACCGGAAGCATGGACGGTGACGGCGGAAGACAAATCGCCTGTCATGACGGCGAGCCCCGGGCTCTACGGGAACGCCAAGGTCGCCGAGATCGCGATCGACAATCTGGAAGTCACTGAGAACTAGCTTTAGCGACTACGGAAATCACCAAAACGAGATGCCGGTCCGCGTGGCCAGGCTTTGATCCAACCATTCAACTCCCCTCCCTGCTATCCATCCTCCACCATGGCTCGTACTGAAATCACCGCATTGTTTCTGATGTTCGTTTCGTCCGTTTTAGGGGCGATCACGACCGTCCTTGTTGCCGGGGGCCAACCTCCGGTCAGCATGGTGTTGCCCGCGACGGTCGTCAGTGCGGCGGCCGCAGCACCGGACGTCGACACCGAATCCACCAAGAACGCGAGCGATGCCGAGGCGGCGGATGCCAAGGTGAACGAGTTCATCGATCCGGACACCGTCCTCAATGCCGGCAAGGATTGGCCACAGTGGGGAGGTACTCGCGTGCGAAACAATGTGCCGAACGTTGAGAACCTTCCGGAATCGTGGAACATCGGTCGTTTCGACCGCCGCACCGGTGAATGGGATAACGAGAAAGCCGAAAACCTTCGCTGGTATGCCGAACTCGGTAGCCAAACGTACGGGAACCCTGTCGTTGCCAACGGGAAGGTTTATGTCGGAACGAATAACGGAGCAGGATATCTCGATCGTTATCCATCGAGCGTTGACCTGGGATGCTTGCTCGCGTTCGATCAGAAGACGGGTGACTTTCTTTGGCAGCACAGCAGCGAGAAACTGATCACCGGCCGCGTTCACGATTGGCCGTTACAGGGCATTTGTTGTGCACCGCTTGTGGAAGGTGATCGCCTTTGGTTTGTAACCAGCCGCGGGGAAGTTCGTTGTATGGACACCGAAGGCTTCTATGACAACGAAGACGACGGTGCTGTCCAAGGGGAAACCGCTCGCGTGGCTGATCTGATGGACAGCGGCGAAGGCAGTGAGTTTGAGGATTCGCTGGCACAACTCAACGACGGAAAACTGACTGACGCGTTGCGGAAGAAACTCGCCGATGCCGGCAGCGAAGCGGGTGACGATATCAAAATCGAAACGCTTGCTCCGAACAAATCGTGGAAAGCCACGGGCACTTTCGGTGGAGTGGAGCGAGAGCTAGCGATCAAGCAACTCGGTCCACGGATCTCGATCTTCAAATCACTCGGCGTTCACGACAAAAAAGACGCTGACGTGATCTGGGTGTTCAACATGATGGATGAACTCGGGGTCAGCCAACACAATATGTGTTCCTGCAGCGTCACCTCGTACGGTGATCTGCTGTTCGTCAACACGAGCAACGGGTTGGACGAATCACACATTAACCTGCCGGCTCCCGAAGCACCTAGTTTCATCTGCATGAACAAGAACACCGGTGAGGTTTTGTGGACGGATCGTTCGCCCGGATCAAACATCTTGCACGGCCAATGGTCGAGCCCGTCGATCGAAGTCCTCGGTGGCGTTCCGCAGGTCCTCTTCTGCGGCGGCGATGGCATCCTTTACAGCTTCAAGGCGAACGAAGGAAAAGACGGCAAACCAGAACTGCTGTGGAAGTTCGACTGCAACCCGAAGACTTCGAAGTGGGTTCTCGGTGGTGAGGGGACACGCAATAACTTGATCGCGACCCCGGTCGCTTATGAAGGTTTGGTCTACATCGCTGTCGGCCAAGACCCCGAGCATGGTGAGGGAGAAGGGCACTTGTGGTGCATCGACCCGACCAAGCGTGGTGATGTTTCGCCGCAACTCGCCGTCAAGATGGAAGGCAGCAAGCGAGTCCCAATCGATCACAAACGGATTCAAGCCGTCGAACCGGAAGAAGGCGAAGCAGCGGTCGATAACCCGAATTCCGCCGTCGTCTGGCACTACTCGATCGCCGACCAAAACGACGATGGTGAAATCGACTTCGAAGAGGAAATGCACCGCAGTTGTGGAACGGTTGCGATCAAGGATGATGTTCTCTACATCGCCGACTTCTCCGGTCTGTTGCACTGCCTCGACGCTAAAGGGACTCCCGATGGAATGCCGATCGTGCACTTCACCTACGATATGTTCGCACAAAGCTGGGGCAGCCCGCTGATCGCTGACGGCAAGGTCTACATCGGTGACGAGGACGGAGACGTTTGCGTGTTCGAATTCGGCCCCGAGAACAACGAGCCGATCGAAGAGATCAACATGGGCAGCAGCGTTTACAGCACGCCGGTTGCAGCCGATGAGACGATCTTCATCAGCACCAAGGACAAACTCTTTGCGATCGGTCTCACTGAGGACTGAGAGCCTCGATAGCGTTTGCTGACCGAATATCGGTCAAAGGGCCGATCGCTCGCTGAGAAAATCAAAGCCGCCAAGCATGAAACTGTTTGGCGGCTTTTTCGTGCGCCATTCTCCGGATCCGTTTGGAGACTAGTATCGACGAACCTTCGTCATCAGGATCGTTCCGATGCCGGCGAGCACGACGTTGCCCGTCCACACCCCATAGGGCGGCAGGTCTCCGGCTTTGGCTTGGTCGAGACCAAAGAGGAACAGTGGATAATAGATGAGGATGATCGGTAGGAAACACATTCCGAACGTGGTCCAGTAATCACTCGTCTTGGCCAGGATCGCGAGCGGTGCTCCGACGAAAACAAAGAAGAAACACGTGAACCCTTCGGCCCACCGTCGCCATGGTTCGGTGCGTAGGCGCGTCAGGCGGTGACGGCTCGACGCGAGCGAGCTGTGGATGCCTTGAGCTTCCGGGCCGCCAATCGTTTCGGGGCGTGACTGCAACAAAGCGAACCCGGTGAATGCGGCCAATTTGCCGATCGCCGCGTGGGTGTCTTCCCGCTGGCGTGACTTCTCGCGGCTGATCAAACGCAGTGGCAGCTCGCTAGGGCTTTTCGATGCTGTGTCGTCTTCACTCAGAGCGTTGCCGAGCGGAATCTCGAACGTCGATTCTCCGGGAAGCGTTCCGCCAAAACCGCGGCCCCGAACGACTTTGCTATCGACGAGTTTGAGCACCAACGCTTGGCGTTCTTCGTCCATGACGAGTTGGCCTTCGCTCGCGGTTACCTCGAACGCTTCTTTTCCCCGGCCGCGAATGACGACGGTCGGCGAGATCATTCGGCGGTCTTTGATCTCGCGGACGTGAATCGAAAATCCGTGATCGGACGTGAACGAATGCTGGGCCTCGAGAACTTTGTAGGCGATGTCTTCGATCGAAAGCAGGACCACGCGTTTCACGCCGGGTTTCCCCCACGACACCGCCATGTCGCTGCAGTAGACGGCGATCGGGCTGAGTAAAGCCGCAAACACAATCGCCGGTTGCAGTAGTCGCAGCGGTGAGATCCCCGACGACTTCACCGTGCTGACTTCACCGTCTGCCGCCATGCGACCATACACGCAGCAGACCGAGAATAACGCCGTCGCCGGAACCGCGTGTTGCAGTGAAATCGGCATCGCAAAAGGCAGCAGATGCAGCACCGCCATCGGGCCGAGTCCCTTGCGGATCAGTTCACGTGCCACCGCGATCAGCAAAATGATCGTTGTCAGGACCACCAACGCGACGACGAAGAACCGCAGGATCTCCCACAAAATGGTTCGCGTTAATCGGGTAGGGATCACGAGGGGCGGGTCGGGAATCGAGGGTTATTGCCGGGAAACAACAAAGCCCGTCGCGTGTGCGTGTGTTTCACGCCCGTGAAACATGGCGTCACATCGTCCAAACGCAACTGGACAAGCGACTTATTAGCAAAACGCATGACCGAGTGAACAGAGCGTTACTCGCCTATCGCCTGATTATCTCAAAGGAGTTGGCGGCGTTCGTATCCCGGATACGTCCTTCGGTGGTTTCCCGGCCGCAGACGCTGCGATATTCCTAGCCCTGCTCGACAGGGCTGAATCGCCGGATCGGATAAATGCTCCGGTCAAGCCATGACTGGTGCCGAGACCGGTTGTGGTGGATAGGCGAAACGGCCGTAGTGTGAATCGACAATCTCCCACTTCTCACGTTGAGCGTAGTGAAGGGCGTCGGCCATGCACCGTTCGCTGTAGTGGATCACGTCACGCCATTCATTCGGTTCGAGTAGTACCATTTTGGTGTGGCGTCGCTCTGCAATCTCGGCAGCTACCTCGAGGTGCTTGGTGACGAGTTTGGGTGCCTTCGTGGTTGCAAATGTTCGCAGGCTCGCCGCCTCCCCGTTGATCGTCTCGGTCAGGCGTTCGTCTTCTCCGTTACCGCTGATGACCACGTGTCCGTCGTCGAGGATGCTGACCATTCGCAATCGCATGTGATCGTCGAGACAGTCGGTCATCGCGAGAACGAGATTGCGGCAACCCACCTGGACCGTCGCTTCGATCGTATCTTCTCCGCGTGCGATTTCGATAATCAACGGGCTGTCAAACTGCAGGCGTTCGAGGCTTTCCGTTTGCTTTTGCACATCGGCAGCCGTTTCCATATTAGGTGAAACGTTGAGTCGCGGGTCGATATAGCGGCGGGTGTAGTCGCTGCTGGTGATCATCGATTGCAGCGCCGCGGGCCGCGGTTCGGGATCAGTCGATTCGGTGTTTTCGCTCGGAGCATTCTGTTTCTTTGATGTCTTCTTGCTGGTGACCGATGGAACCATTTCGGACAATGCGTCGTGATCGAGCGAAACAGTATGACGCTTCTCTCGCATGCTCAGCATCGTGCCGAGTAGGGCTGCGATTCCAAACGATGCCGAGACCACACCTGCGGCCTGCCACGCCCAGACGCCACCGGTCTTTCCAAGATGACCCATCTCAAAAGCGAGGTGGTATCCGCCGGCGATTCCTGCCGCGCCAATCATGATCGACAGCAACCAGGTCATGCGATCACCCCGGCCGCTGCGAAGCGGTACACCGGGCAAGCCGATGAAGGCGGAGATCGGTGAGAGTATCGACCACCAACCGAGCCGAACGCTGCCGCACAGTACGAGACCGAGAGCGAGCGACAAGCCTCCGCCGACGCACCACATCAACGCGTTTTGCTGCGTCGAGATCGTACTGGCGGGCTTGAGCGAGAAGGCTGGGATCTTGGCTGCCTGACGCAGGCCCTCGGGGACAGGCAATGAAAATTGGTCAGCGATCGCACAGATATATTTCGCTGTTGGGTCTTCGCTGACGTGAGCGACCAACGCACCGGTCTCGATGGTTTCGGCGGTTGCGGCTTCTGCTGTTTCTCGACCTGGGCTCAGGCGGAGCGGTTGTGGGCCGGGGCGTTTGACCATCCCACGCGGAAGAACGTCCCCGCGGACGAGTTTGTCGACTAACTTGCTCGCACGTGGGTACGCCAAGACAGCCTGCACCTTGTCACCGATCGGCGAATCGGAAAATCCGGCCGCGTTCAAGTCGAGTTTCGCCGGCGGGTGAATTTCGGCGTCGCGCAGCACGACCATGGATGTCTCTTCAGGCACACCACCACGCAACAGTTCGATGCAAGTCAATGTCACCGGCGTTTGATTCTTCGTCAGTGACTGGTGCAGCGACGGGATGCCGACGAACACGCTTGTCACCAATCCAAATACGAAGAGTAGCGTGCCGAAGGAGGCCCGGCGGAATCCGCCGCGCGTCGGTTGATTAGAACGAAACAGCCCCATGAGCGTGTTCCCAACGAAAGAGTGTCATCGAATCAGAAAAGTAACTTCAATAGAAAAGTAGGTCGCGTTTGATCAGTTGCCACCACATTCGGGGGAGGCAAACGGGTATTTTGTTTTCATTGACGACACTGCCATGACGGCAATGGACGAAGGGTTTCTAATGGGCCTTCATCCGCGACGCGGTGTTTTCCCGGGAAATATGAAGGAACAGCAAAATGGCCGACCATTCACAGCCACCCAAACACAGCAATTCACTGACCTACTGGATCGCAGGCGCGATTGTCGCGGCAATCGCGGTCGCGCTGCTTTTTCCGAATGTAGCGGTGCATTTCGACATCGGCGGCGAGTTGTTTCTCCGCGCCCTTAAGATGATTGTC
>JBICHZ010000224.1:0-11022 GCA_043101355.1 Rhodopirellula sp. JB044
CGCGATGTTGCTGACGAAGTCGAAGCCGACCTGATGGTGATGGGCACGGTCTGCCGAACAGGCATCGCCGGTGTCTTGATCGGCAACACGGCCGAAACGGTTCTCAGCGACATCAACTGCTCGTTGCTCGCGCTCAAACCCGAAGGCTTCCAATCACCGGTGCGACGCAGCGGTTCGGTCTTCAAGGAAGAAAAGGAACCTCTGCCGTTCGTCTAAAACAATCAACTCACAACCTGTCACCAGCGGCGGATGATCGAACTCGCGTCTCCGGCAGGACTCCTGCCGGTTCGACTGAACGTGAAACATCGACCAATCGCGCACAATTTACTGCACCGGAGAGCACGCCATGAAACGGACCATCATTTGCACCTTTGTATTTCTCGCGATCGCCGCTGCACTGCCAATCCTCGCGAATCCGCCCATGGCTCCGTCACAGGAAATCACACCCCTGATGAGAATGAAGTTGGAGAAGTCCAAAGCGATCCTCGAGGGATTGACGCTCGAAGATTATGAGATGGTCGCCGCCAATGCTCGCAGCCTCCGCCTGCTCAGCCTCGAGGCCGGATGGAACGTTTTGCAAACGAAAGAGTATGCGTCCCAAAGCCGCGACTTCCGCCGTAGCGCTGATTTGATCGCCGAAGCCGCCGACGGCAAAGACATCAACCGAGCCACCCTCGGCTATGTCGCAATGACGGTACGCTGCGTCGAATGCCACTCGTACATGCGGAAACACCGAATCGAACTCATGAACTATCAAACGGAGTGATGAATGAAAATTTTACCGGTCAAGGACGTCAGCACGGCTGAGATGGTCGACGAGTTGTCTCGCGCCGATGCGTACCCACACGCGGTCAATGGCGATATCCAAACACGCGAAACCCATATTTCGATCGTCTTCCTCGCGGGTGACTTCGTCTACAAAGTCAAAAAACCGCTAACGACCGACTTCCTCGATTACAGCAGCATCCAGCTACGCCAGTACTACTGCCATGAAGAAATCCGGCTGGGGCAGCGATACGACAAAGATCTGTACGTCGGCGTCGTTCCGATCCTGTTGGAAGACGATCGACTCCGGATCGGCGATGAGGAAACAGACGCCACCGCAAACGTAGTCGACTACGCGGTAAAGATGCGACGTTTCCCCGACGAGGCGTTGTTGAGCAAACGAATCCAGCGCGGCGTGTTGACCAGCGGGGAGGTTCATGACCTCGCCGAATGGATCGCCACGTTTCACCAATCCGCCGCGCACTGCGACCCTGAATTTGCCGACGGGTGGCCGAACTTTCTCGCCACCAATTCACGCCAACTTTTCGATCAACTCGATGATCTACTGGTCGATGACGAATTGCGAGCAACACTCTCCGTTCTTCGCTCATGGTCGGCAGGATTTCTCTCCGATCACCGCAATGAATTCGCCGACCGCATTCCAAACGGCTTCATACGCGAATGCCACGGTGACCTCCATCTGCAAAACGTCGTTCATTGGGGCGACCGTCTGATCCCATTCGACGGTATCGAATTCAACGAACGACTCCGGTGGATCGATGTCCTCAGCGACGCGGCGTTCCTATCGATGGACTTGGCCGCGAAAGGACACCTCGACCTCTCGCGTAGCTTTATCAACGCCTACGTCGAGCGAACCGGCGATTACGATTCCCTGTGCTTGCTGCGTTGGTTCCATTTCTACCGAGCGTTGATTCGCGCGATGGTTCCGGCCATGCGAGCATCTCAATTCGACATGAGTGACGATGAACGCCGTGAAGCCCACGAGCTGACTCGCACGCAGATCGACCTCGCCTATCGTTTCACGTTACGTGAGACACCGAGTTTGTGGATCACCTACGGAGTCAGCGGCAGCGGGAAAACGACGCTCAGTGAAACCGTCGTGCAGCGTCACGATTGCTTCCGCGTCGTCAGTGACGTCGAACGCAAACGACTTAAAGGGATCGCTCCGACTGACCGGGTCCACGGAGACGAGCTCACCCGTCTCTACAGTGCTTCGCACACCGATGCGACCTATCGACGGATCGGCGTCCTCGCCGCACGCGTTTTACGGGCAGGATACAGCGTGATTGTCGACGCGACCTTCCTGCGACGTCGGCACAGGGAACGGTTTGAAACCATCGCCAAAACGGAAGGCGTCGCGTACCGCATCCTGGAATGCGAATGCGATCCTCAAACGTTACACCAACGCATCGCCGATCGGATTGCTCGAGACGACGATGCATCCGACGCCGACCTCAACGTACTCGACCGACAGATCGCGCACCGAGATCCACTCTCCAAAGCAGAACGCAGTCATGTGATTCACATTCCCAATTTGGTCGACACCGTCGAACAGATTTAAACGCCTCTCCTCTTTATCAAGGTTCATCTCATGTTATCGCATCTTCATACCGACTTCGGCGGACTCCGATTGACGTCTCCGGTCATCGTCGGGGCGTGTCCGATGAACACAAATGAACAAACACGCATCGCGATGCAAGACGCCGGCGCGGGTGCGATCGTCCTGCCGTCTCTCTTCGAAGAGCAGGTGATCCAGTGGAGCATTGAGATCGGTAGGCGACTGACTGACCGGGAACGCAAAATTCTCGAGATGTCGAACCAATCACGTCATCATTGGGCATGTCCCGACGCGAAGTCGTACCTGGCGTTGGTCAACCGAGCGAGCTCGATGCTTTCGATCCCCGTCATCGCCAGCCTCAACGGCTTCACCGCGGGAGGATGGATGGACTTCGCCGGCGAACTACAGGAAGCCGGCGCGTCTGCGATCGAACTGAACGTCTACCACAGCCGGGCGAAAGAATACAGCAGCTCCGCGGAGATTGAGACGACGATCCTCGACGCGGTTCGCGACGTCAACGCAGCGATCACGATTCCGCTGTTCGTCAAGCTCGGACGCAACTTCACGAGCATCCCACACCTCGCACGGCAATTACTTTCCGGTGCCCAAGGCATGGTCCTGCATGGGCGTGCTCCGTCGGTCGCTATCTGTTTGGACACGATGAAGCTCTCTTCGAGATGGCGGCTCACATCCACCGAATCCGAAACCGTTAACCTCGACACACTCATGCAGGTACACGGTTTTTGCCCCGCGATGCCTCTCGCTGCAGGCGGCGGGATCGGACACCCGGATCATTTGATCAAGGCTCTTCTCGCGGGAGCCGATGTCGCCATGATCACGTCGGCAATCTATCGGGAAGGTCCTGATGTGATCCGAACATTGCTCGACGGACTGACCGTTTTCCTGGAACGGCACCACCTCACGAATCTGCGAGACCTTCAAACAACACGGCCGCTGGAATTCACCGACGACGAAGAGCGTGCCGCCTACATCTCGGCGCTGACGCAACGTCTCGACGAGATCGATTGCGAGCCCACCGCCCCCGTGTTGCACTGCGACCGATGGGGACACCCAACATCCTCTTCCTGAACCACGTTTGCAGATGCAACATAACGCAATCGCCAAGGAGTTGATCGCAACCACCGAGTCAAACACCGTAGCGAACGTCGCCAAGACGTTCGGCACCTCACCCGGCCCCGCCGGAACTCTTGGCGAGTTCCGCTACAGCGGCCATGGGCGTTGACACGCTACTCGCAACCAAACATCACGCGTGGGAATGACTGAACACCGGCGGGTCGCTCGCGGGAAAACTCTCCTCGCCGGCTTCATCGACAAGGTCTTCGTCATGACGGTGTTCGGACGTCTGGTCCTGCCATCGGATCGCGAGATGAGCCGCCTCACGCACGCGATCGAGCAGATGCGAATAGCGATCGGGCGGTTCCGATGCACAGAACTGCGCCGCCTCGTCGGCATACTGAGACGTCGATCCCGCCCGCTCACCTAAATGTTGAGCGACCTGCTTGAGATGCTCACACAGTTCCTGCCACTGCGACTGTACGAATGGGTCTTTCATCGTCAATCTCCTTTATCAATTTCTTAAACGCTTTAGGAACCAAGGCGTCACGCGATGGTGATCGATTCATCGAGGTAGACGTCTTGGATCCGGTTGAGCAATTCGACACCTTCGCTCATCGGACGTTGAAACGCTTTCCTACCCGAGATCAGTCCTGTTCCTCCCGCTCTCTTGTTGATGACCGCTGTCTTGACCGCTTCGGCCAAGTCGGACGCGCCCGAAGAGGCGCCGCCGGAGTTAATCAGACCGGCGCGTCCCATGTAGCAATTGGCCACTTGATAGCGACACAAGTCGATCGGATGTTCCGACGTCAAGTCGCTGTAGACGAGAGGCGACGTTTTACCGAATTTGATCGCGTTGAAACCGCCGTTGTTCGTCGGCAATTTTTGCTTGATGATGTCGGCCTGAATCGTCACTCCCAAATGGTTTGCTTGGCCCGTCAAATCGGCAGAGGTGTGGTAGTCCTTGTCGGTCTTAAACTCCGAGTTTCGCAGATAGCACCATAAGACCGTCGCCATGCCGAGTTCGTGAGCATGCTCGAACGCTTCGGCAACCTCGACAATCTGTCGGCGGGATTCTTCCGAACCGAAATAGATCGTCGCTCCGACGGCACAGGCCCCCATGTCATACGCCCGCTCGACAGACCCGAACATCACTTGGTCATACGAGTTCGGGTATGTCAACAACTCGTTGTGATTGATTTTGACAAGGAACGGGATCCGATGGGCGTACTTCCGACCAACCGCCCCTAACACACCGAAGGTTGACGCGACCGCATTACAACCACCTTCCATGGCCAAACGTACGATGTTCTCCGGATCGAAATACTCCGGATTGGGCGCAAACGAAGCCCCTGCGGAATGCTCGATCCCTTGATCGACGGGAAGAATCGAAACGTACCCGGTTCCACCGAGCCGTCCATGACCGAACAACCGTGCGAGTTGGTTGACAACGCGTTGGTTGCGGTCGGATTGGCATATCACTCGATCGACGAAATCAGGCCCCGGCAAATTGAGATGCGCTCGATCGATCGTCGTGCTTTGGTGCTCGAGCAGCATCGCGGCATCGTCGCCCAACAAAGTCATGATTGAATCGGTCATCATTCTGCTCCCGATGTTTGAGTGAAAAAGGTAGCCACCGAAAATTCGATCGCGTGATGACAATGCAACTAACGCGCCACACCCCGAAAACATCACATCTCCGTCGAAATCGAGCCTTCATCGGAACGGCAAAGGCGCGCATCGCCCACATATGCACACCTTCAACCGCAGCGAACGCCGATGGGCTGACTAACTTTCACACCGATGCATTGCATCCGGAGTCTATGTATTTTCGGCTACCCGCGATCTTCGCGAGGCAACGATTTTGACCAACTCCGTGATCACAAACACCGGAAACGCCGCCGCGAGGATCCATCCCCATTCACGCCACCCAAGTGCCACCGTGTGCAACCCCGGTTGCAATGCAGGCATGTAGACGGCGGCGACCTGCAAAAGCAGTGTTATTGAAATCGCAGCCAGGATCCACGGATTGCTGAACCAACCCACCGCAGAGATCGGTTGGCGTAACGCCCGAAAGTTAAGAACGTTCACCTTCTCGATCACGATGATTCCGGTAAAGGCCACCGTCTGAGCCAACACCACTGTTTCCGGATCATCGTCGACGAGATACCAATGGAACAGTCAGAGCGACGCCAGCCCGACGTTGAGACCGAGCAATACAATCATCATCACACCGCGACCGCTGAGAACCGGTTCGTCGGGGTCACGCGGAGGACGTCGCATCGTGTCGACCTCGGCGGGTTCCATCCCGAGCGCCACCGCAGTCAGTCCATCCGTCACGAGATTCATCCAAAGGATCTGCACCGGTAGAAACAACAAGGGGCCACCCATCACGATATTGAGAAAGATCGCAAACACCTCGCCCGTGTTCGACGAGAGCAGGTACCGCACGAACTTCTGAATGTTGTCGTACTGGCGGCGCCCCTCCTCGACCGCGCCGATGATCGAACTGAAATTGTCATCCGTCAAAACGATATCAGCCGCTCCCTTGGCGACGTCAGTCCCACGTTCTGCCATCGCGATGCCGATATCGGCTTTCTTCAACGCGGGAGCATCGTTCACACCGTCACCGGTCATTCCGACAATGTGCCCCTGAGATTGAAAGGCATTGACGATTCGCAGCTTCTGTTCCGGCGTTGTCCGGGCGAAAAGCACATCACGTCGGATCTTCTCTGCCAACTCCGCATCACCAAATCCCTCCAACTGGCTGCCCACGAGAGCCGTCTCGCTCGGCAATCCGATCTTTCGTGCGATCGCGAGCGCAGTCGCCGCCGAGTCTCCGGTAATCATGACGACCCGAATCCCCGCCGTGCCTGCCAACGCAACCGCATCAGCGACCTCCGGACGTGGCGGATCCATCATTCCCACCACGCCGAGCAATGTCAGCGATTGCTCCACTTCGGCTGCGTCGCACTGATGATCACGGCCGAGGTTTCGTTTCGCGATCGCCAAAGTTCTCAGACCGGACGAAGCGATCGATTCGACTACCTCTGCGACTTGTTTTCGATCGGCAGCCGACATCTCGCGAATTCGAATTTGCGACCCGTCACCTCCCTCGAGCAGATGCGAACAACGCGGCAGGATTACCTCAGGAGCTCCCTTCACATGCGCGATCCAATTGTCTCCAACCTGCTCGATCACGGACATGCGTTTACGAGTCGAATCAAACGCAAACTCGCTCACCGAGCGAGACACACCGTCGATGTCCATCCACGCCTTCATCGCCGCAACGATCAACGCACACTCGGTAGGCTCACCGTAGTGTTTCCAAACGCCGTCCTCCCGCCGAACCGTTGCGTGGTTACAAAAAACCGCTGTTCGCAGCAACTCCTGCAACGACAGATCGCGACGGTAATCAATCCGTTTTCCGCACACCTCAAAGTGTCCCAGCGGATCGTAGCCAACGCCGGTCACGTCGATCTCCCTTCCGAACTGCCAGATCCGCTGCACGGTCATTTGGTTCTGCGTCAACGTTCCGGTCTTGTCGGTACAAATCACCGTCGCAGCACCGAGCCCCTCCGCCGCCCGCAGCCGTCGCAGCAACGCTTTGCGCCGAACCATTGATCGCACACCGAGCGCCAACGTCAACGTCACCACCGCCGGCAATCCTTCCGGAACGACCGCCACCGCGAGTGAAACGCCGGTGAGAAACATCTCCAACAGAGGTTTTCCCAACATCCATCCGGTCGCGGCGACCACACAGGAAATCCCAACCGCGACGATCCCAAGATACCTCCCCAACACCGCGAGTTTCTGTTGCAGAGGCGTCGTGTCGCTGGCGATTCCTTCGGTGAGTGAGGCGATTCTGCCGAACTCACTATTGCCGCCCGTTCCGACAACGATCCCGATACCGCGACCATGCGTTGCCGCCGTTCCCATCCACGCCATATTGAATCGCTCGGCCAAAGCAACGTCATGATCCATCGTCGCCGAACATTTCGAAACCGAGAGCGATTCGCCGGTCAACGCTGATTCATCGACACGCAGGTGACTGCTCTGGGCAATTCTCAAGTCCGCCGCAATTCGATCCCCCGATTCAAACAAAACGATATCGCCCTGGAACCAGCGTGTTCGCGTCAACGGTCTGCTCGTTGCCATCGCGAATCACTCGGCACGTTGGCGTCAACATCTCGCGAAGGGCGACCAAAGACCGCTCGGCTTTCCATTCTTGGACGAACCCGAGTAAACCGTTGAGCAACACGATGGCAAAGATGGTGACCGCATCCGCGATTTCGCCCACCGCGAGAGACACCAACGCAGCAATCAACAGGATCGCAATCAGCACGTCGACGAACTGACGCCGCAGCACCTCGTACCAGCGAACAACCTTTCCACCTTGCAAACGGTTCGGACCATAGTGCCGCAAACGCCGTTCGACTTCGGATGTCGCAAGCCCTCGTTCGAGCGAAGTTTCCCACTCGTTCGCAACGTCCATCGCCGAACACCGGTGATAGCTGCGACTCGTATCGCCGCCGGCGTTTTCAATCGAATTCGAATGCACCGATCGAGCCAGACCTTGCATCTCCACGCTCACACCTCAATTCAACGAGAGGCACAACTCCACGGAATCTTACTGAGATGCCGCATTGCAATCCTCGCGCCGATCACGCCGCGCAGAGAACGTTCGATTCAAACACACGTCTCAAAAGAAGCCGATGCGTTCAACCGGAAACACTCGCTCCCACCGCCGCTCGCTGATCTTCCGACGCGATTGGATCGCGAGCCCGGTCTTCTTTGTCGCGAACGATCAAAACACTGCACCGGGCATGGCGAAGGACGTAGCGCGACGTGCTGCCGATAAAGACGCGGGTCAGAATCCCACTGTCGCTGTCACCGGTCACGATCAAGTCACACCCGTGTGTTTCTGCGTAGTCGATCAGCGCGTCGCCTACATGTTCGGCTTCGACGAGATGCGTTTCCGTCGTCAGCCCGATCGACTGAAACTGCGTTTCCAACGTCAGAATTTGGGCTTGGGCATGATCGACGTAATTCTGCCAGAACTTCGACGCCTTCCGGCGAATGTCCTGCCGGTAGAACGTATCGAGCCTCAACACACGCACCAAGTGAACCTCGATGCTCGAGTGCAACTGGAACTGTTTCAACCAATCCACCATTCGCTGGTCTTCTTCGCTTCCCGACAACGCGATCACAATCCGCTCGAGCTTCGGAGGGATCTCCGAATCGCGACGAGGTCGCACAACCAGCGCGGTCGTCTCGCCGTGGGTCGCCACGTAATCCGAAACACTACCGAGCAGAACACGATCGAGCGCCGAATGGCCGACCGCGCCGAGCACCACGAGATCGACATCACATTGCTCCGCCGCTGCGAGAACTTCACTCGCGGGTTGTCCGATCGGCACATGTGTGCGAATGCTGTGAACCGGCCCGCACAACTTCGCCGCCGTCTTTTCCACGCGTGCTTTTGCGATTTCCTTCTCTTCGTTGAGAAAGTCTGAGAGGTCTTCGGTGATTCCCTCCGCACCGGGATCGATGCTCGACGGAGGTGTCACGGCCGAAACGATGTCCAAATCGATCGGTCTGCGAAATGGCATAGCGAGTAAGTATTCTGCCGCTGCCTGAGAGTGTTTAGAAGCGTCGTTGGCCAAAAGGACACGCATGATCGACTCCGAATTTCATGGGGGTGAACATACGCATCAAATGCAAACCAGATACCAACAACGATTCACGTCCGCGAGCAGCCAAATCGTGCGATACCGCCCGTCCTCCTACCAAGTTGTCGCGCTCGCACAGGTCCGACACACCGTTTCAGATCGCGGTAACACGCAAGTGATTGCGAATCGCCTTTACCGCCGGTACCCGCCGAATGATCTCCTGGGCGAGTTGTTTGAGATAGAACGAATCAACCGTCCCGTGAAGAGTCGCGACACCGGCTTCAAACCGACACCGTGCTCCCCGTAGCCCGCACCGTTTGGACTCCGCGAGGGCCCGATGCAATTGCTCGACGACCGCGTCGGTCGGTCGTGGCTTCGCGAGCGGAGGTGTTGCCAACTGCGGTGGCGACTCAATCATTGTGAACATGAACGATCCCCGTGTTTGTCAGAAAAAGTGCGTTGCGATGTCCGTTGGACCTAAGTCTTTCGCGCAACGAGTCATGAGAAAAGTGCTCCCGTGGCAAACAACGCTAGAAGATCGCGGCAATTGCGCCCAATGCGATCCCTACCAAACAAGTTCGGCAACTGTCCGAGCAAGCAGTCCCCGGCGAAGTCGACACCCGATGCTGCACACAAGGCGTCACATTTTTCGAAGGGAACTCAACCTGCCGCGAATGTCGCAACCAATGTGCCAAGATCCGATCGCACGCCACTCATGGCGAGCATTCAAGTAGGGAACTCAGCCGATCAACTCTGTCAACGAAGGCCTCATCAAGTTACCTCTATCACAAAGCAAAACATGCTCTTGGCTCGACACTTCCAAACAAGCGTCCCAAAAACGCGATGCAAAATTCAGAATCGTCGTCATGCTTATTGCCGCTCTCTGCGCTCTTTGCGGTCCATGCCTAACATCTAATCAATCTCTCCTGACCGGACCTCGCGACGTTATGCCGCATGAACGCCACGATGCTGTGTTCGCTCGCGCGTGCGTGGCTTCCTCACACCGCTGAACTCGAATGTGCAATTGCGTTCACTCGTCACAACATGGGTGCGATGTGTCACACGCGAAGCACGGTGACGTAAGCAATAGATTGCGTGGCTGGCAAATTCGAAACAGTCAGTTTTCGCTATGTGCAGGGTATGTGTTTTGCATCGCTATTGCGGTATTCATCGGCACCGGGGTGTCGATGATCGTCCGTCAATCTTTAACGAGGAAAGACCATGAACGCTCTCCAAACTGACCAGCAGGTCCCTCTCCACAGTTTCATGAGACGCGCGCCGATTTCGGTTGCGGAAACTGACACGATCGAAGCAGCAGTCGAAAAGATGAGTGAAAACCATCTTTCGGCGCTCCCGGTCATCGACGACGAAAACTGCCTCAAGGGCATTCTCACCGTCAGCGACATGTTGCGTATGATTCGCGATGCCGAACAAACGCTCCAAGCCGACATGGCGATCTACGATGAAAGCTATCTCATCGTCGATCTGATTCGCGAATGCCTCGGCAGCGATGCCGTCTCGAACGTGATGTCCGAAGCAACGGTCGTCGCAACACAAAACGACTCCGTCCGCGAAGTCGCTCAGATGATGATCAAACATCAATTGCATCACGTGCCGGTCGTCAATCACGACAGACAACTCGTCGGAATCGTATCGGCAACCGATTACGTACGGTTCGTTGCTGAAATGACCTAACACGACCGTTGGACGCTGGATCGCGGCAGTCGTCCATGGTCTGTTTGCCATTCAAAATGCGACCAGCATTTGATAAACGCCACCTCGGACTCAGGCGGAGGCTCGGGGTGGTCGTGGGTCTCGATCTCTGAAAGACCGAACAACCTCAGTCTCGCTACCGACGAACTAAAATGCTCATGCGAGTCGCCGTATCGCTCGCGTCGATCGACTGACTGTGGCGAAGGCTACTGCCCTAGT
>JBICHZ010000225.1:0-33370 GCA_043101355.1 Rhodopirellula sp. JB044
GGCGATGTTGAAGGAGCGTTTGTCCCCGTTGGAAAACGAGCTAGCACCGCGGAAATGGACCGAGCGCGAGAAATGGAGGCGAAACCAAGTCCTCGAGCGTCCAAGGCGAGTGCAAACCCGCCGGCAAGAGCGACAGTATCCGCAGCCTTTGAAGCATCGATCGGTTTTCGTTGGGGGAGATGACCGTGGAAAACCATGCTCTATGCGAGTTTGCGAATCCGAGCTAATCGTGTCGCCGATTTGCACGCGGTTGAACGGTCTGCTGCGGCGAGCCTGAAGGGTGTCGAACGGCTGAGGTTACCCGCGACAACGTGGCGCTGAACCGATCGACGTGACATTTGCAAAGGTATCGGGAAGGAATGCCGCTCAATACCGTGATTCTTGGTCGCGAAATTGCCTTCGATGGCGGAAAGCGTTTGCCTCCAACTGCGGTTGTCGATTACTCTATGGGTTCCTGCCGCGGGGATCCCCTCCCCGCAATACTCCCGCCTTTGCGTGTTTGAAGCCTCGGTTTCGCACGTTCCCATTGCACGATCGTTTGCATCCTCGTTTGCCTTTGAAGTCGAGCGAACCGGCAAACCAATCGTGCAAGAAACAACTTGATTCCCATGTCGAAAATCCATGAGTCTCGGTTTCCAACCTTTGGCGTTTCTGAGCTGATTCGCAGACCATCGATAGGCCACAATCAGGAGCCCCGTTGTATCGATCGGGTGCCGGTTGGCTTTCTCGGCGTTGTCATCACCGGGCTGTTTGCCAGCGGAATTCTAGCCAGCGGAATCGCCACAGCCGATGAGACCACGGAGGCTTCCGCAGCGGCAACCCTCGCTGAAAACGCGATCGGGGAAACGTCTCGCGCCGACGCACCGCCCCCCGAGCCAGATGGTGCCGAGTCAGACGTTGCCGCGGCAGTAGGTTCGCCCAGCGACGATCAGCGGCGTGACGGAGCATCCCCGCCCGCAGCAAACTCACCGGTCGGGCTGCGTTTTTCGTTCAACGCGGCCCCGTGGCGGGATGTGATCCAATGGGTTGCCGAAGAAGCCGATTTGGCACTGCAGTTTGGCGAACTTCCCACGGGCAGTTTCACTTACAACGATGCCGGGACATTCACGCCGGAAGAAGCGATCAACCGCGTCAATCTGTTCCTGATCCCGGAAGGTTTCGCGATGGTGCGATCGGGCAACCTTCTCGCCGTGATTAACTTGACCGACCCACGCAGTTTGTCACAACTCGACGCGATCGCGGAGATGGTTAGCCCCGAACAACTCGACACGCTCAACGGTCAAGAAGTCGTCAAATGCCTGTTTCGGCTCGAGGATCTCGCTGCCGAGGATGCGGTCAAGGAACTCGCGTCGCTGCAGTTGATGACGCCACCGTCGGTGCTCGAGGTGACCAATCAATTGATGATTATCGACACGGTCGCAAAACTGCGGGGTGTGCGTGCGATCCTCGAGTCGTTTGAGCCTTCCGCATTGAAGAACGGCACGATGGTAAAAAGTTTTCGTCTAAAGCATGTTGACGCGGAAGATGTTCTCGAAGTGGCACGCCCGCACCTCGGTCTCGCCACGGGTGAGATGATCGGGATCGACGTCAGTCTTTCCGCCGACGTGCTCGGCAAGCATCTTTTCGCGACCGGTGTGGAGGACAAGATTAAAGTCATCGAAGGGTTGGTTGCCGCGATTGATCAACCCGATCCGGAAGCGGAAGCGGCCCAGCGTGACGCGGTCCTGAAGTCGCACCGCGTCGAAGGTGGCAACGTTCGGATGGTTTACGACGTGTTGCAAACCCTGCTCGCCGGCAAACCGGTTCGCCTGAGTGTTGATGAAACGGCAGACAGCATCGTTGCGTTGGCCGACGCTGAAACTCAACGCGAAATCGAAATGACGGTCGAGCAAATGCAGGCGTCCGATGCCGATTTCGAGGTTATCCAACTGAAGTCGATCGACGCGTACTACGCGATCAGCCTGCTCGAACAAATGCTCGACCTGCCTACCGGTTCGTACGACGATGACGACGATGAGGAAGGCGAACGGCTGCCGAAGATTGATGCCGACGCGGGGAATCAACGCCTCTATGTTCGAGCCAAACGGCCTCAACTCGATCAGATCAAAGCGATCATCGCGGACCTCGAGGCGAGCGAAACGACGTCGGCCGGAAAAGATGTCCGCGTGTTGCCGATGCCTAGCGAACGTTCCGAGCGTATTCTGCAAACGGCGATTCAGTTTTGGCGTGGCGAGAATCCGATCTCTCGCGTGAATTCCGACGCGTGGGAGTCCGCACCGATGGAACGGGTCCCTGCGCAGGAATCCTTCGGGAACCCATCGTCCCAGCCCGAGGCCACGCAGCCGGCCGATCGTCCGACGCCGCGTCGAGACGAACACTCGTTCACACACGACGAGCCCGACTTCCCGACGAAATTGGTCGGACGGCTCGATCGCCGTTTGGTCACCGAGGATTCACCGATCCGTTACCAAGTCACGCCGAGGGGTGTGTTGCTGCAGTCCCACGATATCAAGGCCCTCGACCGATTCGAAGAATTAGTGCGAGTGATCTCGGGACCTTCTGATACGGCCACGTCGAAACCGGTCGTCTTTTACATGCAGTACACCAAAGCCGATGATGCTCTGCGGATGCTCGCCAAACTGATCGACGGAGGTGAATCGGCGAGGGAAGCCGACTCGGGAACGCTCGTTAACGGATACTTATCGGCACAAGCATCGTTCCTATCGGGGGCTTACCTTTCGACGTCCGAAGGCACGCTGACTCTGACCAGTGGATCGATGACGGTCGTCGCCGACACGCGGCTGAATCGCCTGATCACGCAAGGGTCAACCGATGATATCGAACGGATGGAATACTACCTCGGCATCATCGACAAACCGGAAGGGATCACCGACGTTCTCACCAACGGACGACCTCGCGTGATCGAGCTGTTCAACATCAAGGCGTCCGAAGCCGCCGAGGTCATCCGCCAGGCATTCGGCGATCGGGTCGTGTCCAACGAAAAGGACAACGGCAAGGCTCAACAGGCCGCACGCCGGCCGACACCCGATCCACGCAACAGCAAAGCGGAAGCCAACGCGAGACTCGCGGCGATGGCGAAAGCAGCGTCGCAGCCCAAAGACCTCGCGCCGAAAATGACCGTCGCTGTTCACGAGGCGAGCAATTCTCTCGTCGTGACGGCCCCGGACAGCCTTCTGAAGGAAGTCGAGCAGTTGATCGAATTGATCGACACGCGCGGTGAACAAGCGATCGAAGTGGTCGTGCCGAGTAACGTGCTCGTCGTCGAGGAAGCGTTGGAGGGAATGATGATTGAAACTTCCCGCGGTCGTTCGTCGTCGGATCGCTCTCGGGCGCGGTCCCGTTCGGGCCGGTGAGCCTCTCTCGGTTTCCTCGGACGCGTCACTGAGCTCGTTTCTTTATGTTTCTTGCGAACGTCGAACACGTTGGGTCGATGAAAAATACACACTGCAGTCCTGTTGCCTCCCCGCATTCCAACCGCCTTTCTTTAACTCGTTCGGCGGGCTGGTTGATTTGCGTGACGTTCGCTTTCGCGTGGACCGTGGTTAATGCATCAACCGCATCGGCGCAAGCCGGACTGCGTGAATCGCTCGAGCGGCTCGATACCAACGGTAACGGCGAGATCGAACCTCGCGAAGTGACACCGCTTTCGCGTCCGTATCTCGAACGGATCACCGAGGCACGACGCATGTCGCTCGATCGCCCCAACCCGATCGACAAACTGCAGGAAGCAGCCCGGATCTATTACGCCAAACAAAACGGCGTCACCCGAGAAGAAGTGAAGCCCGAACGTGTCGGCGCGCTGCGTCCGTTCGGCATGAGCCGCGATGAGCCGCTCGTTCCCGAGTTCGGGATTGGCGATGTGAAGTATCCATACACCGATCGCGATCTCGATGAGGCGGACCGAACACTCCGGCGATACGATCGCGATCGGGACGGCAGCATCGATCGCTCCGAAGCGCGGCGTGGTGATTGGACTCATCGAGATCCGTTTGCGGACGACTTCAATCGAGATGATCGTTTGTCCCGATTGGAACTCGCCCAGCGATATGCCAGACGCCGAATGTTGTCGCACGATTCGAGTGAACTGATTCAGAAAGCCAAACGTGTTGGTAACGGTATCGAGCCGTCCAAAGTGGATTCGCGCAGTGGCGACTCACGCCGTCGTCGTCCACGCGGAGGTTCCACGCATTGGTTATCTAGCAGCATCCTCGGTCGGTTTGACCAAGACCGAAACGGAAAAATCGATCGGACCGAGTCGGTCAAACTCGGTATGCCGGTCGCGGAGATCGATGTCGACCGCGACAGCGAAATTTCTCGCCAGGAGTTGCACCATTATTTGGAGCAACTGCAGGAAGAAAATGGTGGACTCGGCGAAGGGGTTCCGGGTTGGTTTTATGAACGCGACTTAGACCGCGACCGTCAGGTTTCACTCGCAGAATTCGCTCCCGAGCCCACCGCGGAATTGGTCGCTGAGTTTGTTTCGTGGGATGCCAACGACGACGGTTTAATCACGGTCGCGGAATTGTCCGGTTTGCCGGCGGCGATCGGCGGATCGTTCCGCAACGACGACGCCTTGCCGCTGCCTCCTGGCCAGACGGTGATTTCGGAAATCGAAGTTGAAGAGGACTTCCTGATCGCGGATTTGAATCTGCAACTTTCGATCACGCATTCTTATACCGGGTACCTCGACGCGTATTTGACCGGCCCCGATGGAGACCGGATCGAACTGTTCACGGAAGTGGGCGGGACCGACGATAATTTTGACGAAACGGTCTTCGACGACCAGGCGTCCGAGCCGATCGTCAAAGGCAGGGCTCCGTTCAAAGGCAGCTTTATTCCGGAGGGCGTCCTCAAACGCCAACCGGGATTGTCTGTTTACAACGGCAAGTCGATCCAAGGTGTTTGGCAGTTGGTCATTCGTGGTACGCGAAGCGACCGGTTTGGAATGCTGCACGGTTGGAGCCTGCAGGCTCGCCCGGTTGAAGATTGAGGCCTAACCGAGGATCTCGGTTCGGGATGAATCGCATTGGGCCGCGGCAAAGGGGGCAAGAGAATCAAGAGATCGCAGTTCAGGCCGTAGCGAACGTCGCTAAGACGTTCGGTGGTTCGCGAGCCATGCCGAAATTCTTGGCGAGTTCCGCTAACCTGATATTGAGCTTCGACGCATCACGAACTCTGATCGAGTGATTCGTTTGGGCGTCTACTTCGCGACCGCCGCGATTCCGTACATGTTGTACCCACGTTGGAATTCTTCGGGCTTCTCGAACGATCCGAGTTCCAGTTCCTGCGGCGATTGCACGTCACGTTTCCAGATCGAGAACAGGGTGTCGACGCTTTTGCCCGGACCTTTAGCGACCTTCTTGAGTGGTTTGTACCGGTTGGCACCTTCGTCGAGTCCGATGTCCAGTCCGGTGTCGACGAAATCACTTGCGAGCCAATCGGGGATCTTGGTGTTGTTGCTGAAGAAAACATACACCGTTGCCGGGCGAGCAATCGACACCCGGACTTTCAAGTCTCCGACAAATTTGTCGTCGTTGAATGGCATGACGTAATCGGCGCCTAGCAATTCGCGAGGCATGCCTTCTTTATCGATCCCGTTCCATTGGTGAGTGCGATCGACAAACGCTCGGCTATCTTCGCGAAGTCCGGCGTGAACGATGCGGTAAAACATCCGGCTCTCGGGATGTCGTTCGCTGATGTTATCTCGTACCGCGGCGATGACAGGTTCGTCATGATGCATCGGTGCGAGGTCCCGCACGCCCGGCATGCGTTGGTTATCAATCGAGAAAACCCGTTTGGAGCGACCGCTGTGATCGACACGGGTCGCTTGTCCTTGGACGAGGTGCTCGCGTTTGGTCGGCGAGTTTTGTGTTCTCCGAGTGTTAGGAGCACCGAGTTCGATGTCGACTTCTCCTTCGAAAACCGCGACCTCCGTTTCGCCGGAGTCGCTGATCGCGATCCCGAATTCTGTTCCGAGGTCCGTGACACGGGCGACCGGCGTTTCGATAGCGAACCCTTTTCCGCCCGCCGACGCTTTCGCGGTGATCCGACCATAGGTGCAGTAGACCCGGTTGCGATCTTGGATATTCAAGTAGCACGGCGCGAGGACGAGAGTTTCGACACCTGAATCAAAAACCAGTTTGATGCGCCCACGGTGGAATGAGATGTTTTGTCCGATTTCCACCCGGCTCAATTCGTCAACGGCATTTGACTGGCTATCCCAGACGACGTTGGTGCATTCGACCAGTGTTGCGACCTCGGTCCCGAGCAGCGACGCGGTTTTGTCCGACGGTTCACCGGTCGTTGGTTGATTCGACGCGATCGTGTTTCGATCGTTCCTGCCGTTCGACATCCAGAACGGTATCGAGACTGCGAGCAGGAGTGCAGCGGCAATTGCCAGGCTCGCGGCAACACCGCTAAACGTCAGGGCAATCGGTCGTTGCGAGGTGGGCGGCCTTTTATCGACTGCGGCGACACGTTCGTCGCGAGGTGGCGGCGAAGGACCGGTTGAACTGGTTCGCGCGAGCACGCTCGACTTCGACAATTCATGTCCCGGTCGTGGGGCGACGAGCCGCGAGGTGATGTGTGTCACCTCTTGCATGTGACGGATGTATTCACGCCGCACGTCGGGATCGGACGTGACCGCGTCCTGCAGTTGTTGTCGTTCCTGTTCGGTCGCGGTGCCCTCGAGTTGGCGAGTGATCAACTCGTGAACGAAAGCAAAGCGATCGGCTTCTTCCGGTGAAATGCTCATTGCGCCAACTCCGCGTGTTGAAGGCGTTGCTCGATACAGGAACGCAGGCCCTTGCGAATCCGCTGAACTGATTTGTAAACCGCGTCCACGGAGGTCTTCATCGCCTCGGCGACTTGATGAACCTGGCGATCGGGTTCATAGAAGCGGGATAGAAGTTCTCGTTGATAATCACTGCTACGTTCGAGGCACTGATCGAGTGCTCGAAGGCGTGCCTGTGCCTGATCGGATGTGAACTGTTCCTGCTCGCTTTCGAGACAAGCGATGAAGTCGTCGCCGAAGACCAAGCGGTTGCGTTCTGCCTTTTTACGCCACGTCAGGATTTCAAAGTGCGCCACACGAATCGCCCAGGCCGCGAAATTGCTGCCGGGACGAAACTTGTCGAATTCCAACCACAAACGCACGCTGGTCTCCTGCCAAATCTCGTCGGCATCTCCCCACCGTGGCACGTTAGCCAGTATGTAGCTTTGTACCGCTCGTTGATGTTGAGCGATGAGTCGAGCGAATTCGGAGTGTTCGGAGTCGAGCGACATGTTGATACGGGGTCGTGTTGGTGGCGCTGCACGTGCGTCCGTGCTCACATGTCCGTGCCTATGGGGCTTCTGTTCACTACCGAACTTGTGTGCGCTGCGACAAGGATGCACGGGCTATTGCAAGAGGGCGTGGGGACTCATTTTTGGACAGAGAATGAAGTGTTTCTAGCGGAAAAAAGCAAATTCCATATTTGTTCCTAAAAGTTTGTCCAAAATAAATTGTGGGAGGCCCTTTTCCATTAGAGAGGGCGCATTGCGAAATGAAGCAACTGTGCTTCACGCTCGCAACTCAGCCACAGATCGAAGCATGGATTATCAGTGCTTCCGTTTTTGCTCCACATTTTGAAGGAATTTTCGATGCGACCTATTCGACGTCGACAGGCACCATCAGGTTTCACACTGGTGGAACTGCTTGTTGTGATTGCGATCATTGGTGTTTTGGTTGGCCTGTTGCTGCCTGCCGTTCAGGCTGCCCGAGAGGCGGCCCGACGGATGAGTTGTAGCAACAACTTCAAGCAAATCGGCTTGGCGGTTCACAACTACCATTCCACCTACGATTCACTTCCGATTCACGGATCGGGAACCCACCCAACGTCCGGCAAAAATGTTTGGTCGGATCAAAACAGTTCGTCCAACCGCCGGTTGAGCTTCCTGGTTGGAATCCTGCCGTTCATGGAGCAACAGGCACTTTGGGAACAAATCTCGAACCCGAGCGTGGTTCGTACCGACGGAAATACGTCGGCGACGCGAGGCGTCGTGGGGAATCCCTGGCCCGCGATGGGGCCAACGCCTGAGGAAATCAATTACATCCCTTGGTTTACCAACATTCCATCATTGAGGTGCCCGAGTGACCCCGGTGTTGGGTTGCCTGCCCTCGGACGTACCAACTACGTCGCGAACCTCGGCGATTGTTTCTTGGACGGCCGCAACGGCCCGTTGCCTGTGCGAAGCGGCTATGCCGTTCCGTACCAGGAAGACTCCGCGTGGGCACTCGAAGCACGGGCAAAGAACCGTGGTTTCTTCAAAATCCACGAACGTAGCCGCTTCCGCGATATCCTCGATGGCTTGGCCAACACAATCTGCGCCGGAGAGATTGCTACTGACTTGGGCGACAACGATATTCGAACCATCGGTTATGACATCGGCGGAAGTTCAGATCAGAGCAAGATTGTCAACAACCCATCGTACTGCAGCGACGATACGACGCCATTGATCGACCCGACGCGACCGCAGTTTTGGGCGTCGAGTTCCAATCTCTATGACAGCATCTCGGGACGTGGTTTCCGTTGGGCAGAGTATTTACCGAACTTCGGCGGGTTCTACACAGTTCTTTCGCCCAACTCGGAGGTCTGCGGGATTAGTGCGACGTCGAGCACTCTGGGGTCGACATCGAGCCGTCACCAAGGTGGCACCCACGTTTTAATGGGCGACGGAGCCGTTCGCTTCATTACGGATTCGATCGAAGCCGGCAATTCACGCGCACAGATGATTTGGTCTGGAAACACGCCTGGTGCCGGCAGCCCCTACGGTCTGTGGGGAGCTCTCGGAACGCGTGCTTCGAAAGAGGTCATCAGCGAAGAGTTCTAACCCACCCGAAGGGATCGTCCCTCGGGGACGTCTATCTGAAACGATGTAGCCGAGGGCGTCACGCGTTATCCGTACGCGAGATGCCCTCGAGCTTTCCTGTCGTTCTTTACCCACTCACCATCAAAACCAACGAAGGATTCACCCCACGATGAAGCGTTCTGCCGTCTGCACTTACGTCTCTTTGCCGCTGTTGTTGCTTTGCATTTCTCTCTCGGTGTGCTCGCAAACCGGTTGTGGCAAATCTGAAAATTCGCTCTCGCAAGACGTCACTCAGAGCGAGATTGAGGAGTACGAACAAATGTTGAAAGAATCGCAGGAGCGAGCCAACGCAGAAGAGGAGGAGTAACGCATGCTGACGTCTCGCTCTCGGTATGCCCGCTGGCTGTTTCCACTGTTGCTCCTGGGAATGTTTGGATGGACATTTAGCGGACCTTCTTTCGCTGATGGGCCGAGCACCCAACGCCCCAATGTGCTGTTCATTGCGGTCGATGATTTGAATGATTGGGTGGGGTGTTTGGGAGGAAACCCAGACGCCCGAACGCCCAATATTGATCGGTTCGCCGAGCAAAGCGTTTTGTTTCGAAACGCACATTGCCAGGTCGCATTGTGCAACGCGTCGCGGACTTCGCTGCTGACGGGAATGTATGCGTCAACCACCGGTATTTATGCGAACAGTTTGAAGCGTGCCAGCGACGTGTATCGATCCGCGACCCAAATGCCTGTTTGGTTTGGCGAGAACGGATACCGGACCATGTGCATGGGGAAAATCTATCACCATGATCACGGCAAGAAAGCGTACTGGGACGAGGTCGGTCCGAAGACGCTGCGTTGGGGACCGGAGCCGCCGGATGGACGTCAATTCACGAAGCGGTTCGGTGACGCAGTGCAAGACTCGCTCGCGTGGGCGGCCCTCGATATCGAACCCGGTGAGATGCCCGACGAACAGATCGCTACGTGGGCGAAAACCAAACTCGAACAAGATTACGACCAACCGTTCTTCCTCGCTCTCGGCTTTTACAAACCCCACGTGCCGCTGACCGCGCCGAAACGGTACTACGATTTGTTCGATCGTGAAAAGCTGACCATGCCGACGGTGCTCGAGAACGATCTCGATGACGTGCCGGAGATCGGCAAACGTTGGGTGCTCGATCGCAGCGACTTGATCGCCGAGGATGCCGTGCAGCAGTACAGCCCGACGTATCGACGTGAGCTGGTTCATGCCTATCACGCTTGCGTGGCGTTGGTGGATGATTGCATCGGCCAAACGCTGACGCATCTTCGAAACAGCAAGTACGCCGACAACACGATCGTGATCCTGTTTTCGGATCACGGTTGGCATCTCGGCGAAAAACACCACTGGCGAAAGTGGATGCCCTGGGAAGAATCCACTCGCAGTTTGATGGCGGTGCACGCCCCCGGTGTCTCTCGTGATGGAAGCGTTTGTGATCGCACGGTCGGATTGATCGACATCTTTCCGACGCTCGCGGAATTGTGCGAGTTGCCGCCGCCGGATCAGCTCGAAGGCGAGAGTTTTCGACATCTGCTTTCTGATCCGCAGGGAGCATGGACGCGGCCGGCATTAACATCGACGAAAGCGGGCAACCACACGGTTCGATCGGAACGTTGGCGTTACATCCGATATCGAGACGGATCGGAAGAACTATACGATCATGAAAAAGATCCCAACGAATGGCATAACCTTGCCGATCACCCCGAGCTCGCACCAGTGAAACAACGCCACGCCGAGTGGATCGACACCCTGACCGAAGGAGAAATCATCGAATGAGTATGGCCCACACCCTTCGCACCCGCGCTGCGGCGTCCTTCGGTTGGCTCGTCGTTTTTGCGGCGACGCTTTGTAATCCTGTGAACGCGGCGACGTCGCAATCCTCGCCGTCGACGATTCCCGAAACTCCGAACGTGATCATGCTGATGAGCGATGATCAGGGTTGGGGAGATGTCGGCTTCAACGGCAACGACAGAATCATCACGCCGCATCTCGACGAGATGGCCGCGTCCGGAATTCGATTCGATCGCTTCTATGCTGCCGCGCCGTTGTGTTCGCCCACGCGCGGCAGTTGTTTGACGGGGCGGTATCCGTTCCGCTTCGGAATTCTCGCCGCGCACACGGGCGGGATGCGTGTGGGTGAAAAGACGATTCCCGAGTTGCTCAAGAAGAAGGACTATCGGACCGCGTTCTTTGGCAAATGGCATATCGGTTGGGTGAAAGCCGACGAGGTGAGCACGCGTGGGTTCTACTCGCCGCCTTCGCATCATGGTTATGACGAATACTTCGCAACGACGAGTGCGGTGCCGACTTGGGACCCGACCATGACGCCGAAAGGATGGAAGAGTTGGGGTGGCAATGAAGGCGAGCCGTGGAAAGGTGGCTTCCCGTACGTGCAAAACGGAGAGGACGTGACGGAGAACCTCGCGGGGGACGACAGTCGCGTGATCATGGATCGGGTCATCCCGTTCATCGAATCGAACAAAGACCAACCGTTCTTGGCAACCGTTTGGTTCCACACGCCTCACGAACCAGTCGTTGCCGGCGAAAAGTACAAGGCAATGTATCCCGACGCGGGAGCGGCGAGGCAAAACTATTACGGCTGCATCACGGCGATGGATGAGCAAATCGGTCGGCTACGGGCCAAGCTTCGCGAACTCGGAATCGAAAAGCGAACGATCGTTTTCTTCTGCAGCGACAACGGTCCGTCCGATGGTGCGGCGAAAAAGGGAGTGGCGTCGGCAGGAGGTTTCCACGGACACAAACACATGATGTACGAAGGCGGATTGTTGGTGCCGGCGTGTGCCGAATGGCCGGGGGTGATTCCGCCGGGATCGTCGACCGACGCGAGGTGCAGTACCGTCGACTACCTGCCGACGATCGCGGGAATTTGTGTCGGTGACTCCGCAATCAAGAAGTCGTTGCCGATTGACGGTGTGGATTTGATGCCGTTGATGACGGGGGAGAATGACGAACTGGAACGTGATTTGTTTTTCGGTTACCGGCGTTTGGTTCAGGGAATTGACGGCAAAGCAATCATTTCGGGCAATTGGAAACTGCTGCAGGAAGCCAAAAAGGGCGGCAAGATTCGACTCTACGACCTCAGTAAGGACCCGTATGAGGAGAACGACCTGGCGTCTTCCTCGCCCGAACGCGTTTCGGTAATGAGCCAAAAGTTGGCTGAAATCGAAGCGAGTTGCCAAAGGAGTCGGGACGGGGCCGACTACCGATATTGATCGCGAGCCGCGCTTCGACGACAAAGATCGGCAGCGGTTGAGGATTCTTGGTACAACGAAGGGCGGTGTTCCGTGTTGGTGCTGAGTCTCCTCATACCGGGCTGTCGGCTATGGCTAAGATCGCGATCATTAATCCTGCGTTCGAAGTTTCGTATTGGGGGCTCGAGCACGCTCAGCCTGTGTTCGGGCGGCGAGCCAACATGCCGGTCGCGAGTCTACCTTTGCTCGCGGCGCTGACACCGGCCGAACACGAAGTGACGTTGATCGACGAAAACGTCGAACCGATCGACTACGATGACCTCGCCGACTTTGATTTGGTCGGCGTCACCGGCATGAGCGTGCAGCGGTTCCGGATGACTGAGATTCTGCAGGAGTTGAAATCCCGCGACCTCTTTGTGGCACTCGGTGGGCCTTGGGTCACCGTGGAAGAGGACTACTTTGAAGGTCTCGCCGACGTCATCTTTATCGGTGAAGCCGAGACGACGTGGCCGCAGTTCCTGGACGAGTGGCAACAGGGCACGCACCGGTATCGCTATGAACAGAACGCCCGGACCGACATGTCGACGGTGCCCACACCGCGGCACGATTTGCTGAAGAACAAATATTACATGTTCGGCAGTTTGCAGTTTTCTCGCGGGTGTCCGTTTCAGTGTGAGTTCTGTGACATCATCGTTACGTTCGGACGCAAGCCTCGAATCAAACAGCCTTTTCAAATCATCGACGAACTCGAATGCCTGCGACGAGAAGGTTTGCGGATCGCGTTCATCGTTGACGACAACCTGATCGGCAACAAACGCGGTATCAAACCGGTTTTGCGTGAGGTTGCGAAGTGGCAAGAAGACAACGGGTATCCGCTCGCGTTCAGCACCGAAGCGTCGTTGGATCTTTGTGAAGATGAAGAGCTGATGGAGTTGATGGCACGTTGCAATATTCAATCCGTTTTTATCGGTATCGAAACACCGAACGAAGCGTCACTGAAGGAAACGAAGAAGTTCCAAAACGTGCGCGAACGTGGCGGGACGATGCTCGAGAAAATTCATCAAATCCAGGATTTCGGGATCGAGGTTTGGTGCGGTTTGATTGTCGGGTTTGACCACGACACGACGGAGATTTTTGAAACTCAAAAAAAGTTTCTTAAAGAGTCGCGTATCGCCCATGCGATGATCGGTCTGCTGCACGCGATTCCGAAAACTCCCTTGCACGCGCGGCTGAAATCAGAAGGTCGTCTCGATTCCAACGATAGCCAGAGCTATGGAACGAACGTCATCCCGCAACACATGTCACGTGAGCAGCTTCGCGACGGCTACATCGAGACGATGCGGCATGCTTATCAGCCGGATGTTTATTTCGACCGGCTCGATCAATTGTTTGTCGACGGAAATTTTCGCACGCGAGTTTTCGAGACAGAACACTTTCGTAAACACCCGATACTTCGACTCCGGCAGGCGGTGTTTTACTTTACCGGGTTTGTTTTTTTATTCGCACGGTTAATGCGACACACGCCGGATCGGAAACTGCGAGGAATCTACTTCCGTCAAATTTTGAACGTCGTTCGCCGTCGTTTGAATGATCCGGCAATCTACTTTTACTATGTGATTAAGTGCGCGATGCACTATCACCATCAGAAGATGATCACGGACATGATCGAGCATCCCGATGCGCTCGTCTCGACAATCGGGAATTCCCTTCCGCCGGCGAAAATCGCAAACGGCGTCTCCCTGCCGGTGTTGCGAAAGCCGGGCCGTTCGGTTGCATCCATTTGAGCCTGTTGCATCGGGGACGCTTTCGTCCGTAGCGGTGGGAGGAGGAGCGAAAATCCACGTGGTTTTGCGCCCGATAGTCCGTTCCAATGGGCCCAATAGATAGCGACGTTGGTGATTCTGTTTTACGAACGTGTGCGAGTTTCCCCTTTTCCGATTAGGTCCGATGTCAAACGCAACTGCAAACCATTCTGCCCCACAGCCCCCCGTTCACCAGCCGGAAGTGTTGGTGGTTCCGTCGACCGGATGGATGGCTCTCGCCGGTTTCCTCGGAATGTTGGCGTTCGGTGTGCTGATGGTGGTCATGGGCGCGATTTCAGAGGTCGGGGCAATCGTGGTTTTGGGAGCGTTGCTTCTTCCGGCCGGTATCATTGGTCTGTTCGGGTTGATTGCGATCACTCCCAATGACTCTCGAGTTCTGGTTTTGTTCGGTGAGTATCGAGGTACTGTGAAGCAGTCAGGATTCTTTTGGGTGAACCCCTTTTATTCCAAGCGCCGCGTGAGTCTGCGAATACGCAACTTCGAGACCGGTTCTACGTCGACGCCTGAAAAGAAGGATTCTGCGGGAACGGTCGTGCAGTCTAAATCGCGGTCGGCGGGGCGCCCTTCGAAGGTGAATGACCGCGACGGGAACCCGATCGAAATTTCAGCAGTGGTGGTGTGGAGAGTCACCGATACCGCCGAAGCGATGTTCGAAGTGGACGACTACGTGCATTTTGTCGAGGTTCAAAGCGAAGCGGCGCTACGCAGTCTTGCGACTCGGTATCCATACGACAGCGAAGACCACGAGGTGTCGTTGCGAGGGAGTACTGAAGAGATCTGCGGGCGGTTGCGGGAAGATATTCAAGAACGGCTCCAAACCGCGGGCGTCGAAGTGATCGAAGCTCGTATCAGCTATCTGGCCTACGCGGCGGAGATCGCATCAGCGATGTTGCAGAGACAACAAGCCGGCGCCGTCGTCGCGGCACGAACGAAAATTGTCGACGGTGCCGTCGGAATGGTCGACATGGCGCTCGAGCATCTCAAACGTGACAATATCGTCGACCTGAGTGAGCAACAGCGTGCGACACTCGTGTCTAACTTGCTCGTCGTTTTATGTAGCGATCGTCATACTCAACCGGTCGTGCAAGCCGGTTCGTGAACGAAGTCGGCTGCCGAGAGGATGTGATTCTGAGTTCCTAGACATCACGCTCCCCCGAGTCGGGGCGTGTGCGAAGGGCGTCGATTGAAATGGGGCCGGCGCCGTGAATCAGCAAATACAGCGAGCCGAGTAACATCGAAAAATCGGTCCTCGCCGCGTGAGCCATCTCCCAGAAACCTTCCTCACCGAGCATCGGTAGTTTGGTCGTGGCGATCGCGACGAGCATGATGGTGATCGTTGGCACGACTGCGAATCGCGTGAGCAAACCGATCACAATCAAAAGCCCGCAGACGATCTCGCAGCAGCCGACGAAATTCGCGGTGAACTCCGGTGCGGGGATGCCGATCTTGAGGAAGCGTCCGACGCCTCGAACGTCAGGATAAAGAAACTTCTGAATGCCTTCGGACAAGAAAACGAGGCCTACCATCAATCGGATTAAAAGAATCGAAGCGGGGGCATTGGTTTGGCGAAGTCGATTGAACGAAATCATTGCTCGAGTTCTCTTTCTGATGAACGGTGGTGTTCGATCGTGTGATCGTCCCTCATGTAGCAGGATTTTTCACAACATCCCTACCGGAAATTAGAGCCGGAAGATTCTGCGAGTTTTCTCCTACGCTCTCGAGGGGTGCTACAGTTGTCACGAGGCCTTCGAGAAATCTAATCTGCGACAGCAATTATGGGAACGCGGTGCGACGGTCGCCATTGAAGTCAATCCGTGGGCGGAATATCCGCGAGCGTGACAGGCGTTCACATGCAATTGTCTGGACGACTAGGATATTCGATCGACGCCACCGGGGACTCGACGCCACCGGGGTCTCGGCGTCACCGGGGATTCGACGTCATTGCTGCCTCGGGACGCTCCCCGTAGGCGGCATGTCGATGCTGCCGCGTCTGAATACCTGCCAACTACAACTGGTTCCTTCATGTCATTGATTACGCCTGGAAAAACGTACCCGCTCGGCGCGTCGATTACCCCCGACGGGGTGAACTTCAGCGTGCATTCCAAGAGTTGTTCGCGGATGGACCTGTTGTTGTTCGATGATTCGGACGATCGGACTCCGTCCCGCGTGATCAAACTCGATCCGGTGCAGCACCGGACGATTCATTATTGGCACGTGCACGTGGACGGCCTCCGTTCGGGCCAGATCTACGCGTTCCGAGCCCACGGTCCTTTTGACCCGGACAAGGGACTGCGTTTCGACAGCGAAAAAGTGTTACTGGACCCTTATGGACGTGCCATCGCGGTCCCGAAGGCGTTCGACCGGAAAGCCTGTGCTCGCCCCGGTGATTCCACGCCGTACGCGATGAAAAGTGTGGTGGCAGATCTGTCCACGTATGACTGGGAAGGTGACCTGCCGTTGTATCGGTCGTTCGACAAGACGTCGATCTATGAAATGCACGTGCGTGGTTTCACGGTCGACCCGAGCAGCGGCGTCAGCGAGGAGAAACGCGGAACGTACGCGGGGCTGATCGAAAAGATTCCTTACCTGAAAGACCTGGGAATCACCGCGGTGGAATTGTTGCCGGTGTTTCAGTTTGACCCGCAAGAGGCTCCTGCAGGGCTGAAAAACTATTGGGGTTACAACCCGATTTCATTTTTTGTCCCGCATGCCGATTATGCTTCCGCGACATCGCCGTTGGCCGCGCTGGACGAGTTCCGCGACATGGTCAAGGCTCTCCACCGGGCGGGCATCGAGGTGATTTTGGACGTGGTCTACAACCACACCGCCGAAGGGAACGAAGCCGGACCGACCTACAGTTTCAAAGGTCTCGAGAATTCGGCGTACTACATCCTCGACCGCGGACACGGTCCGCAAGGCGAACGCCGGTCCAGTTACGCCAACTACAGCGGTTGCGGAAACACGCTCAACGGAAACCATTCGGTGGTGCGTCGGTTGATCCTCAGCAGCCTGCGTTATTGGGTGGAAGAGATGCACGTCGATGGTTTTCGATTCGACCTCGCCTCGGTTCTGTCTCGTGATATTCACGGGCACCCGCAAGCCAACCCGCCGATCCTTTGGGACATCGAAACCGATCCCGTTCTCAGCGGCACGAAACTGATCGCCGAAGCGTGGGACGCCGCAGGGCTGTATCAAGTTGGTAATTTCTTTGGCGACCACTGGAAGGAATGGAACGGTCGATTCCGCGACGATGTTCGTTCGTTCGTCAAAGGAGATCGAGGGACGGTGGGGACGTTCTCAAAACGTTTCCTCGGCAGTCCCGATATTTACGAGCATCGCAATCGTGAACCGGAACAGAGTATTAACTTTGTAACCTCACACGATGGTTACACGATGAACGATCTGGTTTCGTACGAAGGCAAGTACAACGAAGCCAACAAGGAAGGCAATCGTGACGGGCACAACGAAAATGTGAGTTGGAACTGTGGCGTCGAAGGTCCGACCGACGATCCGGAAGTCGAGCGTTTGCGGGTCAAACAAATCAAGAACCTCTTCACGATCAATGTGCTCGCGTTTGGGGTGCCGATGTTGTTGATGGGTGACGAGATGCGGCGTACTCAGAACGGAAACAACAACGCGTATTGTCAAGACAACGAGATCAGTTGGCTCGATTGGGGCTTGCTCGAAGAGCACGCTGAAATTCATCGCTTTGTCAAACATCTTCTCGACTATCGAAAACGTTTGCCCGAACGATCGGATCCTGGGTTGACGCTCCGCAACGTTATCTCTCGCTCTCAGGTGCAGTGGCACGGACGTGAGTTGCACTGCCCCGATTGGAGCGATGATTCACACAGCATTGCGTTCACGATCCCGACGGTGGAGGTATGGTACCACCTGATCTTCAACACGTATTGGAAACCGATCGAGTTCGAATTGCCGGAGGTGCCTCGCAAGTTCAACCCGTGGAAACGAATGATCGATACCGACCTGCCGTCGCCCGATGATATCGGCAACGGCGTGGAGATCGTTGACAGTTCGTCTTACGTGGCCCAAGCACGATCCTGCGTTGTCATGTTGTCGGAGCGAAAAATGCGAAACGGTTCGGCCGGTTAGGTTCGCGTGTTCGCAACGAAGAGTCCGACAGTTCCGTGAGCCGAAGTGCGTGAGCACTTGGGCTGGGCAGGGTTGGGCTGGGCGATTGGTAGTCCCGGCGTTTGGGGGCGGTGATGTTATGCGCAGCCGGTGTTGTTGGCCGAGTGAATCGACACAAACAGGGCCAGGAAGGATTTGTTTGTTCGGCGGGTTGGCGTTCCTCGTTCGGTTCGAATTATTTTGCGGTACGGAAAGACGCGACTTCGCCGCAAATTCATGAGCATTTTTGTGATCGATGGTAGGGCGTCGAAACGGAAGTTACAGCGGGTTTAGATCGTTTGGCTGTCCCCACAGTGGTTCTTTGTTCCGGTCGCGTGATTCTCGGGCGTGGTAGGATACTGGACGTCCGACGCGCTGGGGACAATATTCCGGTCATGACTCGATTCATGCCGTGGCGGTCCTTGTCTGCGTGAGCGAGTAGGGGCTTCGTGATTGGAAACGGGGTTGGCTCCGCGGCGGTTGTGGTTTGCGTTTCGGTGTTTTGTTCTCTGTGCATGGTGGTCAAACGAGATGAAATTCAGCATCGTTGGGATGGGACGTGTTGGTTCGGCGATTGCTTTCGCGGCAACGATGGAACCGATTGTTAGTGAACTCTGGTTGTTGAACCGTTCGGTAGCGAAGGCCGAAGGGGATGCGATGGACCTGACGCACGCGAGTGTGCTGCGAAACAGCAACATGACGATCCAAGCCGGTTCGGTGGAGGAGTCTGCCGGGTCCGACGTGATTGTTTTCACACCCTCGGTTTCGCCAACCCGAAAAGATTGGAAGCGGTCGGATCTCGCGCTGGGGAACCGCGGGATTCTCGAAGAGTGGTTGCCGCGATTGGCCGAACTGAGCCCCAACGCGGTTTTGATCATGGTGACCAACCCGGTCGATGTGATGACCTACGAAGCGATTCGATTGACTGGTTTTCCACCCGAACGCGTGATCGGAACCGGGACGCTCGTCGATAGCATTCGATATCGGTCGTTGTTATCGGCGGAGCTGCAGATTCACGCCGACGATATTCGAGCGTACATCTTGGGCGAGCACGGTGACGATCAGTTCGCCGCGTACTCGGTCGCCACGACGGGCGGCGAAAAGTTTTTCCCGAGTGAAACGACACGACGTCTGTTCCAAGAAACCGTTAACCTCGGGTATGAGGTTTACAACCGGAAGGGCTACACCAATTATGGGATCGCTCTGGCGACGATGACAATCGTCGATTCGATCGTCTACGACCTGCGTCACACGATGCCGGTCAGTGTGATGGTGAACGGTTTTCTCGGCGTCAGCGACGTGTGTTTGTCGTTGCCGGCGGTGATCGGACGGCAGGGCGTGACGCGGGTTCTGCATCCCCCGTTGTCGGACGGGGAGGCGGAATCGTTTCGAAAGTGTGCCGCCAAGGTGCGTCAGACGATCGACATGGTTCAAGGGCGTCGGGAATTCACGGAAGAGCCGTGAGATTTTCTCGTGAAACCGATGAAACAGGCCGTGGGGTGGCCTGAATCTCTCTGGCGGTCGTTGCCGATGGGCTGATATGTAAGACGGTCATGATTCCCGCGCACCGATGCTTCCATATTCACCGCTGACATGAAGTCTTTCCGCCGAGTTCTTTACCTGGCCTCCAAACGACGTCTCTCGATGTTGGGGATCGTCGTGACTTCGCTGATCATTGCGGGGATGTGGGGCGGAAATATCAGTGTTCTCTATCCAATGACCGAGGTCGTCTTCGAGGGAGATGATCTCGCGACGTACGTGCACGACCGCATCGAGACGGCCGAGCAAGAGTTGCAGAAGCTCGAGGGAAGTTTGGCGGAAGAAGGAATCTCTGATTCCGAACAAACACAACTCGAATTTCGCCAACAGGCCGTTGCCTACTCGCTCAGTTGGCTGAAGTGGGTGGAGCCGATCATCGTGAACTATGCTCCGCCGGGGCCGTTCAACACGTTGCTGCTGGTGGTCGGATTTTTGCTCGCGTGTACGGCCATCAAACTGGTCGCGTTGGTGATCAATATGATGTTGGTTCAGTACATCGCCGAAGGGACGGTGATGGAGCTGCGCGAGAAGTTTTTCCGCAAAGCACTCAGCCTGGACCTGGATCACTTTGGCGAAAACGGTTCCGCGAATTTGACCAGTCGTTTGACTAACGATGTCGCCCACGTTGGGATGGGGTTGAGCACGTTGATCGGTCGTATGATTCGCGAACCCCTGAAGATGATCGTTTGTGTCGGCGGGGCATTCATGGTGTGCCCGCGGTTGCTGTTGCTGGTGATGGTGGTCACACCGGTGGTTGCGTTTGTGACACAGAAATTGAGCCGCGCGATTCGACGTGCGAGTCGCCGGGTGATGGAAGAGATGAGCGGCCTGTACGGAATGCTCAACGACGCGTTCAACGGCATCCGAGTCGTGAAGTCGTTCAACACGCAATCTCGCGAGCGGGCGCGTTTCCGGTCGCACGTCGACGCCTACTTCCGGCGTTCGATGAAGGTGGCGTTCTACAACACGTTGGCACGCGGAACGAGCGAGATGCTCGGGCTGATCACGGTCGGTCTGGCAATTCTCGCCGGTGGGTATCTCGCGATCAATCAGGAAACACACTTGTTGGGTTTGCGGATGAGCAATCAACCGCTCGACGATTCGCAGGTCTTGCTGTTCTTCGCGTTCCTGATCGGTGCGTCGGATCCGGCGAGAAAGTTGACCGATGTGTGGAGTGCGCTGCAGCGTGGGATTGTCGCGTCGACTCGCATCTATGAAATCGTTGACGCGCCCGTGCGTGTTACCGAACCAGCTAACCCGATCAAGCCACCACGTCCGCACAATGACGTTCGTATCGAAAACGTGCACTTCCAATATCCGTCGGGGCCGATGGTTCTGCAGGGGATTGATTTGACGATCCCGCACGGCGAGACGATCTCGTTGGTAGGGCCGAACGGATGTGGGAAGAGTACGCTGCTGAATTTGTTGTGCCGCTTTGACGATCCAAACGAAGGTCGCGTTTGTCTGGACGATTGCCCGATTGATCAAATGGCGACGCGGGACCTGCGACGCCGGATCGCGTTGGTGTCGCAGCGAACGGTGTTGTTTGACGATACGATTGAAAACAATATCCGTTATGGAAGCCCGAGTGCGGACAGCCACGACGTGGTTCGCGCCGCGAAACTCGCCTTTGCCGATGACTTCATTTTGCGAAAGACGCCGCAGGGCTATCAAACCATGTTGGGCACCGGAGGAGTGCGTTTGTCGGGCGGTCAGATGCAACGGATCGCGTTGGCACGAGCTTTCTTGCGTGACCCGGATATCCTGATCTTGGACGAGGCAACGAGCCAGATCGACATCGAGAGCGAAATGCTGATTCATCGTGCTCTGGAGACGTTCCTGAAAGATCGCACCGGTATCATGGTGACGCACCGAGCGAGCACGTTGGCGTTGTCAGACCGCGTTGCGGTGTTGGACCAAGGTCAGATTGCTGCAGTAGGCAACCACGACCAGTTGATGCGCGAGAACAGTTTCTACCGGAACCTGTATGGCAGCGAGATCGCCGACGCGGCGTGAGCAGCGGCAGAGCAACGCTTTGTTTCACGCCAGCGGAGTTCGGCACGAGTTTCGAAACGGCGTGTGGGGTGCCGAAAGGTTTTTGGGGCCGAAGGGCGTAGTGGGTCGAAAGTCTTGGCGGCTTTCGCTACGGGGTTTCTTGCTTGCTCTCTTGTAGGCGAGTGGGGTGTTCGCAATTCCGAGGGGGCGGATCACTCGGTGTCGGAGCTCGATCTCGGGTCGACCTGCAGGCTCGCGAGATAGGCAACGAGGTCGCGGAGTTCGCGTGGTGACATCAGGTCCGCGAGCCCGGCGGGCATCGATGATTTGCCTTTCTTTCTCGCGACGATCAATTCTTTTTCGATCACGTTGCGGGTTCCGTCGGCGGCGATCAGTTCGACCGTGTCCTCCGTTTCGGTCGCAACGATTCCGGTGAAGACGCCTCCGTCCTCATCCGCGATGACGGCGGTTTCGAAGCCTTCGGCGATGCGTGCGTCGGGCAGGCAAATGGATTCAAGCAACGTTCGGCGGTCGCGGGTCTTGCCGATCACGGTCAGGTTCGGACCGACTTCGCCGCCCGCCCGGTCGACTTTGTGGCACCGGACACACGACAGCTCCGTCTTGCCGAGAAAGATCTTCTCACCCGCCTCGGAGTCGCCTCCGTGAAGCGAATCGATCCACTTGGCGAGCGGTTCGGTCTTTTGTTGTTCTTCCTGGTACGCATCGATCTGCTCGGCGGCGGACTCGGGCAAACGTTTGCGAGCGGCTTGGGCGACGTTCAGTCGAACATCGGCGGGCAATTCCCCGGAGAGGTATTGTTGCAGCCCGAGTTCGAGTTGTTTGACCGCGAGAGGTGATTCGTTTTGGGCGATCAAATCCCACGCGAGTCCTCGGACCAATTGGCTGGAGCTGCCCGTCGCGGCGATTAACCGTTCGATCGATCCGGCGGCGTCGTACTTGCCGAGCACACGCAGGCTGGCGAGGACGATTTGCACGGGTTGTTGCAGGTCGACTTCTCGGGCCAATTCAACCGCGAGTGGACGTTGGAGGCGTCCGAGTGCGGTCAACGCCGCGGCCCGCGTGCTGGGCCGCAGTTCTTTGTTGGTGAAACGTTTGACGAGGCTCGGTGCGATCTTCTTGATGCCGAGTTTCGAGCCGACATCGATTGCTTTCTCCCGCACCGCGTCGGTGGCCAGCATCAACTCTTCGATGCGGCTCGACAAGGCCGTTTTGGCAACCGACTCGCCCGGGACCGGTGGCTTGTTGGTCGCGCCCGGCAATGGCGTGCGGGAGGGTTCGGGACGCGGCGGCAGCGGATCGTATTCGTTGGTGACGCGGCAGCGAGGATCCGGATCGGCCCAATCGGCGAGCGAATCGATCGCTTCGATGCGGGCCCAACGCGGCGAGCGATCGGAAGCGGCGAAACCGGCAATCGCGTGAGCCGCCTCGCTCGTTCCGATGCGGAACCCGGCGTTGAGGACGCGGCGGAGCAGCGGTTCGGAATCGATCGGCAGATCGGCGGCGGTGATCAAGTTCGCTAGCGCCTCCTGGGCGACCGGGATCGGTTCGTCATGGATCGCCATCGCGGCTTCGGCGACGACGATCGTCTCGGGATCGTTCAGGAAGTCGGCAACCTTTTCGCTGCGACGGCTCCGCAGGGCAGCCACCGCGGCCCGGCGGACATCGACGCTCGGGTGATTGTTGGTGTTGACGAGTGTTTCGTCATCGGACGCGATGCTGAGGAAGCGGATCGCGGCGTGACGCAGCGCGGGATCTCGGTTCGCGTTTTCCGAGATGCGGATGAAAACCTTCGAAAGCACGGCCGGACTCGCCGGTGAGCGTGCGGCATGGCCGCGTGGCATCAGATCGCAAAGTGCCAAGAGCGCGTGATAGGCGACGCGGTTATCCTCATCATTGATGAGTGTCACTATTTTATCGATGGCGTGCGTGTCTTGTTGATCGCCGGCGAGGTCACAGGCGGCCGCGCGGATGAATCCGCTTTCGTCGTCGAGGCACTCACGTGTTGCCGCGATCACCTGGTCTCGTAGTTCGCCACGGAGTCGCACGGCGTGTTCGGCTCCCCAGAATCCGTGCAGGCGGAAACGCGGGTCGAGCGACGCATCGGTGGCTGTCTTGAGCAGCGTGTCGATCTCGCCTCGTCGGGCGAGTTCCCACTGGGCGGCGAGTCGGACGCGGCGGTCGGCGTGACGCAGATGGTCCGCCAAATCGGTCAGTCCCGTATCGCTCCACGTTGACGCGAGTAGATCGCGGACCTCGGCGATGAGCGGATTGTTTTGTTGTTCCGGGTCGGTGATGCGATAGATGCGGCCTTTGCCGAGTCCTTCCCAGCCGTCGACCCAGTCGCTGACGAAGAGTTCGCCGCCGGGGCCGAACGCGACGTCGGTGGCCAACACGTTCCAAATCGGTTCGTCGTTTTCGCCGAGCGAATAAAACGCGCCCGAAGGATTTAACTCGAACGATCGGATGCCACTGTTGCTCGGTCCACCGCGGAAATCACAGATCAGGAATCGGTTCTGCAAACGATCCCCGAACCCGGTGCCGGGATAGAACGCGAGGCCGGACGGACCGTCGGTCAGGTTAGCGATCGGCGGGACGAGGTGAGCGGGGTGATCGTCTCGGTGCGGTTCCCACAGCTTTTGCCGGCCAAACGGGCCTCGATCGGGAAGGTATTGGTAGTGCATCCGCCAACCGCTGTCGCCGCCCTCGAGCAGCGCGACCACGCGTGCTTTGTCACCGCTGTCGCTGTTGTTGTCGACGGTGAACCAGTCGCCGTAATCGTTGAATGCAATTTCCTGTGGATTCCGCAAACCGTGGGCGAACACGTGCAGGTCGCTGCCATCGAGTTCACAACGGAACACGGCGCCCTCGGCCGGGTTGGACAACACACGACCGTCCGGTGTGGCAACATGAAATCCGCGGTCACCGATCGAGAAGTACAGCCGGCCGTCATATCCGAGCGTCAATCCATGCAAGTCGTGACCGCGGAACGCGACGCGAACACCGTACCCGTCCGACATCACGGTTTGCTCGTCGGAAACACCGTCGTTGTTGACGTCGGTCATCCGCCACAATTTGGGGATGCACGAGTAATAAACGTGTTCGCCATGGGCGAGGACGCCGGCACCGGTTCCCTCTTCGAGTGCGTTGAATCCGTCGGCAAAGATCGTGCTTTCGTCGGCCCGACCGTCGCCGTCACGGTCGACGAGTCGGCGGATGCGGTCTTCCTGTTGTGCGTATGCGGCGGCACCTTCGCCGAGCAACCGTTTGTGATAGTCGATCCGATCCTGAACCGTGCGGGCGGCGAGGTCGGCGAGCAACCAGTCCTCATCGTGCGCACGGTTGTCGGTCACGCCACGTTCCTGACGATAGCTCTCGCAGATAAAAACTCGGCCACGGGAGTCGACGTCGAAGGCCACAATGTTTGCGGCATCCGGTTCGGCCGCAAAAAGATGGATGTCCCAATGCGGGGCGATGCGGATCACCGACATTGCCTCGTTAGGTTCGTCGGACGCCTCGGCGACGAATGGGGAGGCGGCCTCGGCGCGTTGGAGACCGGTGAAGTCAGCCGACGTTGCGATCGAGAGAAATAACAATCCGGATAGCATTCCCACCCAGGTCGATACTCGACGCTCGCGTTGGGGGACTCCATTCGAAACGCGGCGTGGCGGGGCGCAATCGGAATGCTTCATGGCAAAAAATCTTTGATGGTCTCGCGTGAAGAGAGATGCGACGGCGCGGCAGGGGCCGCCCGCGGCGAAACCTGACGTCCAGGCGACCGTCCCTAGGATAGCCAGTGTTGCCAAGAATGAACAAGATTCCGGGGCCGTAAATCCGTTAAACTGCAAGGCATTGAATCGTTTTCTGCGGTTTCGTTCTCGGATGAAATTGTCAATTTGACTCGTCAGCCGCCATCCTCTTTCTCTTGACGCTATTGTCCATGACTTCATCCGTTCCACCGAACGATCCCCGATCCGCGACAGCATCGCCGCACCAACCAGAGCAGAACCGGTCGCCTGATCCCTTTTCAGATCCGCAGCACCCATCCGCAGGCGATCAGGTGACCGGCCGAGACGTACCTGTCCGTCGGGGCAGCCCGTTTGCGGCGAAACCCGACCAGGCATCGGCGGCAATGGCGTTGCCGGCCGAGATGCTCGATCCAGAATGGGGCGTCCTGCGAGCGGCGAACTGGGCGTCGGCCTGGGTCGCGATCTTTGCCGTCGCCTGCGTGTCGATGTTCCCCGGAGGCGGCGTGATCGTCGCCACGCTCGGGTGTGGGTTGGCGTCGGTGGGGCTGTTTTCGAGCCGCCAAGTCATCGCAGCGATTTTGTTGCTGCTGCACGCGTCGCTGTTTTTTGCGTGTTACCAAAAATTGCTGTAAACGCGGGGCGAGCGTCGTGGGTTGGAATCTCGGCTCACCGGGTGGGGCAGAAGCAGCTAGTCGTCCAGGCCGGTTATCGCGAAGCAGTCGAATTCGGTTTCGTTGAACGACTTGAAATCGTTGTCGTAGCACAGCCACAAGGATCGACGACCGTCGGGAAGTTTCGGCCCCCAGCAGAGTCCTTCGGCTTTCTCCTTGGCGCGTTCTCCGCCCAGGCCGTAGCGTGGATCGAGTAGGTCGATGAGGAGCGTTTTCTTCATCGGGGTGACTCCACCGGGCAATTTCATTTCCGGCAGCGATTCGATTTCGCTGACGTCGGTCGCGCCGCGGATGTCGGCGATGTAGATTTTTTTCTCTTTCGCTTCCACGCCCGCTTTGCCGTCACGTTCGAGCACGAGGAACCGGTTCTCGTCAATCGCCAATACTTCGCTCAGGCCGTTGCGTTTGCTGTCCATCACGTAAACGATCTCGCTGACAAACTCGTGATCGGCGCCGTAGAGGATGCACCGGCAATTCACGCCGAGGCTCATGCCTTTGTAGGCGACCGAGTCCTGAACGAGCGGGCTTTGTGGCATCGTCAGAATTCGGTTGCCGCTCGGCGTGATCGCGATCCCTTCGAGCCCGCGGTTGTAGGCAATCCCTCGGTACGGGATGGCGGCTTCGGCGCGGGCGTGTCGCAGAAACTTCTCGGGGACAGGCAATTCTTTTTCGACGTGACCGGATCGGTCGGCGATCATCACGTGTGGGCCGTACTCGTCGCTGAGCAGGAGTTTCCCGTTAGGCATTTTGCGAATGCCTTCGGGGTCCAGAGCGGTCCATTGGTGGTTCGGGTCCGTCGACACGAGGTGGGCTTCATCGGCGACGGATGATCCGACGATCGGCTGCCCGTTCGGGGTGGACAGCATGTGGGTCTCGACCAACTCACACGTCATTTCACGACTTTGCGGATCGATGGCGAGTTCGACTTCGTGGTAACGGCAGCGATAGGTGACTTCGCCGTCGCCGGCACCTCGGTCGGCGAGCAACCAAAACCGGTTCCCCTGGCCGGAGTATTCCATCGCGGAGAGTCCGCCGAATTGGTCGGCCGCCGAACCGTCTTCGAGCACGCCTTGCTCGCCACTGAGATCGTGCAGCGAACCGTCGACCGACAGCGTGGCGATGAGTTCGACGGTGACCTTTGACGACACATCAGTTGTGGTCACGTTCTTTGCTTCGGCTGCGTCGACGCGGCAGCACAGCGTCACCAGAACAACCCAAACGCAAGCAGCCTTTGAACAACGCTTCATTTCAACCCAGCCCATTTCCGATACCGCCCATTTGCAATCTTGCCGAGGCGATCACAGCGACCCGGCCGATCCGCAGAGTGTCGAGAACGTTTCTCGGGAAAAGGCTCTGCGGGCTCTCGAAATTGTGTTGAGATTCGAAGAACTGGATACGGGAAAAGAATGAAGATCGTGTGAAGTCTTAGGCCATCTCGTTTTTGATCAGGTTAATCAAGTCTTGCGTCTGCAGGCGAGCGGCCGCGTCGGTTCCGTCGAGCACGCCGGCAACGAGTTCACGTTTGTCGGCATGCAACTGCAGGATTTGTTCTTCGATCGTCCGTTCCGCGACGAGGCGGTACACGGTCACCGGCCGTTCCTGGCCGATGCGGTGTGCCCGGTCGGTTGCCTGGTCCTCGACGGCGGGGTTCCACCACGGATCGAGGTGCAGGACGTAGTCCGCCGCGGTGAGGTTCAGGCCGGTGCCGCCGGCTTTGAGCGAGATCAGGAAGAGATCGCCTTCGCCGTTTTGGAACGCGTCGACGCGGCGTTGGCGTTCGTGAGAGGGCGTCGCTCCGTCGAGATACTGGTACGGGATGCCGCGTTTCTCGAGCACTTCGCGGACAACATTGAGGTGTTTGACGAATTGGCTGAACACGAGTGCCCGGTGATCGCCGTCACGCAGTTCGTCGACCAGCGACAAGAGCAGTTCGAGCTTCGAGGAGGTCCCTTTCCATGTCGGTTCGACGAGTGCCGGATGGCAGGCGAGTTGCCGCAACCGGGTCAGCCACGACAGGGTTTGGATCCGGCGACGGCCCTCGTGCGATTTGGCACCGTCGGTCGGTGCGTGGGTCAATTCGGCGAGTGCGGCCAAGCGGGCGTCTTCGTAAAGTTTGCGTTCGGCTTCGCTCAGTTCGGCACGCAGCGTGATCTCGGTTCGCGGCGGCAATTCCTTGAGCACCTTATCTTTGGTGCGCCGGAGGATGAACGGCCGGACCAAACGCGCGAGTGCTTCGCGACGTTCGGCGTCGTTGTGCCGTTCGATCGGTTCGGCGAATCGGCTGCGGAATCGTTGCCACGACCCGAGCAAACCGGGGCTCAGCGTTCGGAACAAACTCCACAGCTCACCGAGGTGGTTTTCCAGCGGCGTGCCCGACAGGCCGAGACGCCAGTCCGCATCGAGGGTGCGGATCGCCTGCGAAGTTTTCGTTTGCGAATTCTTGATGAACTGAGCTTCGTCGAGAACGAGCGTACTCCATGCCCGCGACGCGAACCGTTTGGCGTCCCGCTGCATGAGCTGATAGCTGACGATCAGGATGTCGCCCGGCCCAGCGGTCTTGATGACTTCGTCGCGGTCGCAGTCGCGGTAGAGGGCCGGTTTGAGTGACGGGGCAAACTTGGCCGCTTCCCGCACCCAGTTTTCGCCAACGCTCGTCGGTGCGATCACGAGGGCCGGGCCTTCGGCGGCGCGGTCGATCAGGATGCCGAGCGTCTGCACGGTTTTACCGAGACCCATGTCATCGGCGAGGACGCCGCCCACGCCCCAACGGCTCAAACGGGACAACCATCGATATCCATCGAGTTGGTAATCGCGAAGAGTCGCGTCGAGTCCATCGGGTCGGTCGGGGTTCCAATTCGACAGCGAATCGAGCCGCTCGATCGCTTGATGCCACGCCGCGGTGGCTTCCAAAACCACGTCGTCGCTGAGGACCTCTTGGGCCATCGGGACGGCCGCACTCGGAAGTTTGAGTTGTCCCTTTTCTGCGACCAGTGTGTCGGCGAGTTGCGTTAAACGACGACGGAACGCTTCGCTAATTTTCGCAAACTTGCGATCGCCCACCCGGACGAGTTGGCGGTCTTCGCGAACCGCGAGCAGCAGGTCCTGCAGCGGCACCTCCACGCCGTCGATCGTGACCGAACCGGTGACGCCGAACCAATCCGGCGAGTCGTCGATTTGCACCCGCAGCGATTTCGGGGTGATCTCGCCACGAACGCGGAAGGTTTCGCCTTCGGGCCAAACGATCCGCGGGGCATCTTCGCCGGCATCATGCAAACGGCTGAGCAGATCCAGTGCCGCGTGGTCGGTGACGGCCACCCACTCGTGGTCTCCGTCGCTCGACAGTTTGTTCAGTCCGAAACGCTCGATCACCTTCTGCGCGTCGGTCAGTTCGTTGGCCAGGTTCCGCTGCACGCGAACCGGGCCTTGGTCGCTCAGGCAGGGGACCAGTTCGGGCGGTTGGCCGGGCACGGGATCGTTTCGGAACCGGCCGTCGTGCACCCGCAGGGCAACCTTCAAACCCGCACCCGGGCGCGGCCGCATCTGCAGGATGAGTTCGCTGGTGGTCGGTTGGATCGGGCCGGCGAGTTGCGGCGGCAGGGAAACATGAATGAAAGGATCGATCGTTGCGGCCGACAACGCGAGTTTGGCCGCCGATGGTTCGTCGAGCATCGTGTCGCGGTAATCGTCACGCAGCAGGAACTGCACCAAACCGCTCGCCGCGGAATCATTCAACGTGCAGACGACGACACGGTCGCTCTGTCGATCGGCGAGCACCACGACCGGTTCGACCGGGCTGGTCTGGCCAAAGATGACTTCGCAGTTGTGGACATCAATGTCGATGCCTTCGACTGACAGTCGCGGGCGGAACTGGACCGCGATCGTTTCGCCCGGAGGAGCGGCCAGGACATCGCCCGCCGCGTCGCCCGGACCGTCCGGCGTGACGTCGGTTTCGCGTGATTCGTCCACCGCGGTCAGAGTGGCCGTGGCTGATTCGGCGTCGCCGCTGCGTGCGGCGGCGTTTGTGTTGTTGCCGCTCGCGTCGTTGCCGACGAGTTCGCCGAGCGACTTCGAACGCGAGCTTTTTTTCTTCGCGTTCTTCTTAACACTCGATTGAATTTTACCGTTCGACTTTGTTTTGCCCTTTGCGGCGGCCGGTTTCGGTTTGGTCGCTTGATCGACCTCGACCGGTTGCAGCGTCAAGCTCAGTTGGCTGCTGAAGACCTCCAGGGGTGACGCGTTTTGGTCGTCCCACATGACGTTTTCGTGCCCGGCGAGCAAACGCAACGCCTGGAACATTCCGAACTGGTCTTCGCGGAACCCGTGTGTCGGGATCGACGTCAGCGACGCCACTTGGCTGTCGAGCGGATCGGTCAGAAGATTGTGTTCGAGCAGGTCGAAACTCCGCACCTCGCGGCCTTTGGTCCAACCCTTGCCGCCTTTGCGTTGGCGTTGTTCGAACGGAGTAATCGTCAGCGGCGTGGTTTGCGACGCGACGTTGACCCGCAGTCGCCACTGCAACCGCGAGGGTTCCTGGTCGGTGGTGTCGGGGCGAGCATTCTTGGCACGTCGCAGCAGTTCGTCGACAAATTGTTTGCCCGCCGCGACCGCGTCGGCTTTCAGGCCGCCAAGGAATTCGATCAGTTGACCGTTGCCGCGACGACGGGCCATTTGCTCCTGCAACCACCACCCCGACGCTAACGTATGGGGGCATCGCAAATTGCGTTGGTACGAAACGCAGCCGCATTCACATTCGGCCCGGAGCTGCATCGCCTCGGCACCGGGATCGTCCTCGTCGAATTGCGGATGGACTTTGATGACCACGCTCTGCAGGCGTTGACGGTTGCCTTGGACTTGGAATTCGAAGCGTACGCCCTCGTCACTTTGGGTCAGCGTGGGCGTCTTCACGGTCATCATCGCCGCCCGCTTGTCGAACTCCTGATCGTGAGAATCGACTAGTCGTTCGATCGCTTCGCCCAACAGCAACCCGAGCGATCCGATCTGGTCCTCGGCGATCCAATCCATGCCGTCATCAATCCCATTGGTGGAAAAACAAGCGTTTCCCAATTCGACCTGCACCCGCGGCCCCGCCGAAGATGCCGAATTAGGAAATTCGAGCGAACCAGGGTACACGTCAGGGGCCGAGAACGCGATGGCTGATAAGAATTCTTTCCTGCGCGGGAAGATATCCGGACACTATGAACCGCTCCGAAAACCTCAGAAAGTTGCCCGTTAGCCTCGAACGCGTACTCAGATGACCGGCGAGAGCCCCGATTGTCTCGTTTTCACCGCGGCGAACGAGAATCGGATGAAAAGTGATTGGGAGTGATCCGAAAATGTTGCGAAACCTCAGCTGGCGAATCGGACACGCGACCGGGGTAGGAACCGCACGGCTGCGAACCAGCCGGAAAAAACAATTCGGCATGAAGTTTGCGTGCTCTGCGGGGCGTCAACAGGCGGCCGTTCATCGAGAGATTCGTCGCTTCCTTGAGCACGTTTCCATCGCCATTCCGATCCATCGCCATTCCGAAAGAGGAGCCGGATCATGTCACAACGTCAACTACGCATGCAAATGCTCTACCTATTCCTTGCACTCGGCTGCGCAGCGGTGCTGACCGCGGGGTGCGATGCCGAAGTCGGAGACAGCGAACTCGATTCGCTCGATCCAAATGTCCAAACCGAATACTCCGATTCCATGTTCGACAACGGAACGAAGTTGGAGGATTTAGGGCTCGAAAGCGAAACTCCTGGAGAAACCTGGGCGTCCCCGGAAGAAGTGACCGGTGATGTGTCAGGAACCAACCCGGACGATTCGCCGCAAAACGATGCTCCGGCAAAGCCAACTTTCCAGTCGAACGCGGGCACCGGGAGTGCTGAGTAATCTATCGATTGGCGGTCGCGATTGAGGTTGCCGGGAATGAGTTTACGGATGTTCGTGGGCGGTTGGTGAAGGGGCGGGAATCGCACTACAATGTGATCTTCTGCCAATGAAATTCGCCTTCCCACCTTCAAGCCTCCCCGGCGGCACGGATTCACCATGCTCACCCCGACGCGTCGCGCTGTTCAGCCCCTCACCCGTTTCTCGAATCGCTTCACGCTCGTCTCGCCGGCGCGGTTGTTCCGGTCAAGAAAATCGCACCGTCGGTCACTCGGGCCGGTTTCTTCGCTGGCGATCGTTGCCTCCGCGATGGTCGGTTTGGCATCGTTTGCCGGTTTGGGGACAGCCACCGTTTTGGCGGATGAGGCAGCGGGCGAGGAAAATGTCGACGTGGTCGTCATCAAGCGGATGCCAGTCGATGAGGAAGGCCGTGTCGTCAATTTTCAACGGGATATCGCTCCGATTTTTCGCGAGCACTGCCTGGAGTGTCACGGGCCGGACGATGCCAAGAATGATTTTCGGATCGACGATCCTGATTTGGTCTTCGATTACGTGGAGGCCGAAGACGCCTCGTCGAGCAGCATGTATGTCGACTACATGACAACGGATGATGACGACATGTTGATGCCGCCGCGCGGTCATGGGGGACCGTTGAGTGCGGCCGAACTCGCGTTGGTTCGATTATGGATCGATGAAGGTGCTCACTGGCCCGAAGACGCGATGCTCGACGGATCCGGAGCCCCGCTGCCTGAAACGGAAGAGCTGTCGGTTGAGGACATGGGCCTGGTCGCTCGGGTTTGGTCCTTCCAGGGATTTCTGCACCCGGCGACGGTGCACTTTCCGATCGCGTTGTTATTGGTCGGCGCGTTGTTCGTTGTGCTCGGTTGGAAATGGCCCGCGATCGGCACGCAAATCCCGCTGGCGTGTTTGTTGATCGGTGCAGCGTCTTCGATTGCCGCAACGATGATGGGATGGTCGTTCAGCGTCGAGAAGGGCTACGGATCGTGGAATCGATTTGATTTCGATGCCGAGATTTTCTGGCACCGTTGGTCGGCGGTCGTGGTGACCGTTTCGGCGACCGTGCTCTCGGTCATCGCGTTGATGTCACAGCGGAATTCGTCGCCGAAATTGACCGCGACCTGGAAGATCGGCTTGCTGTTGGTGGCCGGATTGGTCGGTGCGGTCGGCCACCAGGGCGGCGAATTAACGTACGGCAAAGCGTTTTATCCTAAAGCGTTCAGTATCTTGTTAGGCACGGAGCTTCAGCCCGACGAAGGAGAGGTGATCGAAGAGGTGATCGAAGTGGAAGCGGACGAGATTGACGTCGACGAAATCGACGAACAACCGCTCGCATCAACGAACTAGCGACACCGCCTCCTACCACCTTTGTGGAAGTTGTTAAACTTCCCCCCGGCACAAAATTCGCAAGACGATCCCACCGCGACCGGCTCCACC
>JBICHZ010000226.1:0-3151 GCA_043101355.1 Rhodopirellula sp. JB044
CTGTTGAAGGAGGCAGTCCATCGCCTACAATACTGAGTGATCTCGATGTGGAGCTTTACAACGGAAGCGGCCAACTCGTTGCCACGTCCATGCTCGCGAGCGACGGCAGTTACGAGTTCACGCAGATTACAAAGACCGGCGCCTACCGAGTCCAAGTGCGTTATCGCGGCGCGGCGGCTCTCAGCGGCGGCACCTATCAAGACGTATGGTTCTACGAGGGAAACCAAGTCCTAGACGAGGTCAACTTTCATTTGGTTTCGAGCCTGGTTTAGAACGCGAGCGTCTGAAAGTCATATTCAATCTGTCAGCCGATGGGCGTTCGTTCCGGTTGGCTTACCGAAACCGCGGCTAATCCCGATCGACTAAGGAACCTGTGGAGTAGACTCGTTCGCCAGCATCCCATTTGCTCTGTCTCACTTCCCGAAGAAGTCATTCCAACGTTGTTGTCGTTGCTCTCGGATCTGATTGTTCTCGCGGGTGATCGCTTGTTGATCCGCTCCGGGCAGCCATCGACGGGCGTTGTTTCGGTCGATCAATTTTTGCGACTGACCCAAGGTCATATCCCGAACGTGGGAATACTTGTTCGAACTGGACGAGTTGTTCCGAGACGATTGATACTGATTCGAATAACGCTGATTGGTGTTGTTTTGGTTGGAATAGTATCGCCCGTTGTTGCTGCCGGATTGGCCTTGGTAATTCTGGCGAGATCGGTTTGACTGCCCTGATGGAATCGCTTGCGGTTGAGGGTAGGTGCGTTGCGATTGCTGATAGGTCGATTGCGTCTGCGCGGTTTGCTGTTGAGATGACGGGTAGAGGGGCTGCACGGAAGAAGGGCTGTACGGTTGTGTCAGGGTTGAACTCGGTTGAAGGTGCGGAGCCATTTGGCCGTTTTGGGTTTGGTAAGGCACGACCATTCCGGGCTGCGTGGCCGATGCGTTGTGTGGTTGCGGTGTGACGGTGGAACCGTTCCACGGTTGAGCGGAGTTATTGACGATGATCGCTTTTTTGTCTTCAGCAGCGGGGAGTAACTCCTTCGTCGCCTTTGTTGGCTCGACTTTGGTAGGAGCAGGCTCGACGAACGCGGTTAATTTCGTCCAGCCATGTCGAGAACTGTCGCCCTGGACCGCTTTGACCCAAATCCATTTTCCGTCGATGCGGTCAACCGTTGCGACTTGATTTCGTCGGATTGTCCCTTTTTTCGTATCGCCGTCCATCAACGATGATTCGTCGACCCGGACGGAGATTTGCATGTGTTTTTCCCCACACGCCAACTTGTCCATCAACGCCATTTTGAGATCATCGACTCGTCCACGAGTGAGGCAGATACTCGCTCGCTTGAGACGCGCCGAACGTTTGTCGTAGGTGGTGGCACGATCGAGTGTCAGAATCGTGCTGCAGATCTCCATCGCGTCGTCGAAGGCCCCGTTGTTCTCATAGGTGCTCGCCTGGCGGAGCAACTCGACGCAGTTCATTGATTGATCGGACGGATCAGTCGTTGAGGATGTTTCCGCGGGCATCTTTATAGCGCCAAGATCAGTCGTTTGCACCTGAGGTGTGTCGTTTGTGATCGTTGGCTGAGGCCCGCCGACGGAAGCCATTTGGGGTCTCGTTTCGTCGTTCGCCGGAGGAACGAGATAGATCTCTGGCATCGCGACGTCGATGTTGAGCCATGCTCGTTGCCCGGTTGCTTGTTCTAACCGCTTTCCTGTGTCGAAGATTACATCGCGTGGCAACAACCCCGTGCTCGGTCGCTTGGACATCGTTTCAACGAGTGCTTTCGTGTAGGGCGAGTTGTCGCCGCGTCCGTCCAACGCGGTCAAGCCTTCGTGCGTTGCGTGAAAGATGACCATGTTCTCGCGTGTACCGCCCCGCGTTTCCGCCAGCCCCCGTTGGATCGTGCCTCGGTGCGTTTGCACGCTGCGGGTGAACGGGTTGTTTTGGCAGCAATCCAACGCGACGCATTTTGCCTTGCTCAACGAGTCGCCGAGTGAATCCAGTACATAGTCCAGGGGCAACGTGCGATACCGAACATCGGCCGAAGTTTTGAGTTGGGCGTCGACTGGAATCAAGTAATTGTTTTTATCGAGTTGCATGCCGTGGCCGGCGAAGAAGAAGAACGCCAGGCTTTCTTTGGGCAACTCGTACGAAAATTTAGAAACTGCCTCCATCATCTCTTGGTGATTTAGGTTCTCGCGTTTCGTGACATGGAACCCCAACGCTGTGAGCGCTTGGCTGATCGCGTTCGCGTCATTGAGGGGGTTGCGAAGTGCGCCGACTTGGTAGCTGGCGTTTCCGATGACGAGAGCATGACGCGGTAGTTTCGCAGATTGAACGACCGATCGCGTTTTGGCTTCGCGCGTCATTTCCGACGATTGCTGGGACTGTTCGATCGCTTTGGCGAGTGGCTTAGGCTGCTGCCTTTCTTCGTTAATTACGTCGGCGGCCGGATCCCCGATTCCGATCGCACGGGTTGCCGCATCCTTTTGCGTGCGGATTGGTGGTTCCACCACAGTGTCCGCTGGAACATCCGTGGGCTGTGGGTTCGGGATGGCCTCTTGTCCGCAAACGGCGGATGCCGCTAGGACGAAGACAGACAGTGGAAACGTCAACAATTGAAAGTGTTTGGCCATGGGAACGCTTTCTTTCGGATACGATCTAGTCCTGCAGCGCGCTAAACCACACCGGCCGTGGGTGGGGGTATGCAAGTGGCACCTAAGATCGAGGCGGATATCGGAGAACCGCCGGCGAACTAGCATTCTCGTGCAAAGATCGCTTTGGTTGTCGATGGTGCCACAAGAGAGGGATTGTGGGTGTGGTCAGCGGTTTTAGATGAGCCCCAACGCGATCGCTCCGAAATACATGAGCGAAAACAGAGTGACGATGGAACAGACAGTGATTCCTAGGACCCGCAGACCGGCGAAGCGGGGTGGGGTCGAGTTCGATAGTTCATCATCAAACATATTCGTTGCGATCGACTTCATGGCAAACGCATAACCCATGCCGATGAAGACACCGAGATGCCGCGGAATCATGTCCCCGATTGCTGCGGCGAGCACCAGCGCAGCGATGCTGAACGAAAATCCGCACAGAAGAACAAACGCCGCTTGGCTTGTCCGGCCGCATTGTCGTGCGTTAAACGCGAGAAGCGCAG
>JBICHZ010000227.1:0-3629 GCA_043101355.1 Rhodopirellula sp. JB044
GGCTTTCATCAACGGGGGTGTTAGGATCAAAGAACCGACGGCAACCGCGACGACGCGTTGGTATTCGATTTCTTCGAGGACTTCGGATTTCAGTCCGAGCAACACGAGCACGAACGCAAACTCGCCAACTTGTGCCAACCCGAGCCCCATGCCGACCGCGTGCCAAAATTGGAGTCCGGTCAGCCGCAGTGCGATCGCCGCGGCGGCGGTCTTGAGCAAGAGGACGCCGAACAGCGACCCGAAGATGGTGAGAGGCTCAACACCGTACAACAGCGGATCAAAAATTAGCCCGAGCCCAATGAAGAACACCGCGGCGAACGTTTCACGAAACGGCAACACCAACGCATCGATTTGGTGAGTCCATCGGTTGCCGTTGAAAATCAGACCGGCGGCGAAGGCACCGACCGCGGGTGGCAGTCCGACCGAGTGCGCCGAGAAGGTGACTCCAGCGAGCGAAACGATTGTGAAGAGGATGATCAGTTCCGGGCTGCGATAGCCCGCGAAAAAGGGAATGATCCACTGCGACAAGAGCGTCCTGAGCAGCGCGATGACGCAGATGAAAGCGATCGAAGTCGCGGTCAATGTGACATAGTCACGAAGTCCCGGTGCACCGTCGACTCCGGTGAGAAGCGGCACCAGAAGTAACAACGGTACCAGAGCCGCGTCCTGGAACAGCAGGATTGCGAACGCGCGGCGACCGTGCGTTGTCCGCGATTGCCCCGATTCCGATAAGGCTTTGAAAACCAAAACGGTACTGCTAAACGTCAACGCCGATGCGATCAGGACGGCAGGTTCCCACGCCATGCCGATCCCACACAGCAGCAACGAAATTGGGACGCCAACCAGCGTCATTTGAGTGACGCCACCGAGCACAAATTTGCTGCCCATGCGGGCGAGATCGTCCAGTGAAAACTCAACACCGATCGAAAACAGCAGCAGGAACACGCCGGCTTCGGCAAAATGTTCGAGTTGATGATCGTGGTCGGCGATCCATCCCAATCCGCCATGCCCCAGGAGCGCACCTGCGACGAGATACCCGATCAGCACCGAACAACGCAGCCACCGGCACGCGAGAGCGGCCAACAGCCCCGCGGTGAGGATGATCAGTAGGTCGTGAATGAGTGATTGCGTCATAAATGGAATTTAGGTCATCACGGCGCTTCCCGCCATGCGTGCCTGTTCGAGATGGTGACTAACTTAAGCAGGATCACGGTAACGATCCCGCTCGGCAAATCGGGCACGTCATTTCGTCACATGCGTGCGGATCGGATGTGTCGCATTCGCACGACGACTATTCCGAGGTCACGTCAGTAAAGCGACCACGCGTGTTATCCGTGATTCGAAATCCCGATGAAACCTTGGTGATCGGTTGAGGGGATTGGTGAAGTCGGCGCGAAGGCGGTCACTACGTGAAGAACCGGCGTGCTGCGGTATGTGCTTTGCGTTTCCTGCGAGATCACTGAGTCTGTGGTCTCACATCCCCGCCTATCCCCGCTGCCTCTCATGTTTCGCCTTGGATCTCCGCATCGCAATGGTTCGCTTCCCAGTCGAGTTATTTTCCGATGGATGGGGATCGCGTGTTTGTGCTGCGCGGGCGTGCTCTTCGCGTATGGCGTTCAGGCGGAAGTTTCGACGCGAACCGACTCTACGTTCCCTAACGACGCGAAGGACACGACGTCAGACATAAATACCGTCGATATGGAAGTGTTCCTGCGTGGCGACGTGGCTTCGGCGAAGGACGTGCGAGCCTACGTTGCCGATCTACGCAACCGGATCACCGGTTTAAAAGTGATCGTGCACGACGTAGTCAAAGACCGTCGCTCTCTCGTTCGATTGTACCAATTGACCCAACGGTCTGGCCGTGAAAAGCCCGTCGTGCCCGCGTTTCATTGCTGCGATCGTATGTACTTCGGTTTCGAAGGCAAAACAGTCAGTGGTCCCTCGGTCGAGGCGTTGTTCACTGCGGATGTTTACACCCGGTCGACATGTCCGCGATGCGGCGAGACAAAGATCTTCCTGAAGTCGTTGCAGAAACGTTGGCCGGCGGTTCGTTTCCGTATTCACGAGATCACAGCCGACGAATCAGCTCGGTTGCGATGGGAGGCGTTGTGCCGCGGCAGCGGATCGACGCCAGGTTTGCCGGTGATCGATTTCGGTCGAAGCGTGATTATCGGCTACCAGGGCGACCAAGTTACCGGGCGCCAGATTGAAGACCTCATCCGCAAGAAGGCTCGCATCGATACGTTGCACCGCACGCCCCCACCGGCGAAGGATGACCTCGGTGCATTGCCATGGCTCGGAATCAGTCCGGCGTTGTTCGGCGTGGCAATCGTACACGACACGGTAGCGACGACGCTCCCGGAGCAAGTAAGCGACAACCAGGCTAGCGACGAGCAGGTTGTCGGTGAGGAGGCCATTTCTGACGAAGAGTTCGAGTTTGATCTCGACGACTTAGCGCTTCCCGAAGAAGCGAGTGCATCGGAAACGGGCGAGGCGGTGGTCGAGGAACCGGTTGAGAATGCCGCCCAGATCGAATCGATCGAAGTGCCCGTCTTTGGCGAGCTACGTGTGCGTGATCTCGGAATGCCGCTGTTTTCCTTTCTCGTTGGACTCGTCGACGGGTTCAACCCGTGTGCGATGTGGGTGTTGGTCTTTCTGTTATCTGTGCTGGTGAACATCAAGGACCGACGCAAGATAATTTTGATCGCCGGGACGTTTGTGCTGGTCAGTGGGATGGCCTACTACGCGTTCATGGCGGCGTGGCTGAGTTTGTTTTTGTTTATTGGAATCGCACGCCCGGTGCAAATCGCCTTGGGGGCATTGGCGATTTTCATCGGCGTGGTCAACGTGAAGGACTTCTTCGCGTTCAAGAAAGGGATTTCGCTTTCCATCCCGGAAAGTCAAAAGCCGGGATTGTATCGCAGGGTGCGAAAAATCGTGGAGGCCAAGTATCTGACCGCTGCGCTCAGCGGTGCGGTAGCGTTGGCGGTGATCGTCAACATGGTCGAGTTGTTATGCACGGCTGGTCTGCCCGCTTTGTACACGCAAGTGTTGACGTTGCAGGAGTTGCCGGCGTGGCAGAACCATCTGTATCTGTTGATTTACATCCTCGCTTACATGCTCGACGACCTGGTCTTGCTATCGATCGTAGTCATCACGCTGTCGCATCGAAAGCTGCAGGAACGTGAAGGACGTTGGCTCAAACTGCTCAGCGGCGTTGTTATTCTCGCCTTGGGGCTTTGCATGTTGTTCCGCCCGGAATGGTTGCAACTAGGGCAGTAGCCTTCGCCACAGTCAGTCGATCGACGCGAGCGATACGGCGACTCGCATGAGCATTTTAGTTCGTCGGTAGCGAGACTGAGGTTGTTCGGTCTTTCCGAGATCGAGACCCACGACCACCCCGAGCCTCCGCCTGAGTCCGTGGTGGCGTTTATCAATTGCTGGTCGCATTTTTAATGGCAAACAGACCATGTACGACTGCCGCGATCCAGCGTCCAACGGTCGTGTTAGGTCATTTCAGCAACGAACCGTACGTAATCAGTTGCCGATACGATTCCGACGAGTTGTCTGTCGTGATTGACGACCGGCACGTGATGCAATTGATGTTTGATCATCATCTGAGCGACTTC
>JBICHZ010000228.1:0-13995 GCA_043101355.1 Rhodopirellula sp. JB044
GCTCTCCTTCGAACCTGTCCGAACGCCCCGTCCCATCCAATTACGGTGATTCATCCGTTCGCTGTCCGGCGTGGTGTTGGTTTTGATCGACGATTTCGATTGGCGACTTCGCGTTGTCCCCACCGCCTGCTTCTACATCTCTCGCCCAGCCATTCCTGCCCAGCCATTCCTGCCCAGCCATCTCCCGCCTGCATTCCGCCCCAAAGACAAAAGAGGATCGAAAATGTTCATGACGTTTGCCCATAGGATGACCGCTCGCTGGAATCCGTCCTGTTCGATTTCGGCAAAGATCGCGACGGGGAGTTTGGTGCTTTGCTCGGTGTTCGCGACCGCGGTCTGTGACGCTGGCGATGCCACCGCCGAGGCGGCCGCCGGTGCTTCGCAGACCGCAGCCGGTCAGAACGAATCGACCGTTTGGCCACAGTGGCGTGGGCCTTCGCAGCAAGGTGTCGCGCCCGAAGGAACGTTGCCGAAGAAATGGGACGAAGCGACGTCCTCGCGAGTCGAGATTCCCGGCGCCGGTGGCAGCACCCCCGTGGTCGTCGACGACATGGCTTTCTTGACCAGCGGTGTCGACGGAAAGAATGTGCTCTTTGCGATTGACGTCAACGAGCCCCGCATCGTTTGGCAAGTTCCGATGGGAACCGACCGTGGGAACAAACACCGCAAAGGCAGCGGCAGCAATCCGTCACCGGTTACCGACGGTGAGCACGTGGTTGCGTATTTCCGCAGTGGAGATTGGTCGTGCGTGAACCTGTCCGGTGAAGTCCTCTGGAGCCACAACCTGCAGGATGAGTTCGGCGAAGATTCGCTGTGGTGGGACCTGGGATCCTCGCCGTTGTTGGTGGATTCGATGGTGGTGATTCCGGTCATGCAAACCGGGCCGAGCTATCTGGTCGCGTTTGATATCGGCACCGGCGAAATGAAATGGAAGACCGACCGCATGACCGATGCGCCCGAAGAGGCCGCACAGAGCTACACGACCCCGGTCGCGGTCGAGCTCAACGGACGTCCGGCTGTCGCGGTCATGGGTGCGGACCACTTGACCATCAACGATGCCGCCGACGGAAAAGAAATCGGACGTCTCGGCGGGTTCAATCCCGAAGGGCAAAAGTTCTTTCGCTCGATCGCGTCGCCGGTCGCCGAGGGGAATTTGGTGTTTTGTCCTTACGCACGCGGAGCAACCCTGACCGCGGTCGATATTGAGAAACTGGCCGCAGGTGAAGGCAAAGACGCGATCGTTTGGTTCCGCGACGACATCGGCAGTGACGTGCCGACCCCTGCGGTCCGTGACGGCGTACTGTATGTGGTCTCCGACGCCAAGCACGACAAAGGAACCGTCTATGCCCTGTCGGCGAAATCGGGCGAGACCCTGTGGAGCCTTCGATTGCCCCGCAGCCGCCGCAGCTACAGCAGTTCGCCGCTGATTTCCGGCGATCACCTGTACGTCACCGGCGAAAACGGGCATACCTCCGTGATCGGACCTCTCGGGGGGGCAGGCGATTCGGCCACGCCGCCCGTTCTGGCAACCAATGTGGTCGCCGATGACGAAGACTATACCGTCGCCAGCCCGGTCGATTTGGGCGGCCGTTTAGGGCTGCGGACGAAAAACTTTCTGTACATCATCGGGAACTAAAAAGACTCGGTTGGCCGTATTTTCGAATTCCCGGTACACTCCTTGCTACACTCACGCAGCGAATGCCAAAACGGCTCGTTCATAGAAGAGCCTAAGACACGATAGGAACACAATATGGCCAAGGACTCCGAGTCCCCCTCGAAACAACCGACTGATCAGGATGGTGGTCGACGCGGTGGCAATCCGATCATGATTGCCCTCGTGATTGCCGCACTCGCCGCGATTCTCTTTGCCAACCGGCCCGACGATCGTTCAACGATTTCCGCTAGTTTTTTCCAGGAACAACTGGAAAAGAAGAACGTTGAGTCGGTCGAGATCGGCGATTTGGAAGTTTCAGGGAAATTCCGCATTCGGCCCGAAAAACCTTTCCCGAAAGAGAAAAACGTCGACGAGGACACGAAAAAAGAACTCTATTCGAAAGAGTTCGTGTTCACCCGCCCGGCCGGCAATGAGTACGCGAGTGCTCTGGAAAAACGCCTCAAGGAAATGGGCGTCGAGGATTACGAGTTTAAAAAGCCTGACTCGACCGCGGCGATTCTGCAGATCCTGCTGATGCTGGTTCTGCCGCTGGGGATCCTGTTTTTGATCTTCACGATGATTCGCCGCAGCCGCAATGAAATGATGGGCGGCGGGGGATTCCTTTCGGGATTTAGCAAGAGTCCTGCGAAAAGATTCGAAGCGACTGACAAGATCATCACGTTCGACGACGTCGCGGGCCTGCAGGGCGTGAAGGCGGACCTCGAGGAGATCGTCGATTACCTCAAAACGTCCGACAAATTCTCGCGTCTTGGCGGACAAGTCCCCAAGGGCGTCCTGCTCAATGGGCCTCCGGGCACCGGGAAAACGTTGCTCGCCAGAGCCGTCGCCGGTGAGGCGGAGGTGCCGTTCTACAGCGTCAACGGTAGTGAATTCATTCAAATGTTCGTCGGCGTCGGTGCGAGCCGCGTGCGTGACCTGTTCAAAACCGCGAAAGAGCATTCCCCGTCGATCATCTTCATCGACGAAATCGATGCGGTCGGTCGCCAACGCGGTGCCGGTCTCGGCGGTGGGCATGACGAACGCGAACAAACGTTGAATCAGATCCTCGGCGAGATGGACGGCTTCTCTGGTTCGCACGCGGTGATCGTGATCGCGGCGACGAACCGGCCTGACGTTCTCGACCCGGCGCTTCTGCGTCCGGGACGTTTTGATCGTCACATCACTGTCGGTCGTCCGACGATGAAGGGCCGCGAGGAGATCTTCAAAGTCCACGTCCGCGATGTGCCTTTGGCCGACGATGTCGACCTGAAACGGTTGGCCGCCGGGACCGTTGGTTTGACCGGTGCGGACATCCGAAACATGGTCAACGAGGCCGCTCTTTGGGCAGCCCGCCAGGACAAGAAAGTGGTCGAGATGGTCGATTTCGACTTTGCCCGCGACAAGATCCTGATGGGGGCCAAACGCGAAGAAGTCCTGCAGGAAGACGAAAAGGAAAAGACCGCCTATCACGAAGCCGGGCACACGCTCACGGCGTGGCATCTCGAGGGGTCACACATTGTTCACAAGGTGACGATCATTCCGCGTGGGCGTGCCCTCGGTGTGACGCAGTACGTGCCCAACGAAGACCGGTTGAGCATGAGCAAGAAGGAACTCGATCATCAATTGATCGTGCTTCTGGGCGGCCGTGCCGCAGAGAAAATTATCTACAACGAAACCTGCGTCGGTGCCGAGAATGACCTCGAACGGGCGACGAGCATCGCCCGCCGGATGGTCACGCATTGGGGCATGAGCCCGAAGATCGGCCCGGTCAGTTACAAGACCAGTGATGAGGATCCGTTCCTCGGTCGCGAGATTCACCAACAACGTCAATTCAGTGAACACACTCAAGAACTGATTGATGAAGAGGTGGCTCGTATCCTGCTCGAAGCGGACCAGAAGGCGGAGCAATTGCTCCGAGAGCATCGCGACGAACTCGAAAAGATCACACGTGGTTTGCTCGAACGCGAGGAACTCAGCGAAGGCGAGTTGACCGAATTGATCGGACCGTCGATCCACAAACGCAAAGGCGACCGGGACGGCAAGATCGAACAGATCATGGCCCCCGAAGGTGTGGCCGAGCGGAGTTCAAACGCCCCGGTGCCTAGTGAAGACTAGTTTCCTTGGCTAAGAAAAAAGGCAAGCTGCGGGCGGAGTTTCGAAAGAAGCACCAAGGCCGGGTCCGCAAACGCGACCTGACTCGGGAGTTCCGTGATGATGTGTCGTCACGGATCGACGATGTCGAGCAGGGCGAGCGCCTTTCCGGCAAAGGCGAACTGACCCGCCGGCGAACGATCGCCGGTGCGGACAACGCCGCGGCCGGTTCGGATGCGTTGCAGGTCAACGTGCGTGTCGACGAATCGCAACTCACCCATGGTCGTGTCCTCAGCGTTCACGGGCTGCAGAGCAAAGTCCTCGCCGATGACGGGCGACTTTACGCGTGCGCCGTTCGTCAAGTGCTCAAGTCGTTGGCGACCGATCAACGCGGTGTTGTTGTCGCGGGCGATCACGTTTGGTTTCGCACCGAAGCCCGCGACGGGGACGGCGGTCAAACAGCCCGCCGCGCCGATGAAGTCGTGACGGCCGACGGGATGATCGAACGGATCGAACCTCGTCACGGGATCATTTGTCGAACCAGCCGCGGGAAGCAACATGTTATTGTTGCAAATGTCGATGCGATGCTGATCATCGCGAGTGCCGCCGAACCGGGAATCAAACCGGTATTGATCGACCGGATGTTGTTAACCGCCGCGCAGTGTGAGATCGAACCGGTTGTCGTGATCAACAAGATCGATTTGGTCGACCCGGTGCATCTGCAATCGCTCGTTGGTGTCTACGCGTCGTTGGGATACCGCGTGTTGCCGACGTCGGCGACGACCGGGCAAAACATCGAATATCTCAAAGCCTTCCTGAGCAACCGGCAAACCGCGTTGGCGGGGCAGAGCGGTGTGGGAAAGAGCAGCCTGCTCAACGCGATCGAGCCTGGTTTGGCCCTCGCGGTCTCCTCGGTCAGTGCGGAGAACAGCAAAGGTCGGCACACGACCACGGCGGCGAAGTTAATCCCGCTCGAAGAGGGTGGTGCGGTTTTTGACACGCCCGGCATTCGGCAGTTTCAACTGTGGGACATCCAGGCGACTGAGGTTGCCGGATTGATGCCCGACCTGCGTCCCTACGTGAGCGGTTGTCGATATCCGAACTGTTTGCATCTGCACGAAGACGACTGTGCGGTCAAAGACGCCGTGGCTGACGGACGGATCGACGCCCGTCGCTACGACGCCTATTGCCACTTGCTCGAAGACGACCTGCTGTAGTCGTCGTTGGCGAGTTTAAACGCTCGGCCCTGGCATCTCGTTTTGGATGCTGAGTTCCTGTTCCTTGTCGTCACCGCCGTACTTCAGCACGCTGTGGACGTCGTAAGGTTCCATGCGAGCTTCGCCGCCGAGTGCTTCGAGGTGGATCAAAAAGGAGCAGCCAACAATTTTGGCTTCGCATTTTTCCAGCAATCGCAAACATGCCTCCACCGTGCCGCCGGTGGCGAGCAGGTCGTCGACGATCAAGACGCGTTGGCCTGGTTTGATTCCGTCGACGTGGATTTGCAGTTCGTCGGTGCCATATTCGAGTTGGTAGGCGAACGAATGCAGGTCGAAGGGAAGTTTGCCGGGTTTGCGAATCGGCACGAATCCGGCGTTGAGTCGCATGGCGAGTGGCGTGCCGAAGATAAAACCGCGAGCCTCAGCGGCCGCAACGACATCGATGTTCGAATCCAAAAAGGGTTCCGCCATCGCGTCCACGGCCGCGGTGAGGGCCTGGGGGTCGGCGAGCAGCGGGGTGATATCGCGAAAGAGAATTCCCGGCTTGGGGTAATCCGGAATGTCGCGAACGTATGACCGTAGGTCCGTCATGGCAATTGTCTTTCTCGGAGTGAGGCAATGGAGAAGATTTCCGACCCCAAAACGATAACGACACAACCGCAATGAATCGAGCGGGTTGCCGCGTTTGTAGATGGCGGAGGGAGCAACCTTCTCCGCGATTTCATGAACGTGGGAGTTTGTTGGGGGGGCGTGTTTTGGTAAACGGCCGGGCCTTCAGCCCTCTCGTTCAATTCGGTTCGCCCATCTACCCAGCCCTTCAGGCTGGGCTAGACAAACTGCTGGGCCGTTGGCCCGGGGAAAACCGAACCAGTCTTCCGGCCGGGCTGGATAGATTGCTGGGCTTTTGGCCCGGGGAAACCGCCCCTGCTTTCTGGCCGGGCTGGGTAAATGCTGGGCCGTTGGCTCGGGCGGGCTTTCAGGGGCAACGCCCCGTCCGTTTGCCTAGCCCAGGGCAACGCCCTGGGTGGTTGGCATTAAATGACGTGTGCAAATGCGCTCAGACCGTGTCGGCTTCGGTCATGTCGAAGATGCGGTTCCAGGGTACTGCGGCGGATGCGCTGTCGGTGCCACGTTCGGCGGCTCGGCGGCAATCGATGCAGTCGCTCGCGTAGGGTATCGCGCGGAGGCGATTCAGCGGGATCGGTTTGCCGCAATCTTCGCAGTCGCCGTAGGTTCCCGCGTCGAACTTCTCGATCGCCTCTTCGATCGCCGTCAACTCGCGGCTTTCGACTTCCACCAACTGGCTGTTCAGTTCGTCTTGGACGGTGTCCGCGGCCGCGTCGAGCGGGTCGCCTGTCTTCTGTTGGTGCAACTCACGCAGCAAACTGAGGTCTCCCGCCAATGCCTTCCGCAGTGCATCACGACGGCGGACCAACGTGACACGCATTTTTTGGAGAGATTCTTTTCTAGTCATAGGAAAACCTTTCAAACAGACGGGTGACGTCCGGGGTGAACCGCAAATTCTGCCCCGCGGTAACTGATCAGACGCTCGAGAACGTATCAGAGTTCGCTCCGCGGGAACCGATATTGGTGCAGCCGAATCCGAAAATCATGGGTTCTTCACCGGCAGCTCATTTGCCTCAATGGCGGGCAATGGAGGTCTCGCCGAAGCAAGATTAGACGTCGGGGAGGACTTTCAAGCCTAAAAAGCTGGCAAATCTGCACCGGTGTGCGTTCAACGCAACGGTTGTGCCGAAAATGCTAACTTCTCGCGGGAGAAATCTCGGCGATGTTTCACCGGCGAACTGGACATTTCCAAAAACGGGCTCGTTCTAACGAGGGGTTCTTCGCCCTGGTTCTGTCGCAATGTGAACATGCGGACCCTTGCCGGGCTTTCAGGGAAAACGGACCCGCGCAGGTCTCGGCCGAGAATCCGGCTTTCTCCGCGAAAACCCGTAGGAAGGACGCCCCGGGTTGCCAGTGTGTCTACTCGAGCGGACGCAGCGTCATGAGGCCAAAATGGAGTCCTCCGGGCTCGTCATACCCGAATCCACCGCTGACGTTGAAATATTTCCGCAGCTCGTCGAACGGCGGCAGCTTTTGTCGGTTGAGCAAAGCGGCGAATTTCGCTATGACGGGATTGTTCTCGCCCCGGCGGCTCAGCGTGCCTGCGAATTCTTCGGACCCGGCCATGTTGTAGAGCACCCGATAGCTGTCCGCGTCTCGTGCGAAGTTGAGTACGAACGGCTTCTCCCCGCCGAGCTTTGCCCCGAGTTCGGAGAGCAAAAGTTCGTAGTCGGTGTCGTCGACCAGTCGCGGTGTCTTCCCCGCGCGGGCACGAAGGATCTGTTCGACCAACTCGCGGCTGTCGGCCAACACGAGATAGTCGTCGATCAAAAAGACGCTGCGTTCGGGCGTCCTCAGGGTGTCGGGCAGTTCCCGGCGATTGGCCATAAAATAGACCTCGGTGCCGCCGACGTTTTCGGCACGCATGTCGGAGGCAGGCAGTTTGTTTTTGGCCCTTTGGAGCAATTCGCGAGCCTTCTCGACATCGCGAACCTGCAACGCATCCACCCTCGCGACCGCGTTCCAAGCGGCGGGCAACTGATAACGCTGCACACCGACGTACCGGCCGGTCAGGTTGGGGATCACCTCTTCTTTGAGACTGATGTCGAGCCTCGCTTGGACGCGATCCTCTGCGAACCGGTCAAAGCTGCCTTCGCCTGCGAACCGGTCGACGATCTTGGTCAGGTTGTCGGTCGCGGTTGCAATGTCCCACTGCGCGGTCATGTAGCTGGTCGCGTCGGCGGGAACCCATTCCGGCGGCGTCGGGTCGACTTCCTCGGGCCGGATCACACCGAAGAAACCGTCTCGGGGCGGGTTGATGACGATGTGTGCGTGGATGATCCCTTCGATCACATCGCCGCCTCGGAAAATGCTGCCTCCGATCCCGCGGATTTTGTCCGCGCCGAGCGTCTCGACGATCGGCATGATGAAGAACGCGGAGCCCGACCGGCTGATGATTTTTTCCGCGATCGCGTAGGGATGAACGAAGAACGTGATCTGAGGCGTTTCGGCTTCCGCCCCGATCGAACGCGTCATGACGGCACCGAAGTCGGGATTGCTCGACAAGTTGCCGCTGATCTCGACGAGTTTGCTGTCGGTGTCTTTTGCTTCCTCGGCTGCTTCCTTGCGATTGCGTGGTGCGTCGGAATCGTTCCACCGCTCGAGGACGTCGGCGGCGGCACGACGGCCGAGCCCGATCACGAACATCCCGTCGCGTTGGAACCATTCGGTTTGTTGGCCTCCGCGGGCACGCCGCCAAGTCGTCAGCGAATGGTCGCCGATTTTCTCGGTATCGCTCACGAATTGATTGCGTTGCGAGAGTTCGCCGATTTGTTCGAGCAGTTCACTCATCCGGGCCGACGACGCGTTGTCTTTGCCGGTTTCGACCATCAACACGACCGCGAACCGGTTTTGTTGGCGACGTTGGCGTTGTAACCGGCGAGCGATTTCCTCGTCGGTTTCCGGTTCTTCTTCTGGTCCGCGTGATGGTTTTGCGGGCTCGGCTTCCGGCGGTGCTCCCGGCACCAACGCGATCGCGACTTGACCCTGTGGGATCGACAGCAGTTCGTCCAGAGACAAACCGATCTGCGATGCGAACTCCTCGAGCGTGGCGCTAAGGGTTTGGTATGTGTCCGAAACGAACGGTTGCATCGCGGGGTCGTCGAGCATCTGGCCGAGCGATGAGCGTGCGAAGCCTACTTTCAAATCCGCCACGTTGCGGATGCGAACGTACGCGTAGGTGTCCGACGGCAGCAGTCGCGACGCGGGCGGCACGGCGGATTCAAATTCGAGTTCCTGTCCCCCTCGTTGGTCGCGGGCATCGCGACTGGCGAGACCAGTTTGTGCCCAGGTTGGGGAAGAAGTGATTGAAGCGGTCAGGGCGATCATGCCGGCAAACGAAGCGGATAACCATCGCGACCGGCAGGGAACGGAACGCATGTGCATGTGATTTTCAATCCAAACAGAGGTCAAACTGTCGGTGGGGAGATTAGAATGTTGAGCCAACCGCTAGGCACAGAAACTTGGCCGAGAGGGCGGTGTTTTAATAACGATGTTGGAAACAGTGCTATCGCCAGCGTCCGCCTCCACTTCCGCCGAAACGCGAACCGCCGATCGAAGTGCATTCGAACCGGCCGTTCGGATCTTGGCAAAAAGCGAACCTAACCGAGCAAAAGAACAGATGAGATATCCAATTTCAACCACCGGTCGTCCATCGCTCGCAATCCTCGCGGCCGCGGTGCTCGCCGTCGCTGCCAGCACCACGCCCGCTTTCGCCCAGCAACAGAACACCGACCAAACCAACCAACAGGAAGCCGGCGGAGGGCTGACGCCGGATCAAGCATTTTCCGGCGGGATCGAGCGGACCGGCGTCGTCGGTCAGTCCACCGCCTCTCCGGTCGGAGCCAGCGCCGCGTCTACCGCCGGTGCGACGGGCACGGGCGCTGCGGGAGGACGAAGCACGTTCGGTGGAGGTTTCGGTGGTGGCCTGGGGGCCGCGTTCGGAAACCTGTTCAACAACAACGCCAACAGCAGCAGTAATTCGACCCCGCCGATTCGAACCCGTTTGCGAAGCGGCGTGCAGATTCCGGCCGGCACGATGTCCAATCGTGTGCCGCGTCAAATTTCAGCTCAGAGCCGGTTTCAGGCGGCCGGAACGCTACAGCCGCGCGGCGAAGGCCTCGCAGGAGTGGCCGGCGGTTACGCGGGTAACCCGTACTCCGGCGTGAACGTCCAGTTGCAGAACGGCACCGCGGTCCTGCAGGGCAACGTCGCCAGCGAAAAAGATCGCCGGATGAGCGAATTGCTGATGCGACTCGAACCGGGCGTTTCCAGCGTCCAAAACCGAATCAGCGTCGCCCCGTAAGTCGCCATGACTTTCGGCGATTCACGGTCCCTGCCGAAGCTCTTGCCAAGCTTCGCTACCCGGAAAACCCCGGAAGGCGTTTCCCCACGTCGTTCAGTCACTCCGAGACCGAGACCCAGACCCAGACCGCCCGCCATTCCCACCCGCTTCGAGCAAACGTCGCGATCGGGTAGAACATTCGCATCAGTCCTCTGTCGTCTATCGGATGTTTTCGGATCATGGATCGCTGCCGCTTTCTCGCCACGTCAATCGTTTGCCTGATCATCGCGACGGGTTGCCGGCCTTCGGCGACGCCCTCGGATTCGGGTGACGGCAAAGAGAACGGTGCGTTGAATGTCGTTTGCACCACCGCGATGGTGGGCGACGTGGTGCGTGGTGTGGGCGGGGAGCACGTGAACGTCACCGTGATGCTGGGGCCCGGCGTTGACCCGCACCTGCACAAAACGTCCCGCGACGACACGGCATTGTTAATGAACGCGGACGTCGTTTTCTATTCAGGGTTGTTACTCGAAGGAAAGATGACCGACACGCTCGCGCAGATCGGCAAGAGCATCCCGGTCCACGCGTTGACCGAACGTTTCACCGAAGAACAACTGCTTTCACCGGAGGGCCAGGGGGCTCACCCCGATCCACACGTTTGGTTTGACGTTTCGATGTGGAGTTCGACCGCGTCGGTTGTTGCCGATGTGCTCAGTGAGCGGCTGCCCGAACACGCCGGCGAGTTTCAAGCTGCTGCGAAGGCGTATCAAGAAGGGCTCAAACCGATTACCGAGTACGCAAAAGAACGGCTCGGGGCGATCCCCGAAGACCAACGCATCTTGATCACATCCCACGACGCGTTCGGTTACCTCGGCCGCGCCTACGGGCTCCGCGTGATGGGAGTGCAGGGCATCTCGACCGATTCCGAAGCGGGCCTGCGCCGCGTCAACGAGTTGGTCGATTTGTTGGTCGAGAAAAAGTTGCCCGCCGTTTTTATTGAGAGCAGCGTTTCTCAAAAAAGCATCGAAGCGTTGATCGAGGGCGCCGCATCACGCGGGGTGACCGTGAAGGTTGGTGGTATGCTGTATTCCGATGCAGCCGGACAGGGCGGGACCTACGAAGGCACCTACGAAGGAATGGTCGATCATAACGTTACCGTCATCGCCCGTTCTCTCGGAGGCGAAGCACCCGAACGCGGTCTCCACGGGAAGTTATCTCTCGAGGAAGAGTAACCGTGGGCGAGAGCGTTGAGAGATTCAACGCTCCCCATCCGCGTAGCTGGATTCGCCAAGAATTCAGACTCCCCGCCACCAAAGCACCTCCGAAGTCTCGGCGACTCCGGCTACGGTGAGGTGTCTTATCGGCGTTCGCTACCCAACCATCCGCGTAGCTGGATTCGCCAAGAATTCAGACTTCCCACCGCCAACGCACCACCGAAGTCTCGGCGACTCCGGCTACGGTGAGGTGTCCTATCGGCGTTCGTTACCCAACCATCCGCGTAGCTGGATTCGCCAGAATTCAGACTTCCCACCACCAACGCACCACCGAAGTCTAGGCGACTCCGGCTACGGTGGGTTGTCCTATCGGCGTTCGTTACCCAACCATCCGCGTAGCTGGATTCGCCAAGAATTCAGACTTCCCACCACCAACGCACCACCGAAGTCTCGGCGACTCCGGCTACGGTGAGGTGTCCTATCGGCGTTCGTTCGGGGCGTTGCCCGGCGTTGCCATTTGCGGCGGTCCGGGTTGTCGGTAGGTGTTGTGGAACACCTTCCAATCCGCAGGTGGTTTTTCGTCGATGAAGTTTTTCATGAACCGATCAAAGAGACCCGCCGAGATCGAGTTGCGTTCGACGTTCACGAACTCATAGTGATCCCATTTGGGAGCCGTTTTGATGTTGAAGTTCGGGGCGTACATCAACAACGCTTCGGGCAAGAACGTTTTTTCGTTCAGTGCGATTTGCACGAGCTTGTATTGCGCCCGGTCGTCTTGGCGTTTCGGGTACGCTTCGATCAGGATCATGCCCGGCTTGGGAGCCTGGACCTGACGCACCCAATAACGTTGAACGATTTGGGCGGCGTCGAGGTTGAAGACGAACGGCAGTGGGCTTTCGAAAATTTGTTTGCCACGCATCTCCGGTGGGAGTTGCTGGACGCGGCACTCCTTTTTGCTGTGATCAAATTCCAGCAGTTCTTCACCGTTGCAAACCCAATGTTCACCGAACTGGTTTTGCTTTTCGCTGTACTGCGGCTTGCCTTCTTTCATGCCATCGAAGGAAACCATCTTGTCGACTTTGAAGAGACCACGGTCCGGCGAAGCGTACTTGATCACGCCCGTGCTCTTGGTTGCGTGGACGCCCGCCGGTGCGGCGAACAGGTCGTAGTGCCAACGTTGGAATTGGCACTCGAGTGTTTTGGTGCCTTTGCTTTGTTTCTCCCACGCTTTCAACATCGCGTTGAGTTGAGCTTGGGATTTGGCGTCGAGCGGTGGAAACGGGGCTTGGTTCGGGTCAACCGCGGGTCCGCCATCGGCCGCACGTTGGCCGGTTGGCGTGGCTTGGTAGGATTGTCCACCGGGTGCCTGAGCGAACGACTCGGTTGCCGTTGCCAAGGTGACCGCGACCGTGCATGCAGCGACGATGCCGATTGCAGCAAATCTCCCCCATTGTTTGTTCGCGGATCGAGAGGTGATCGGGTGCGGGTTTTGACTTCCGACCGACCTGTTTGGGTCGGTGTGGGGGCAGCAGAGGTTCATTCGCATCATCCTTGACGCATCGAGTCGGGGTGGACAGGACGTAACGTCCATTTCCGAAGAACCTAGCGAATCGGATGACTTGAACGAAAGACCGAAAAACGGAAGCAATTTCCCCTTGGCACCGGAGGGGGCGATTTGATAGAGGCTAACGTGAGCTGATCGGCGATCTGGACGGATGGACGATCGGGCCTCGAAAAACAACTCCATTCGAACAACAAACTAAATCGTCCACCTCGGCGCCACGGATTGGCACAACGGGTCACCGCGACACTCAAAACGGGACTCGAGGACACGCGAAAGGAACGCGAACGATGATGGAATTCGGAAAACGACTCTCATGGCGTCTCTCCGGTGGTGTCGCAGCCATCGCGTTGGGAGCACTCGCCGCGGCCCAGGCTCAACGTCAGGACATCAACACGGCCGAGGACGTGCCATCGCTCGAGGCACCCGCGTGGGCCGAATCGTTGCCGATGCCGATCGGAGCCGGCCCCGATGAATCCAACGGCGTGATGCCCGCCGCGTTTGCCGCAAACATGCCGTCGACCGAACCGAGCGATGCAGACGGTTGGGGGACGGCTTCGGCAGCGTCCGATGCGATGTCTCCTGTCCTCGTCTCGCAAGTCAGCCACGAAGAACCCGTCGACCATGGCGCGGCGCCCGGCAACGACGGCCCGATGGCCATGCCGGCTCCCGGCGGTTTCAACCCCGCCGGCATGATGGGAATGCCTGCCGAGTCAGACTACAGCGAACCAGCCGATGCACCCGCGATGGCGATGCCAACGATGGGACTGCCGGAACAAGCCGGCGGCCCCGGCCAAGAACCAATGGCTGAACCGGAGTTGCCCAGCTCCGAGTTGCCCGGCCCCGCGGGAATGGGAATGCCGGCGATGGCAATGTCTCAGCCCGGAATGCCTCAGCCCGAAATGCCGCAACCCGGATCGGAGGCTCCTGCTGAACAACCGGTCGCGACGATGAGCCAACTGGGGATGCAGGAAATTCAATTCGAAGAAGGTCCCGGAATGGGACCGGGAATGGGCGGGGGCATGGGACCGGGAATGAACGCCGGTCCCGATATGAACGCCGGCCCAGGCTTTGCCGCCGGACCGATGAACGACCTGCGGATGTCACCGCCGGCCGAAGCCCACGTCGACGATTCGCATGCCGAACCAAATATGGATTCTGGACCGGCCATGGATGCCGGACCGTCGATGTATGGTGCCGGTCCGATGGACGCCGGTGTGCCCGTCCAAGGCGACGCGCCGATGGACATGGGCGGCCCGGTTCATCCCGCACCCGCCGCCCAGGGTTTGGTCGGTGATTTCGGCCAGCCACCCGCACAAACGTTCGGCAACAACTCACTGCGCCAGCCC
>JBICHZ010000229.1:0-10456 GCA_043101355.1 Rhodopirellula sp. JB044
TAGTCAACGACACCGATGAAGTTTGTGGTGTCCTGATGACGCTCAATTGCCATCAACCGGCAGCGGGTCACTTTCTCGAAGCCCTGTCGAGCCCGTTGTCGAGCAAACTGTTCTCGATCCGTCGACACCAAGGCGGTCGGCTGCAATCGACAATACGTTCACTTATCCGAATTTCGCCTTCGGGGTCACGCATCGTATTTTGTGCCGCCATCGCCGTGACCTTACTGATGTTCGCGCCGGCGACTTACACCGTTGACGCGAAACTCGAGTTGCAACCGGTCCAACGCCGATTCGTCGCGGCGGCGTTCGATGGCCCTCTGCAAACCTGCTACGTTCGACCGGGCGACCTGGTTGCCGAAGGAGAACTGTTGGCTGAAATCGACCCACGCGAATTGCAATACGAACTCGCGGGAATCGAATCGCAACTCGAACAGGCGATGCAAACGCGAAAAGGCCACGTCGCCCAACACGCCTTCGGCTCCGTACGGATCGCCCAATTGGAGTCGGAACGACTCACCGCCAAAGCGGACCTGCTGGCCCACCGCCGTGAACATCTAGAAATCCGCAGTCCGATCGAGGGAATGATCGTCAGTGGCGATTGGCGGAGTCGCGAAGGAACGCCGCTCTCGCGTGGCGAGACGCTCTTTGAGGTCGCACCGCTCGCCGAAATGAACGTCGAGATCTGGATCCCCGAATCAGAGGTCACGCATGTCCGCGAAGGCATGCCGGTTCGGTTCTATACCAACGCGGCTCCCGAGAAAACCTTCATCGGCAAAATCACCACCGTTCACCCGAAAGCCGAATTGCAGGAACACGACAACGTGTTCATCGCGGAAGTTCGCGTCCCCAACGAATCGGGGTGGTTGCAACCGGGCATGCGTGGGCGAGCGACGATCTACGGGGACACACATCCGATCGGTTGGAATCTGCTGCACCGACCTTGGTTCGCACTGCGTAACTGGGTGGGAATCTAGCCATGCGTTCTGTCTCGCCGTCGATTGTAGAAATCAACCAACAAAAGCTGCGTCTCGCTCCCGATGTGCGGGTTTGGCCGGTCCGCGAGCGTGGCGAAACCGTCTACCGGATCGAAATCGAAGGCCAACATCGTTTCTTTCGTGTCGGCTACCGCGAATCCTATTTGTGTTCCCTTTTGGATGGCAACACCACCCTCGCCCAAGCCTGCTCGCTCGCGGCAGCGGAACTCGGACGCGACGCACCGACCGAAAAAGAAACAACCGAGATCGCGCGTTGGCTGCTAGACAACGAAATCGCTTACCTCGCCACCGATCATCCGCCACTTCGTGAAACCGAACTGGGATCCTCGACCGCGCGTCCCGAGCAACAAACGATCTGGAAATTGCTCAGCCGGCTCAACCCGTTCTGGATCAAAGTCCCCATCCCTGGCGGCGGTCACGCGGTGAAGGCTCTCGCTGGTGCGTTGTCGCCTTTGTTGTCCGGACCGATGGTGTTCGCCGGTGTGCTGTTGATGTTGTCCGCACTGGTAGGCACGCTCACGCACCGCGAACTGTTCGTTCAGGAAACGGAAAACATTTTTCACCCAGGCCGCTGGGTGTGGATGCTCGCAATTTGGGTAACGCTAAAAATCGTCCACGAACTCGGACACGCGATCGCCTGCCATCGTTCCGGCGGCGAAGTCAGCCGGTGCGGGATCGTCTTCGTTTTGCTCGCGCCACTCGCCTACGTCGACGTATCGAGTTGCTGGCGAATGCCTTCGAAACTCTCACGCATCGGCGTCTCGGCGGCGGGAATGTTTGTCGAATGCTGCATCGCCGCGGCGGCCGCCTGGGTCTTCCTGATCGTGGACGATCCGCTCGTCCGCTGCGTCTCGCACAGCGTCGTCATCACGGCGGGAATCTCGACGCTACTCTTCAACGCCAATGTATTGATGAGATTCGACGGCTACTTCATGTTGGCCGACGCCGTCGACATCCCCAACCTCGCATCCGAAGCTTCGCGGACGCTCGAGTGTTTCGGCAAACGATGGATCATCGGTGAGTCGAGCCGACACGGGCAACTGTCTGGTTGGCGTGGCATCTTGGTTTCGGTGTACGCCGTCGCCGCACTCGTTTGGCGATTTGGCGTTTGCGTTTGCTTGGCCATCACCGCGTCGACTCTGTTTGAGGGTGCAGGGATCCTGATCACCGCCGTGGGGATCGCGATGTGGGTCGGTCGTCCGGTCGCACGTATTTTGCTTTATATGGGATTCCTAGCACGACACAACGTCGTCGGATTCTATCGGGGTGTGTTCATCGGCGGCGGGTTGTTGGCTGCCGGGTTGGCGGTCGTTTTCGCCTTCCCGATTCCTTCGCGAGTGCGTGCTCCGGTGATCTCGCGATATGCAGCCACGTCGAGCATCCGAGCGCCGGCCAACGGATTCGTCGAACAAATTCACGTGCGTGACGGCCAAACCGTCTCGCAGGGCACGCCGTTGGTAACGATGCGTAACGAAGAACTCCGCTGCCAACTGCGTGAACTCAAGGCCGAGCACGATCAGGTCGGTATCGAAAAACGGCAAGCCGCCGGTGAACATAACGAAGGCAAAAGACACGTCCTGCGTCGCCATGCCGAGTCGCTGCAGAAACAGATCGCGCAGATCGAAGAACGCATCGACTCGCTCACCATCCGCGCCCCCAACCACGGACGTGTGATCGCACGACAACTCAACACCCTAATGGAAACGTACGTCGAGGAAGGCGATGAGATCATGGTTGTCGCCGACAACACCGACCGTGAATGGATCGCCCTGATCACACCGCGACACATTGACCGCGTCCGTACCTGCCTCGGCGAAAACGTCAGGCTGGTTTCCAGCAGTCAACGAAAATTCACTTCCCGGCTGACACGGATCGAACCTCGCGCCACGGACCGCTTGATCGAACCCGCCCTCGCATCGGTTCATGGAGGCCCCGTGGCGACACGCCAGGATCGTGACGAAAGCGACAGCGACCAACTCCGGATGCTGCAACCGCATTTCCACGCTTGGCTCGCCGTTGTTCCCGACGCATCGGACCTTCCTGTCGGCATGCGGATGTTCGTCGATTGCGGCTATCGTTCGCAAACCATCGCCAGCCGCCTACGCGAATGGGTTCGGTCGGTTTACGAAGCACACCAAACCGCCCAACACGCCACGTAGACGACGCGGCATCGTAGGCGTTGTCAGCGGGCGGAAACGAGTTCGCCCGCGTCACGAAACGCCGGCGATCGTCGCACCGAGGGACAAATCAGGCGGCAGCCTTCTCTTGCATCCGTTCTTGGCGTGCGAGCAGTCGTTTCTGATAGCGGCCCTGAACGACGTCGACCACGATCAAAATCGCCAACACGAAGTAGAACGTGCTCTTCGCCATCGCGTGTACTTCATGGCCGAACAGAACCACGTGTGCAAGGTGGCCACCTTCACTGACCAACATCACACCGACGATGAAGAGGATAAACAGCCCCAACACTTCGTACATCCGGTTTTGCTTTAAGAACGTCGCCACACGATCGGCGAGCACGATCATCAACACACCGGAAATGATGATCGCAACCGACATGATCCAAAGATTCTTCGTCAGTGCCATCGCACTCAAAATGGAGTCGAACGAGAAAACAAGGTTCATCACCACGATCAACGTGATCGCCTTGCCGACGCTCGATTTCGCCGTGTTCTCACTGTGTTCGAGGTCCGGCTCGGCGAGCAGATGGTAGATCTCCTTCAATGCCGTCCAGAGGATAAACGCTCCCCCAAACAACACGATCAAACTGTGCCCCGAAACCGCCATGTCAACATAGCCGTTGTGAACCTCAAAGAACGGCTCCTCGAGCATCTTGATCACGTTGACCACGATGAACAACAGAATGATCCGCAGCACGATCGCGAGTCCGATGCCGAACTTGCGAACCATGGATTGCTTGTCTTCCTCAACCCGTTTGCTCTCAATCGAAATGTAGAGCAAGTTGTCGAAACCGAGCACCGCTTGCAGGAGCACGAGCATCCCGAGCGTGAACAAACCTGAAATCGAAAATAGTTCGGCCATGGCTAGGTGATCGAATTGACTGAGTTGAGCGGATAGAAGACGAGCGTGCGAAAAAATATCGCGTCGTTTGTACCTAGATATCCGCTCCAGCGAAACACCCAGTCTCACCGAGCCACCGAGTATTCACAAACACTCGCACAGCCGACACGCACACCTACTCAACAACGCTCATTCGGCCGCCTGCATTGAGGCGTTTGTTCGCTAAGAGGTCTTTGCTCGCTACGAGGTCTGCTGGCCGGCGTAGCGTAATCCTCGAATGATGGCGTCGCGAACGTCCGCAGTCGATGCCCGACGGGCGACCTCCAAATTCTCCTTCCATTCCGGACGGAGTCGTCGATCGAATAACGTCATGCCGCGGGTCAGGGTCCCTTTCACCTCAACGTCACCAGCCATTTCTTCCCACTGGAACAGTTCCGGTTCGAGCAACGACACCAACGTCACCGCATCCTGCAACGGCATCACTTCGCGGCCGAGTTTCTGATGCGAAACCCGGAACTTGTACGGCAGGATTTTGTGCAACAACTCGCCCGCACGAGAATTCTCGCTGGGCAGTTTTTCCATCAAATCCAACCCGAACGTGATCGAATCGGTCACGTCGAGCGGCACCATGCTCTTCGTCGTCGGCGACGCAAAGACTTCTTGCGCGCTGAGAGGGTCAAAGAAAAAATTCATTTCCGCAACCGCGGTCGCGTTCCCGCTGTGCGCCACCGTTCCGCCGCTGATCACGACTTTATCGATCATCGGGATCAACATCGGATCGCGGCGCAGCATCCGGGCCAGGTTCGAATGCGGTCCGAGACAAACGATCGTCACGTCACCCGGATAGCGGCGAATCAGATCCGCCATCACTTTGTCACTCGGGTGATCGTTTTGCCGCGTCGCCGACGGGAAACCGCAACCGGCGAGCCCGTCGGGACCGTTGAGGTGAATGTCATCGACCACCGGAGCATCCTGCGGCGCGACCGCCGTACCGATCCTCGGGTAGCGGGCCGGATCGAGTTTGCTGATGATAGCGGACGTGTTCGTATTCGCTTGCGCCGCGTCCACTGTCCCGGCCGTTGCCGTTACCGCGAGGACGTCGAGTCGTGGATCGAACAAAGCCATCGTGATGGCGACCGCGTCGTCGATCCCAGGATCACAGTCGAGTATGATTTTTCGTGACATTCTTCTAGTTTAAGAACTCCTCTCGCCGCAAAGAAGAGGGGGACTTTCGACGCAGTGCCCTCAGCATCCCCAACGTTCCAGCCTCGGCATACCCAACCATCTTCGGAAACCCACACCGAGGATCCCCTCACTCAACGACATTATTCAACATGAGCAATGACTTCCCCACGGCGATCGCGACCGTCCGGTCCGGTGTCGATCTCACCGCGGAACAAACCGGCGAACTCATCGATGCCATGTTGCGCGGCGATGCGCCGGAATCGAGCGTAGGGGAACTGTTGCTGGCGCTTCGCGAAAAAGGCGAAGCGGTCAGTGAACTCGTCGGTGCGGCCACGGCGATGCGAAAACACATGACACGCATCGACCACAATCGCGACATCCTGCTGGACACGTGCGGCACCGGCGGCAGCGGTTCGGGAACGTTCAACATCTCCACCGCCGTCGCAATCCTGGCCGCCGCCTGCGGGGTCGCCGTCGCTAAACACGGGAACCGCCGCGCGACCAGCCGCACCGGTTCGGCCGACGTGCTCGAACACCTCGGCGTGAAGATCGAATCCAACGCCGATGAAGTCGCACGGTGCCTGAACGAAATCGGTGTCTGTTTCTGCTTCGCCGCCAAACTACATCCCGCCATGCGACACGTCGTTGCGATCCGCCGCAGCCTCGGCGTTCCGACCCTGTTCAACTTGCTCGGCCCGTTATGCAACCCGGCCGGTGCGACTCATCAATTGCTCGGAACCGCGTCCCCACAAACCCAAGCCAAAATCGCGGCAGCATTGAGCGAACTGGAAACACAACGCAGCTTCGTGATTCACGCCGAAGACGGCCAAGACGAAGTCTCGCTCGACGCCGGAACACACTGCATCGAAGTCAACCGAGCCGAGCGGAAGAGCCATTTCTGGACGCCGGAAGACTTCGGTTTGGTTCCCGCCCACGCGGATTCACTCGTCGTGGCCGATCCGGCCGAAAGTGCCGACGTGATCCGAGACGTCTTCGCCGGTAAACTCGGACCGCAGCGCGACACCGTCGTCGCGGGTTGCGCAGCGGCACTGATGCTCGTCGGTCGCGCCGACAACCTCCGAGACGCCGCCACGATCGCTGCCCGAGCGATCGACGACGGAGCAGCAACCGAGAAACTGCATCAACTTTGCAATTGAACGCTCGGCAAATGGAAGGATTCGTAATTGGCGGCGTGGCAACAGGCGTCGCCGCTTACGCTCCTTCCACGCGATCACGAAACTCGCGAAAATCTTCGAGCGTGTCGATCCCACGAGCCGCCGGGGGCACCGATGCGACCACGATCTGTTTTCCGGCCTCAATCGCACGCAACTGCTCGAGCTTCTCAACCTGCTCCAACTTTCCGGGCGGCTGCGTGGCGAACCACAGCAAAAAGTCCCGGCGATACGCGTACAACCCGAGATGATGCCAAAAGATCGTCGGCTCCGCCCCGAGCAACGTTTCCGCTCCCCCGTCGCGAACATGAGGAACCACCGAGCGACTGAAATAGATCGCTCGCTGGCCGTCTCCCATCACGATTTTGACGCAGCCGGGATCCTCCAGGGCGGAAATGGAATCGATCGGACAGGCCGCCGTGGCGATGTCCGCATCGGGCCGCTGCTGCAGTAACTCGGCGACCGCATCGATCGCGGTCGGGTCAATCTCCGGCTCATCTCCCTGGACGTTCACGAAGATATCCACATCGTCATGCAGCAGAGCGATTTCCGCGATCCGGTCGGTACCGCTCTGACAATTCACGTCCGTCAATCGAGCCTCGCCGCCAAATCCGTCCACCTCTTTCACAATCCGTGGATCATCCGCGGCCACGATAATCTGATCCGCCACGCTCGCTCGCTTGGCCGCCTCATAGGTGTGCTGCAAAACCGATTTCCCATCCGCACGCAGCAGCAGCTTCTCGCTCAATCGGCTCGATGCCAAACGGGCGGGAATCACAATCATTGTCTTCGTGGACATCGCCTTCTCGGGCATTGTCTTCATCAGCCGGCCTCTTCGCGTGGGTGTCGTCAATCCTTGGCCCCCCTCGGCGACGGAAAAAACGGTCCCGAGGAGGTGAGCCACCCGTTGTACCAAAAGTAAATTCGATTCCGATGCCCGGTCGCGGCCCCGTTGCGGTCGCGCCCCATCCACAGCACCTTTCGACGCTGCCGCGTTTTTCGGGTGGCGAAACTCGCCAAGAGTTTCGGCGGCCCATGATTTTCGGGGATCTTGTGAATCGCCGAAAGTCTCGGCGACTTTCGCTACGGCCGGAGACCTAGTTTCTACGTGCCACGGTCCACAATTCCGCCCACGGGAAACTGATTCCTAACGATTCCAGCAACGGGAATTGAAAACGAACCGCCAAAGGCCAGCCCAGCGAAGGAAAAATCGCAGCCCCGCATTGCACCGCCTTAACCCAACCGCTCGGGCGCACAACCCACCACTGGACAGCAGCCACAAACTTTACGCAGACATGCACATTTACTAGGCACCCGCGGTTCGGCCGCCTCCCGGCAGGTTATTACGCAAGAAAACGCGGCGTTTTCCTACGTATCTATGACCGAACGCGATTTTCAAGACGTCCAATTTCGGCGTCGCCAAGCGAGGGGCTCAAAACGCACCGCTCAAAAAGTGAGCGATGCAGCGAAACGGTCTCCTTAGGAACCGCTTCAGCGATGGTTTGCCAGCCCGACGTGCCCAATCCGGATGCTCGCGACGCTAACTTTCTAGGCTCGCGTGCCCACACGATTAGCAACACAGGCACTCCCCAGAAGACTTGAATGCAACTTCACATTTTTCTCACATTCGCAAACCATTAAGAGACAACAGCTTACGAATCCATTTGTCATATCCGGTCACGTTTTGGCACTCATCCTGCATAACGCTCATGCCAACGCAAATTGCTAGCGTTTTAATCAACCTGACACTCACGAGCGATTACGGATGGCCCGGGCAGGAGTTGGACGGTCGGTTGAACCGCGATGTGCAGCGAATTGCACGTTTTGATCGGCAGGAGTGTTGAAAGGTCGTTGCATTGATAGCAAGACCGCACCGCTGCCAACTGATAAACCGTCTTTGAGAAGGAAAGACTAAATGATTCGAAGTTTGAAGAGCCCGATTGGGCAAACACCAGGATTTCGCTGGACGAATTTCCGTTCGTCTTGGCTGATGATGATCATCATTGTGGGGATGATAGGGATCGGCACATCACTCGCGTCTGTCGCTTCGGCTCAGGAAGAAGCCGCTGCAGTCACGGAAGTCGCAGAAGTTGCAGACGCGGGTGATGATGCTGATTTAGGCGTTGGTTACGCTCTCGACAACGCCGTCTTGTTCATCTGTGCCATCCTGGTGCTCTTTATGCAAGCCGGATTCGCGATGGTCGAAGTCGGCCTGAACTCGGCGAAAAACACCGTCAACATTCTCGCCAAGAACGTCATGGACCTCTCGGTCGGTGCGTTGCTGTTCTTCTTCGTCGGATTCGGAATCATGTATCCGACGTCCTACATGAGCGAAGCAGACGCAGAAACCGTCAGCAAAGTGTTCGCGTTCGGCGGCTCTGGCATCTACACCAGTGACGACCCCGGTCGTACGTTCTCGCCGCAGGCCGACTGGTTCTTCCAAGCCGTCTTCGCCGCTACCGCCGCAACCATCGTTTCGGGTGCTGTTGCCGGCCGTATGAAGTTCACCGCATACCTCGTCTACAGTGCGATTCTCACCGGTTTGATCTACCCGATCAGCGGTTACTGGAAGTGGGGCGGTGGATTCCTCGCTGACATGGGCTTCCAAGACTTCGCCGGCTCGGCAGTGGTTCACGCGGTCGGTGGTTTCGCCGGCTTGGCCGGAGCAATCTTCCTCGGCCCTCGCCTCGGTCGCTTCACTGCCGACGGAAAATCAGTGCCACTCCCTGGTCACAACGTCGCTTTCGCTGCTCTGGGTGTATTCATCCTGTGGGTGGGTTGGTACGGATTTAACCCTGGTAGCCAACTCGCTTTCCAAGGCACTGGCGACATCGACGCAACCGTCTTGATCGCTGTGAACACAACACTAGCCGCTGCTGCCGGTGCATTCATCGCAACCTTCGTCGGCTGGGGTCTGTTCGGCAAACCCGACTTGACCATGAGCCTCAACGGTGCACTCGGCGGACTCGTCGGTATCACCGCTTGCTGCGACGCGTTCAGCAACACGATGTCGATCGTCGTTGGCGGTATCGCCGGTGTGCTCGTCGTCCTCAGCATCATCGCGTTGGACAAATTGAAGATCGACGATCCCGTCGGTGCCTTCCCTGTCCACGGCGTCTGCGGCGTCTGGGGCTGCATGACGATGGGTATCTTCCCGAACACTCACTTCCCAACGGCTTTCGAGGGCTTTGTGACACAAGGGATCGGGACCGTTTCGATCTGTGCTTGGGCATTCGTGACCATGTCGGTTGTCTTCGGTGTGCTCAAAGCAGTCGGTCACCTCCGAGTCACCCCAGAAGAAGAGCAAGCCGGATTGGATATCAGCGAGCACGGCATGCACGCTTATCCATCCGACGCGATCACAGGTGGTGCCATCACCTGATCTAGTTGATCTACCCACCGCAGCTTCGTCGCCGGATGTCCGTTACACGTCCGGCGGCGCAGCAGCCTGCGGTCCATTGATCTTCTCGGCTCTTGCCTGGGCCAGAAGAAGGCCCCAATGGCCCGTGACGAGTGTCCGCCTCACTCGTTGCGGGTCGGGGTTTTTTTGCGTTATAGGCCACCCTCCCTCATCTTCGCCCCAGCCGCCTGATCGGCTATTCTCGGCGAACCATCTCCTCGAGTTGCTTTTTTATCCGCCCCGAATGCGTCGCCAAGATCCATTCGGCCCCAAAAACACTGGATGAGATCACCAGGCGGAAGATATTGAACGGGAATTTTGACCTACGATGAAACTCATCATTGCCATCATCCAACCCTCGCGGCTCGACGCCGTGAAAGAAGCCCTCACGCGAGTAGAAGTGCACCGACTGACGGTCGTCGATTGCCAAGGCTTCGGACGACAACGTGGCCAAACCGGCGGCATGCGAGGCCGTGACTACGGAGTCAACCTGCTGCGAAAGGTTCAACTGCAAATCGGCGTTAACGAAGAATTCGTGCAGCCGACGATCGATGCCATCCTCGAAGGAGGACGCAGCAGCGATCAAGGCGAATTCGGCGACGGCAAAATCTTCGTGCTCCCGATGGACGACTGCGTCCGCATCCGCACCGGCGAACGAGGCAGCGACGCGATCTAGCGTCACA
>JBICHZ010000230.1:0-14619 GCA_043101355.1 Rhodopirellula sp. JB044
GGCGTGGCCCCCTCCCCACGAATTTGGATCTCCAACTCATTGTGGCGTGCCAAACAATCGGTCAAGTCGAATCGACTACCACCGTCACACGATTCAATCGCAGACAGCGACTGCGTGTTGATTCGCACATCATCCAGCCGCCCGCTGACTTCGCCGATTTCCAGCTCGACTCGCGCCGCCGTTTCAATACCAGTAGGAGAATTGAATCGCCTCAAATAGCAAACATGCCCGAGCCCTTCGCGCGTGGCTTCGCCACTCTCGCTCGAGTCGTTTTCGCTGTCAGGAACATCGACCTGCTGCGTATAAACCTCATCGCCAACAGGACACGGTTGCGTACTGGCTTCGCCCATTGGGGTCACCCAATAATCGCGACGTGTCCATGGTCTGCGAAGACGAATGCGATGCGCCATCGATACCTCTCTCTGCCATCTAGTTTGACTGTGGATCCAAACGGAATGGGGGACTCGATCGCTGCGTCATTGCATCGAATACCTCATCTCATGCCTCGCCTCGGTTAGGCGGGGTCATACGCACCGCTGCCTAAACCACGTCCTCGTGGCATGTACAAGCACAATCCGATCCCCAGGAAGTACAACACCATCAAAGGGAGCGCCAACGCGACCATGCTGGTCACATCCGCAGGCGTCACAACCATCGAGATAAAGAAAATGACTAGCGTCGCGATTCTCCAACTGGCGATGTAGTCCTTCGTTTGGATCAAGTCAATTCGTTGCAGAAACAACATCACCAATGGCAACTGGAAAGCGACTCCAAAACCGAGAGGCAACATCAACACGAAATTAACGTAGTACGAAAGCCGAGGCTCCACGGTCACTTCCATGCTGCTGTTAAACGCTAACAAGAAACTCAGCACGTACTGCAGCACCAAGAAAAACGCGAGCGAAACCCCCGAAACGAACAACACCACACTGAACGGTAAATACACATACACGTAACGCCGTTCGTGAGCGTGCAGACCGGCGGCGACGAAACTCCATAGGTGATAGAAGATCATCGGTGACGCCAACACTGCCCCCACGATCAGCCCCGCCTTAACCCAAATCATGAACGTCTCTTCGACTTTGAAAGAGCTCACGCCTTGCTCACTACGGCGAAACTGAACCGTCGGCACCATCATGTCCGGATCGGGAACCGTTCCAATCGCGGCGATCAAATCCGCGGTATCGATACGCCGTGCCCCATCCACAATCGTCGTCTCCGGTGCAACGGTTTTGTCGACAACGTCGTCGCCGGGGACGCCCTCCTTTTCTTTCGCAACCAGATCTCGATCCTCTAACGAGTTCAGTGGCGATGGCAATGCATAAACCAACTCCGCAACCAACGCGTTCTCCATCAAAAACTGGTGGAACCGCAATGTCGCAGGATCATCGGTATGAGAAATGCCGAGAACCGCCATATCTCGATCGGCGTTGTATTTAATAATGGCCTGCTTGAGTGGTTCTTGCACGTATCGAACCACGCGGTTGGCCACCAACAAACCGAACCCCAGTCCGATTGCGAGCCAGATAATCGCCTTCACCAGCGCACTTCGCAACTCTTCGAGGTGCTCTCCCACGGTCATCGTGGAATTGTCAAACAGATCGTCTTTCGGGCGAGCCAGAGCGTCCACGGCTGTCTTTGTCAAAATGGAAGGGTACGGAAGGTGGGAAGTGCAGACCGGTCCAGGATCGGTCTAGCAATGGAGGGCACGTCGGATTCGGGCGAAAGTGGCAATGCGTCAATCGCGGTCCCGGGCAAGTCAACTTAACCACATCGCCACAAAACGCGTTGTTTTTCGCGACTCGGCAGCCGGTGACAGCCAAAGTTAACAATTCGAGTCCACTAGATGAATGTCCAACGGATCTACTAGTTTAACTGTTTCCTCCCATTCCGCACGGTCTCTTTGCAAATCAAAACAATCCGATGACAACATTGCCCGAAACCAATCACGTGTCCCCGGTGACGCTGCCCGGTTGCCGCGTGCTCGCCTTTGTCGGGGAAATTTACGAAGACCTCGAACTGTGGTACCCCCGGTTTCGGCTGATCGAAGCGGGGGCAGAGGTGGTGGTTGCCGGTCCTGAAGCAAACAAAACCTACCAAGGAAAACTGGGATATCCCTGCGAAAGCGACGCCGCGATTTCAGACATGAATAGCGACGATTTTGACGCCCTGCTCGTTCCCGGAGGGTTCATGCCAGACAAACTCCGCCGTGACCCGACGGTTCTACGTTTGGTTCAGGAGTTCGACGCTGCCAAAAAGCCGATCGCTGCGATCTGCCACGGAGGCTGGATTCCAATTTCCGCCGGCGTCTACCGAGGCGTACGGGTCACCGGATCTCCTGGCATTAAAGACGATCTCGTCAACGCGGGAGCGACCTATGAAGACGCCGCTGTCGTGGTCGACGGGCACCACGTCTCGAGTCGCCGCCCCGACGACTTGCCCGATTTTTGCCGCCATTTCCTGGCATTGATCGCTGCCGGACGTTGACACACGGCGGTTAAAATTCGTATAGGAACCATCGGCACGTGGCCGCTCGCCCCCGATGCCCCGCTCCTCTCGACGCTCCATACGCAGTACCCACAATGAAAACCCACTCGATCGAAATGAAGAATCGGCCAACACCGATTCTCACGATCGGTTGGTGTGCGACGTGCCTAGCGGCCATGCTGTTTGCAATCCCCGGTTGCACCCTCTGGAGCTCCGGAGTTTGGTCGGAACCCAAGTCACTCTTGGACTCGCCGACGAAGTCCGAAGACGACACTGACAATAAACCGACCTCCCACCACTCGGTTTCCACCCTGACACACCAATCCCGCGACACGATTTCGCTCGCGGTTGAATTTCGCCACATTTCGTCCTCCGCACTCGGAGAACGCATGTGGCAGTACATCGACGAAACCGTTTTCGATTCCCGAATCCGGAAATCCTGGATGGACAATGGTCTGAGGGTCGGGCTGCTCAACTCCCTCTCCAACGCACCCGAGGGCGGCGCGAAAGCGAACGGGAAGATGCATGATCCGATCAATGAACTGTTCGCGGGGGCCGACGTGATCGGGTCGCATTCCGACGGACGAGAAATCATCCCGCTTCGTCCATCGCGTCGCCACGAATTGCCTTTGGCTCCAACACTCGAAGGATCTCATACTGTTCTAATCCGGCAAAACTCCGGCCTTTCAGGACGTGACCTCTTCTCTCCCCAATTCTTGCTCGCGGTCACAGCGGAATCAGGAACACGAAGGGGACAGTCAAAAATTGAGATTCGCCCCGAAATCCAACACGGCGCCGTTCGTCAGAAATTCGTCAGCAGTGATACGGCTGTCCGCATCCAAGCCGGACGCGATCGATGGGAACTTTCCGAATTGAATCTGACCTGGATGACGCGGCCCGGTGCAACGCTGGTCATCGCACCAATCGTCCAAGCCGACGAGAGCGAGCCAACATTCGGACTCGGCCGTCAAATGATGCGTGACCCCGACCACGTCGTTGACGATCAACACATCGTGGCATTCCTGCAGATCGAAGAGTAGAGCCCCTTAAGAGTGATAGAGCCGACCTCGTCAGGTTTCGGTCTCCTCTTCGTTTCTGCCCGTCGTTGTAAACTGAGCCTTTCTAAACTGGGCCTTTGTAAACTGGGCCTCAGTGAACGGAGACTCTGCGAACGGGGACTCTGTGCTTGGAAAGACAATCCTAACAGGAGCCTTCCTTAAACGGGATCTATTCGCTCACCCCTACTGAACAAACGGATTGGAACGCAGCCCGCTCGTCGATGGCTCGACCTTCTTCGGCAAAGTCGGCTTGGAGTCGGGACATCCACTTTGGCAACGACTTGGGGCGGGCGTCGGATAGGGACTGGAACTCTCTTCGGTAAAGAAGCTGTCGTAGATCCCTTTTGAATCACCACTTGGAACCGCAATTCCTGGCAACTGCGTCGGCAAACCTTCTAGATCGGTCAGGTCAATGCCGCTGGGGTCGTTGAAATCAATGCTCTTCAATTTTTCACTAAACACGACTCCCGACACTTGGGTAAGATCGAGATCCCCAAACCCTCTGCCGGACTCGTCACCGCCGGGAATACCACCCGGCGCCATCGCCAATTCGCTCTGGAGACTCGCAAAATCAATTTGATTGAGGTCCGAATTCTTGGCAATCGCAAAGCCTCCAACCCCAACGAGAGTGAACAGCGGTACCATCCCTAGAACACTGAACAGACCGTACAGAATACAAGCGGCGAATCCACGACTGATACCACATTGGCCTACCATGGAAATCACCACGGCATAGGCTCCGATCGACGCAACGCAGGCGATCAGTCCGGCGGATGGAACTCCGCCCATCGAGACGGTAACCAAAAACGAGACAAACCCGCTCGCTAGCCCGGTTGTCGTGACCATTCCGATCGACTTCCAAAACCCGAAGCGACCGACGCCCGCGACGGCGAGGGCGAATTTCATGGAATAGCCCACGACCACAAACATCAGAATGAAAGTGACTAATGCTAACACCGCGATCGGCAGTGCGATGCTCGCGAGTGCGGTTTGAAGCGTCTGAAGACTTGATTCGTTCATGTTCAGCAAGCAGTCTTGAGTATTCTTAATCACAACGTCGGACACCAACCAGCGCACCGCGTTGAGAGAGTATCCGCTCGAACCATAGGTCACCGATCGAGACCGTCATCAAAAATTGAGCCCAGAATTCCTAATTTTGGCCCGCCGATTTTTTCCGTAGCGATAGTCGGAGCACCTCGCGCCGAGATCTGTCAAAAAGGTCTCGCCACGGACACTACGGTTGGTACGTCGCATGTCGTCCTACCTCGCCCTCGCGACCTTCAGCATTGTCTATACTGTTGGTCCTTCCTGGACGTCATCCTCGTCCTATCACTTCCTCCCTCCAACATCCCCACCCACTGCCATGACAACATCTGTCGTCACTCGTTCACTTAACAGACTATGGTGCCTTCTCGGGTTTGCCGCTGTTTTGACCTTACCTACGCCCCCGTGTTTCGCAGACGTTCGCCTACCGAGCATCTTCAGCGATCACATGGTCCTTCAACAAAACCTGACGATCCGAGTCTGGGGTTGGTCCGACCCCGGCGAATCCGTCACGGTGAGCTTCAGCGACCACACCGCCACCACTGCTCCCAACAACAGCGGACGTTGGCAGGTTGAGCTTCCAGGTGTCGGCGCCAGTTCCACTCCTCAAAAACTCGTCGTCAAAGGCAATAACACGATCGAAGTCGAGGACGTGCTCGTCGGAGAAGTTTGGCTTTGTTCCGGACAATCAAACATGGCATGGACCGTCGCGCGATCCTCAAACGCGGACGAAGAGATCGCAGCGGCGAAACATCCGCTCATTCGCCACATCGCAATCCCCAAAACACCATCGTTTCAGCCAAAGGACGATGCGCCCGCTCAGTGGCAAATTTGTTCACCGGAAACCGCCGGCAACTTCACCGCATGCGGTTACTTCATGGCACGTGAACTGCATCAACAATTGGGTGTCCCCATTGGCTTGGTCAATTCATCGTGGGGCGGTACTCGCGTCGAACCATGGACACCACCGGTCGGATTCAAAAACGTAGACGCACTTCAGGACATCTACCAATCCATTGTCGGCCGCACACCCGGTACCGATGTTTATCAAGACCGCCTTCGCACTCATTTAGATGCGACTCAGTCGTGGCTCGAAAACGCAGAACAATCTCTCCGCAAAAACGAAGGCGTCACGGCGAACCCCTCGTTCCCTGCCGAACTGATGCCGTTCACGCGTCATCAAGATCCGACCATGCTGTTTAACGGGATGATCCACCCTGTCCTCGGATTCCCAATCAAAGGCGCCATCTGGTACCAGGGCGAAGCGAACCACAGCGAAGGAATGCTCTACACGGAAAAAAAGAAAGCACTCATCAACGGATGGCGAGAGCGGTGGCAGCAAGGTGACTTCCCGTTTTATTTCGTTCAAATTGCTCCCTACACCTACGGCAATGAAAATCCGGAAATTCTTGCCCAGTTCTGGGAAGCTCAGGAAGCGGTTCAGCATCAGGTTCCCCAAACCGGAATGGTGGTGATCAACGACATCGCAACCACAAACAACATTCACCCTCCTGCCAAACAGGAAGTCGGAAAACGATTAGCCGGACTCGCGCTCAAAAACGACTACGGTCGCACCGAACTCGTTGCGTACAGCCCCACGTTCGATTCGCTCGAGATCCTCCAAGGCAAACTGAAAGTGAACTTCACCAACACCGGCGGAGGGCTGACGACACGCGATGGCAAGGCGCCAACGCATTTCGAAATCATCGGCCCGGGTTCCGCAGGATTCCAGCCGGCCAGCGCTGACATCGCAGGTGACTCGGTCATCCTGCAATCTGCCGATGTGTCCTCGCCGGTCGCGTTCCGGTTTGCGTGGCACAAGACCGCCGAGCCTAACCTCATGGGCGGGACCGGACTTCCCGTCGGGGCCGTTCGTGGAGGCACCGTTCCGGCGTTCGTCGACACGCTGCCGATCGACGACCAATACGAATTGGTGTACGACCTCGACCTTTCGAACCTTGGACCAACGATCGAATACGACATTGATCACAGCGACCACGTTAAGGATTTCGACCGAATTGCCTATTTGTTAGAACTGGTCACTAACGACGGGAAGCCGCAATCGCTGTTTGTTTCAATGGACGCCTTTACCGACGACGCAAAGAAAATTGGCATTCCAACCACCGAATCGGGAGCTCATTTCCAAACGAAGATCGGTGCGATGGACGTGTACTCCAACGTCGCCGATCTACAAACAGGAACTGCTATCCAAACCGGAAACATCGAGTTCTGGCCGAACAATTACTCTCCGAACAACAGTTCGAAGGTGAACGGGGCAAGCAACAATCGCTATGACTTCGGCGATTCCCCCGGTGAACCCACCAACGGGTACGGCTCCATGCAAATCCACAACACCGCGGCCAAACAAACCCTGTTCGCGATCAACCAGTGGCGATCCAGTGACAACGCCGATATCGGAATTGGCAATAGCAACGGCGAAACCCGCGATTGGACGTTCGCTAAAAACGCGAATTCTTACCGCAGCAAACGTTTGCGAATCTACGTCCAAACGAGATAGACGATTGGCAAACACACCCTTTCGGGTTCCGCTGATAGCCTCAGAATGCGTGTCAGAACGCCATCGCCAGAGTTCAGGAACTCGAACTCTGGCGATTCCAACGACGGAGATCGAACTCGCCGATCTTCAAAACTCTTTCGCTGGCGCAAAACAGCTCCGCACTCTACTCGCGCCAGTTTGTCGCGATGATAGATGATCCTCAAGACGACGTCATTACGAGTTGCCTACACGCCCAGACAATGCGTCACCTCGCGCGATCGGAAAAGAGATTCTGAACAACCGCAGCAACATGTTTGGCAATCATTTCGCTGCCGTGTTCACTCGGATGTACCCCATCACGTGACAGCCAACCGTCATCCGCCAACAACAACGTAGACAGGTCAACGACGGCAACGTTTTCTTCTTTCGCGATATCAATGACACTCTGCCGATAGTCGCCGTGCAACTTGTTGAGACCACCTGCTCGATCGAATACCGCTTTTTCGTGCCGGGTGAAATACGCAGTCGTGTCAATCGGAGGCGGCGTGCAGAGCACGACACGTGAACCGAGAGACCGGCACTGCGTCACGATACTACAAAGATTTTCAGCATATCGTGTCCTTGGAACATGCTTGTCGCTGTCGACCCGGATATCGTTGGTTCCGAATAAAACGACAACGATGTCCGGATCATGCTTGAGCACATCGGCTTCGATACGCCGCAATGCTTGCGAAGACGTATTCCCCGGCACGCCTGCGTTCACCGTTTCCGCATCGATCATTCGCCCAAGAATCTCAGGAAATCCGCGCCGCGTGATGCTGTCGCCAAAACAAACAACCTGCGGACGCCGCGTCTCATTCACTCCTCTATCCAGGTCATTTTCCGCCACGGACCAACGCGGCACCGCGTTCCACGCCAACAGCACCAACAGCCACGCTACCAATCGATAGCCGCAGAACGATTCTCGCCAGGAACATTGAAACATATTTTCACCAACACCATGTTGCATAATCGGAATCGAATGAACCGGCAGGATCGAAAGTGCACACGACGCAGCACTCGCCTCGTCTGAGGCCGCCCCAGACCAATCGTTGGACTCTCAATCGACGAGCCCATCGCCCCATTTTTCTTCGCGCGCGTTGAGACCTCTTACCGAAGGGAGATCAGTTCGCTTGCGGACGGGCAATCACACGCAGGGTGTCGAAGCTTCCTGATTCGTCGGTATCAACAAATTCGAAGCTCCACACTTCGGTATCGACATCTGGACCGAACTGCAGCCCCTCGTTGATGATCTCGCCATTCCAATGCATGACGTCCCATTGCCCCGCGATCGCTTTGTCAACAAAGCCGACGTCGATCAAAGCGCCTTTTGCGAACCCTACGTCAACATCGCCATCTCCGGACTCGCCCGCGATGTTGATCCTCCTCAATCCGTTCTCTCCGATTCGCACTTTCAGAATGCTGCCTGCGTTCTGCTTCCAAAACCCTGCGCCGTCTTTGTACGCTCCGATTTCGATAGCTGACGCCCCATCGCCGATCACTGAGAAGACGCCGCGTCCCTCGTCGCGCCCCAAACAAACACCGCGACGTGTCATCAGTTCGCCGCCACTAATTTCAAAGGTGCCGTCTCCGTAGAGCGGGCCAATGTCCAAACTGCACTTCGTCGAGTTGTTCGCACGCGACAACAGTAGATTGCCTCCTGTCAGGCGATAGAGGCCGTGCGAGGAAGGATCGAGCCCGATTTGCAACGAGTTCAAATTCACCTCGCCAGCATGTTGCCAAACCTCGCCGACTCCCCCTGCGACGCCCACACGTGTATGCCGGTCAGGATTTTTTGCCGCTCGTATCTTCCCACCCGAAATTTCCATCGCTCCAAGCCGTCCCGATCCCGACCCGAGAATGACGCGATTGAGATCCTCCGTAGCGCCACTGTTGAAAACAACTTTCTCTGTACTAGGAAGATCGACATAAACGTCGTCGCCTCGGACAGGCAGAACTTTGGCGGACCAGTTTTCGGGATTTCCCCAATCGTTGCTTGCTTTGCCACTCCAATACGCCGACTTCAAATCGTGGAACGCCTGTATTTCTTGATCGCTGAAGACGCGATCGAACATCACAAACTCATCCATGCGGCCATTGAAATTGCGTACCGGTGACGAAACGCTGAAACCTTCACGAGGCGTCCAATTCCCGAGTTCCAAACGCCCCGTCGATAAAAACGATGAATCAACTTCGGTTCGCGTGAAGTCGCGACTCACCAATTTGCCGTCAATGTACTGGCTGCAGATTCTTTCTTTTCCATCCCATACGAATGCCAACTGCATCCAAGTCCCCAAACGCTGTGGTCCGATGATGGCATCGCTAAGGAAATGATCCATCGAGTTCCACTGCGAATCAACACGTCGACAAAGGCTCAAACGCCCCATCGAGTTGTCCAATCTCTTCTGAGAGATCTGCCACTGCAGTTCGCCCTCGATCGCATCACCCGACATCAACAAGGAACTGTACGCGCGGTCCATTGACCCCAACCGCACCGAAGTGATGCATGTCAACGATTCATGCTTACCGTCGACAGAAAAGAGAACGCGGTCCGAAGCATTTTTAAAATCTAGGGCCCGCTTGCCGGGCCAACGACCGTCGGTCCAGTCGCAACCGACGATCACTCCGTGTTCACCAGCGCCTTCGCTTTTCGAGTGATTCGGAACGATGGTATCTCGATACCGCGACCGGACGGCCCGCGATTTTTCGAAATCAAAATAAACAAGGCATGACGGGTCATCCACAATCGCGTTGCGTCTTTGCCGCCACGCTTGGCTCATCTCAAACGCCTCATTCTTCGTTCGCGAGTTAATCTCGGCCCTCGAAGGAAACGCATCCGCCGCCGCCAGGATGTCATTGATGCTGCCGTCATTGGAGATACGAATCGCCTCGCCTTCACGAATCTCTCTCATCGAAGAATCAGGAACCGTCGAGGTCAATTCGACGAGCCCGTCGATCACATGCACTTCGGCCTTCTCGTCACCTTTGACATCCATTGCAAAAGCAGTGCCTCGGTCAACAACCTGCACGAGCGGCGTGTGTACGAGGAAACCCTCTGCTGGCGGAGGCACTTCAACACTCAAACGACCTTCCTGGCACCTTACCTCCATATCGCTAACGATTTCCAAATCGGCCGGACCTTTTAACAGAATCAACGCACCTCGATTCGTCTGTATCTCAATAAGGCCATTGTCGAATTGAATCCTCCCTGCCTTCATAGGCTCGCCGACGACCGGTGCATCCTTCGGGCTTTGCCATTCCACCGCGACCGCTTTTCGCAACACCGCCACCCAAGCGTCACGTCGCCTGACCAGAGTCCCCTCAACTTCTGCGGACTCGCGTGCGAGATCGCTTGAAACGCTGGCAATTCGAAACCGCCCCAAGTCGCTGCGAACTTCGCGAAGCACCCACTGCCCGACCATCACGAGCATCAAGCTCGCCGCTAACCCGGACACGAGCCATCGGAACAAAGGACGATTCAACGGGGAGGCCGCACCGTCGCGAGCAACCGCGCCCGCAGCACGCTCGATGTCTTCCGAAACTGCGTCATCGGCGGACACGTCAGTCTCTACCCCCCAACCTTCCTGCCCCTGCTGACGCAGGTGCGAATTCAATTGGGCACGCTCCCAAAACAGCGATCGGGCCTGCGACGAAGCGAGCAGCATTTCTTCTAACTCGCGTTTGGTCTCTGCATCGAGACCTTCATCGAAATAAAGGTCCAACAGACGCGACAAACGATCAATATCCATCGGTTTACCCCACCACCTTGAGATGACTATTGACACATTTTTGCAACGCCGTCCTGGCTCGCGACAACACCACGTAAACCGAATCCGTCGACCACCCCAGCAATTTCGCGATCTCACCCGCACTGTGCGCCCGCGAGTAACGCAACTCGACCGCCTTCCGGGTGTGCGGCGACAAACTGTCCATGCAACATTTCAATGCCGCCATGCGAGCCTCCTCATCATCCGACGACGCCGGCTCATGCGAAACGCACACCGCTTCGATGACTTCAGGCGACAACATCAACGAATTGGCGTGCTTTCGATTGCACTCTTCGAGCACCTTGTAACGGGCAATCGTGCACGCCCATGCCACGAAGTTGGAATCACGCTCGTAGTCGTCCGCTTTTGCCGAAACGGTCAAAAAAGTCTCCTGCATCACGTCATCGGCGCGACTCATGTTGGGCAGCAGACTGAGAATAAACCCACGGATCCGCGGCGAATGCAGCACAAAAAGTGCATTGACGTGGTCACGGTGGGATTGGGTGCAAGACTCCAAACCATTGACTCCAACTTGCCGACGAAACGCGAGAACAACACCGCCCAATACGTCACGGGCGAAACACCTACTACGTGCCCCTGTTGAATGCACGAAAAGCACGAGTTCTAAACATAAAAACCCAGTTTATCAGGTGAGGAATCACCATAGCCCGAGCTGAGTGCCCAAGCCCCCCCACCACAGAGACAAAAAACAATTCTCCCAAAAACTTGTTAAGAACCGCAGGGCCCGCTCCATAGACCAACAGCTGCGGAGATTCCCCTATGAGCCGACGACGGCCGCTTCCACAGCATAACCATCATTACTTTGGAGAAATTACCCATGAATCCACGACAGAAAAAGACGGGTTTTACGCTCGTCGAGCTTCTCGTTGTCATCGCAATCATCGGCGTCCTGGTCGGACTCTTGCTGCCCGCCGTTCAGGCAGCACGCGAAGCCGCTCGCCGCATGAGCTGCAGCAACAACTTCAAACAGCTCGGGCTTGCGATGCACAACTACCACAGTGCATTCCAACGCATCTCTCCTTTCCAAACCGGAACATTCGAGGTCCAAGGCGTGGGTGGGCACTCCGTCGCGCCTACCGCGAACAACCAGTACAATCTCAGCCACCTGCCAGGCTTGATGCCGTTCATGGAACAGCAAGCGCTGTGGGAGCAAATATCTAACCCGTGGCAAACCAGTGGCGGCATCATCCAGGCGATGGGACCGACGCCAGACATGGACTTGGTCGCGCACAGCAACATCGGCAACTACGACCCATGGCTAACAAATATCCCAACCTTGCGATGCCCTAGCGATCCAGGCGTTGGGCTCCCCGGCCAAGGCCGAACGAACTACGCCGCCAACCTCGGCGATTCATACATGTTCGCAAACGGTTCAGATGGCTACCGCAACTGGGGCGATGTCTACAGCAACGGCCGCGCCGAACAGATCGATCGCTGCTCACGCGGCTTCTTCGTCCCTCGCGTCAAAGGCAAACGCTTTCGCGATGTCCTTGACGGCCTCGCAAACACGATCTGCATGGGCGAAATCGTTACTGACATCGGTGACAATGACAAACGAACCCAAGGAGTTGGTCTCGACGCGGGCCCAACATCTCGGAACCTTGGCAACAACCTCACTGGCCCCGGCTCCTTCTTGACCTGCCGCCCTGGAATCGACGCCACCCGGCCTCAGTTCTGGGACCCAAGCAACCTAGCTAGCGGAACCGGACTCCGAGGCGGAAGCGAAGACCAACGTGGACTTCGATGGGCAAGCGGACGTCCAATGCAAAGCGCGTTCTTTACCATCCTGCCACCCAACTCGGAAATCTGCCTCTCCAAAGACCATCGTGGGACAGGCGTGCTCCCTGCGGGAAGCCGACACCAAGGCGGCTGCCATGTCCTGATGGGCGATGGAGCAGTGAGGTTCATCACAGACTCGATCGAGGCCGGCAACCAGAACAGCGCAGTGGTTGCATGGCCCGGAACTGGACTGGATTACGGAGTAAAGAGCCCATTTGGACTTTGGGGCTCGCTCGGCACTCGAGCCGCAAAAGAAGTAATCAGCGAAGAATTCTAGGAAGCGTGAAAGGGGCACAAGCCCTTTGAAACGCTACCGATTCGAATCTCTCTGCACCAATTTTCGCTGCCTCGGCGCATTGCCCGAGGCAGCGTTCCTCACCTCAAAAAATCCCCACCTAACTTCATCGCAAATACAATGAAATCAACTATCAACAAACTCGCTATCGCCGCATTACTGTGCGTGACAGCAATCGCTTTGCCCGGGTGCGGCAACGGCGAACCTTCTGCGCCGTCACCCGATGCGGTGACCAATTTCCTCGACAACAACCCCGAACTGATTGAAGAATCAAAACGTCGGGCTGAAGAAGAAGCCGCTGAAGCAGAACGGGCAACGAAACGCTCCTCCGCAGACGACATGGCACCGCCGCTCTAATCGTTTAGTCTCGGCTCAGAGCGAAGCCTCAGCTTACCCCACTGCCGCTGAAGACTGCCGCGAAAAAGAATCGCTGCAGCGTTGAAGCGATGAGCGCTACACCCAAAAGACCGAAATAGGATCGACAACATACTTGTCGATCCTATTCGCACGTCAGAGCAACCATCATCGAGACACCAGTTGATTGCTTGTGACCAATGACGATGCACGCGGGGCTGAACGCCTCAATACCCGCGCAAGCAACCTGCCAAAAGCGAACGCCTGCTCAGCCCAGCCGACCTGTGCGGGAAGCCCACCGACCAACCAGCGATCTGTTGATTTCTACTGAGAACCGACAATGCCGTTGTTTTAATGCACGCAAGCGCCCTGCGCAACTTGCTTCCCACTAACACGGGAAGCACCAGCCCCCCCCACCTGGCCCACCTAGACGGCTAAATCTTCGGGCGGCGAAAATCGCCAAGAGCTTTGGCAGGCTTTGCGAATCACCAAACGCCCTGGTGGTCTTGCCTACAGCCCCAACGCGAATGCCTAATCTGCGGCAATCCACTAGCTCCTTTTCGCGACCGACGAGAAACCCGGATTCAAGCCAAAGGTTTCGCTCTCCATAGAATTTTTCTCGAAAGAAAAATGTTTCCATGTTTAGATAAGCCAGCGAACGCCCATAAAACACCAGATAACGGGGTAGCAGGCTCCATTCTTGGTCGCCGCGCTAACATCATTGCATTTTTCGAATGAGGTCAAAGAAATGGTCCGGAAACAAAAAAAACTAGGGTTCACGCTCGTTGAGCTGCTTGTCGTGATCGCCATCATCGGTGTTTTGGTGGGGCTCCTGCTGCCCGCCGTCCAAGCGGCTCGCGAAGCGGCACGGCGGATGAGCTGCAGCAACAACTTCAAGCAACTCGGCTTGGCCCTGCACAACTACCATTCCGCCTACAACAAGCTACCCATGCACGGTGGCGGAACTCATCCCACCGTTGCCACTCACCCTTGGGTCAACACAACGACCGGCAACAACATGCGATTGAGCATGCTGGTCGGCCTGATGCCATTTGTCGAGCAACAGGGACTTTGGGAGTTGATTGCCAACCCGAACGACTTTGACAAAGACGGCACAATTGATTTCCCTGCGATGGGACCAACACCTGAAAACATCGACTACGTTCCATGGGCAACCGACATCCCAACGCTGCGTTGCCCAAGCGATCCTGGTAAAGGGTTGCCTTCATTAGGACGGACCAACTACGCCGCCAACCTGGGTGACTCGACCGACTACAT
>JBICHZ010000231.1:0-15205 GCA_043101355.1 Rhodopirellula sp. JB044
CTGCGGCTCATCTGGTTGAGATAAGGCCGTACGACCAACGGTGCTTCGGTGTGTCCGACGAAAACATTTGCCGCGGCGGCGAGTGTTTCGGGGCCACTCGTTCCGAGAGTGAACTTCATCACCCACGCCATCGCACCGACGAGTTTTTGCATAATCCCGAGGTAGTAGAGAACGCTCATCAGTGATGAGAAAAAGATAACGGTGGGCAGTACTCCGAAGGCGAACGTTCGAATCAGAAGTGCGTCGAATGGAACGTCATGCCCCGCGGCGGTAAAGAGGAAACCGCTGCCGACATCGACGTTGCTCATGATCGATTCGAATCCATCTCCGATTTTCCGAAACAACCATTCCCCCGGAGTGGTTTGCAGGATCAGATAGGCGAGCACCATCTGCAGCAACAATCCGCCGACGACGACGCGAACGGGGAATCGGCGGCGATCGGTGCTAACGAGCCATGCCAGCGCGATAAAGACGGCGAGCCCGAGCAGGCATGTCGCGCGCGATGAAAAGTCACTCAAGGCTTTGTCCCTGCCGAATGGATGTCGCGAACGCGGGTGGGGGAGCTGCGCTCGGTGGTTGGTTTCGTGAACAAGATTGGGCGTTAGCTTATTACAGATCGCGCAGAGGATGGAAGCGATGGGAGCCTTCGGCGGGATATTCGCCCTTTTCGATGCGTTGAGTTCCTGATCTCTCGTAGCCAGAATTCCGTGAGAGTTTGCCCGGTCGGGGGGAGAGGGAAAGCAGTCGTCGCTATCGCCATCGGCAGCACCGGTCGGTATCGAAGATGTTGAGGAAAACGTTATCATTGGCGGCGTTTGATCCTCCCCTTTGAACCGGACAGAATTTCGTTTTGGATACGTTTCGTGATATTGAGGAAATGCGAGATTGGTGCCGCCGTCAGCAGCGATCCGGCCGCACCGTGGGTCTCGTTCCGACGATGGGGGCGCTCCATGAGGGGCACCTGTCGTTGGTTCGGCGGGCCAACGCGGAATGCGATTGCTGCGTGACGACCATCTTTGTCAATCCGACGCAATTCGCCGCCGGCGAAGACCTCAGTCGCTACCCTCGTCCGCTCGAGGAAGATCTCGATCTGTTGCGCGGCGAGGGCGTCGAGGCGGTGTTCCTGCCGACCGACTCGGTCATGTATCCGGAAGGCTTTGGGACGTACGTCAGCCCACCGCCGGTCGCCCGTCGACTCGAAGGCGAATCGCGGCCGGAGCACTTCCGCGGGGTCACCACTGTGGTGACAAAGCTGTTTCAGATCATTCCGGCCGACGCGGCGTTTTTTGGGCAGAAGGATTATCAACAACTGCGAGTCGTCGAACACATGGTTCGGGATCTCAATATGCCGATCCGGATTGTGCCGTGCGAGATCGTTCGCGAAGCAGACGGTTTGGCGATGAGCAGTCGGAACCGGTATCTCAGCGAGAGTGAACGCGAGACCGCCTTGTCGCTTTCGCGTGCCCTCGACCGAGCTGCCGCTTCGTTCGAATCGGGCGAGAGAAACGTGGACTCGCTGGAGCAAACGATGAAGGCGGAACTCGCGAAGTGCGACAAAGTCGACTACGCCGTCGTCGCTGATGCCGATACTCTCGAACCGCTCTGCGAAATTGAACAGCGAGCCGTTGTACTGGTCGCCGCACACGTTGGACGCACACGCTTGATTGACAATCGAATCTTATGAAAAAACGTTCGTTCTATGACCGAGCCTATGCCGGGACGGTGTTCTACCCGACCCTCGCATGGAACATGATGCTCGGTCGGTTTTTGAAAGTCCGAAATTGGTGGGACTTCATCGACGAGTTTGTCATCGTGGGGGCACGTCCATTCACCCGTGACGTCAACGCGCTCGCTGCGTTGGGTGTTCGGGCCGTCGTCAATACATGTGAAGAATACGGTGGGCCGGTGGAAGAATACGGTCGCCATGGAATCGTGCAACTGCATATTCCGACGGTCGATTTCACGCACCCGACGATCGACAACATCCGGCAGGGCGTCGAGTTCGTTCAAGAACACGCGAGCAAAGGTGAGATCGTCTATATCCATTGCAAAGCCGGACGGGCTCGCAGTGCGACGGTCGCGATCTGTTGGTTGATCCAATACCGGAACATGACGCCGGACGATGCTCAAGCTCTGCTGCTGAGTAAACGTCCTCACATCAATCCGAAGCTGACTCAGCGAACGGTGGTGCGGGAGTTCGTTGAGGGACTCGATCGAGACCGGCAGCAGGACTGAACGGTCGACAGAGAATACGCCGTGACTGGTTGCTCGCGGATCGAACGTCGCCAAGAGTTTCGAGTGCGTTCATGAATCGCCGAAAGTCTTGGCGACGATCGCTACGCGTGTTGCGCGCGTCAGATGGATTCTCCGCCGTCGAGCGATGTGCCCGTGGCATCGGACAGGACGTCTTCGGAGACAAAGATCGGCAGCGGTGGGTCGTAGGTGACGGCCACCGCGATCGCGTCGCTCGGCCGTGCGTCGACCTCGATCGACTCGCCCGATCGTGTCTTTAGGTGCAACTGAGCGAAATAGGTGTGTTCGGACAGATCGCTGATGACGACGCGTTCGATCGTGGCATCGAGCGACTCGGCGACCGAGACGATGAGGTCGTGCGTCAACGGACGTGGTGGCACGTAGTCTTGTTTGACGCGCCGATCGATATTGGTGGCTTCGAAGATCCCGATCATGATCGGAAACTGACGATCGCCTTCGACTTCCTTGAGATAGATTACCTGATTGTCAGTCAGCTCGGAGATGATGATCCGAGCGAGTTGCATTTCGACGCTCATAAATATTCCGTCAAAGGATAGCGGTCAGAAGATCGGTCTAACGACAGTATACTGCGTCAATCGGGCCAGAAGTGCCTCGGCGTAGGAAGTCTTCCGCAAATTGATTGGCGGGACGGTCGGACAACTCGGGCAATTTCGAGTGGACGCATCAGTCGGTTTGCTGTTTCAGCAATTTTTGAACCAACGGGACGACGTCGTTTTCGTAGTTGAAGCCACCCTCGGCGGTGCCTTCGCTAAATCGCGCGGCGAGTTTCCCTTTTGCGTCAAAACCAGCACAGCGGGCAGCGACCCGACCTCGGCCGATTGCAAAACTTCTTCGCTAGGGGTTCGCGAGAGGTAGTTCGGGAACGTCGCTTTGACGGCTCGCAAAAACATCTCGGCCCGCGGCGCGTAGGATTCAGCCGGATAGCGTTCGCGGCCGTCGAAGTCCACGTTGACTCCGATCGCTCGGATGCGGTCGGGATGTTGACGCTGCAGTTCCACGAGCTGAGGGTATTCACGTAGACACGGCACACACGCGAGCGACCAGATATCGACCACCGTGATCGATCCCGACTGGACGGCCTCCTTGACGATTTCGTCCCAGGTACCGTACCGGATATCGACGGGTGCTTCTTCGGCTTCGGTACTGACTAGTTGAACGGCAGTTCCCGACGAGACCCTGGTCTGCAGATCATCGGGCAACTGCAGTCCTTTCGGTGCATCGTTTTCGGTCGCAGACGCTTCTGAATCGGCCGCATCGCCGCTGGGCAAGGCGACGTCATCAGGCAACATCATGCCCTCGGTCAGTGATTTTTGAGCCGGTTCGGCTGACGAACTTTCCGCCGTGGCCGCTGCAGCCGTCGGTGTCTCGGCGGAAGGTTTTGCATCGCCGCCTCCGCATCCGACGATCCGCGTCAGGACGACGGTCGTCGCGATTGCGTTGAATGTGAATGCATGAAGCCGCGAAATCCGGGACGCACCACGGTCCGTTTTGACAGGGAATCGATCCATCGCTTGACTCGGTTTGAAAAGAGGGGAAGTGGGGGACACCGAGCGACGAATATAAACGATCCTCGGTGGTTTTGCCTAACGCGAGCCTGTCACCCCCTAGGGCGGGTGACGGGGGCGAGCTCGCGATGCGTCGTGCGTCACTAGCGTTTTCGCAGGATAAAGACGGCGTCGGTGAGGTCTTCGTCAATTACGCGGTCGATGTCGACGTCACAGTCGAAGTCATGGATGCCGGCGAGTTCGAAAACATCTTCGACGCTCGCGAGCAGCGATTGGGCTTGCGAAGGTGTGTAGAGTCGCAGTGGGAACTCGCTGCGGAACCGTTCGACCTTGCCACTCGGTTTGGTCGCTTTGATGGAAACCCGCAACGTTTCCAAACGGGTTCGCCGTTGAAAGTCGACGACCCGCAGCGTAACGCTAACGTCGGTTCCCGCGTGCGATGCCTTCCAACGTTCGGTGCAATCGGGATCGGCGTCGAGCGGGATGCAGTGGAAGCCGAGAATATACACGCCGCCTTTGCGTAACGACGCGGCGACACTGCGCAGGTGCCGCTCGGCCGATTCCGCATCGGTCAGATGGCGGAAGGTGTTGAACGTGCACATTGCCGCGTCAACGCGAGGCCGACATTGGTGCGTGGTCATGTCGCCGAGCACCAATTCGCCGGACAATTTTCTGCGCGACAATCGTTTGCGCAAATAGGCCAGCATGGCGGAGTTGTTGTCCAACGCGACCAGGTCGTATCCTTTCGCCGCCATGGCTGCGACCAACCGACCGCTGCCGCAGCCCGGTTCGTACAGACGCGTCACTTTCCGTTTGACGTACCGTTGAAAAACGTCGTCGAAGAACGCGACTTCGTTGGGCGTTTCGTCACGAAACACCATGTCGAAATACTGCGGGTGGTCGTACCACGAATTCGATTCGCTGTCGGCTGGCTTACTCGGCGAAGGCCGGTTGGCGTTGGTCATGCTAACCCCGCGCCTCGAGTTCTTCCCATCGCTCGTACGCGGTCTCGAGTTCGGACTCGGCTTCACGAAGGACTTTGGTGGTCGCCGCGATGGCTTCGCCTCCGGATTGATAGAAATCCGGATCCGCCATCTCGGCGTGCAATTGTTCGATCTTGGCTTCGAGTTTTTCTATCTTGCCGGGCAGTTGCTTGAGTTCCCGTTGTTCGTTGTAACTCAGCCGATCGGGCTTGCTGCCATCGGTGTTTTCACGCGGTGCTTTCGCGGATTGGGATTTGCTTTTGTTGCCACGTGAATTCGATTCGTCTTTCGCAGCTGCCTCGACTCGGTTCGCCCGCGCGGCCTCCCATTCGTCGTAACCGCCGTTGTATTCATTGACCGTGCCGGGTGCTTCGTCATGTTCGAAAACGATGGTGCTGGTCACGACGTTGTTTAGGAACGTACGGTCGTGGCTGACCATCAACAACGTGCCGTCAAAGTTCACGAGTTGTTCCTCGAGCATTTCGAGCGTTTCGGCATCGAGGTCATTGGTCGGTTCGTCGAGCACGATGACGTTGGCGGGCTGCGTCATTAATTTCGCCAACAAGGCCCGATTGCGTTCGCCACCGGAAAGGTATTTGACGGGCGTGCGAGCACGATCGGGCGTGAACAGATAGTCCTGCAGGTAGCCGACAATGTGTTTCGTTTTATCGCCGACGGCCACCTTATCGCTGCCACCGCCGACGTTCTCGGTCACCGTCAATTCGGGGTCGAGCGTGTCGCGTAGCTGATCAAAATAAGCGACCTTCAAGTTCGTGCCGAGTTTGATCGAACCGTCGGTTGGTTCGAGCCCGCCGAGAATCAGTTTCAGCAGCGTTGTCTTGCCGGCACCGTTGGGCCCGATGATGCCGATCTTGTCACCCCGCATGACCAGCGTGCTGAAGTCGTTCACGATCGGGTGATCGTCGTAGGCGAATGAAACGTTTTCGAGTTTGGCGACCAACGCGCCGCCGCGAGCGGCCGATTGCAGATTCAGTTTGGCGGTCGCCTCGGTGTTGCGACGTTCGCCGCGTTCGACCCGCATGGCTTTGAGCGCACGCACGCGGCCTTCGTTGCGGGTCCGCCGAGCTTTGATGCCCTGCCGGATCCACGCCTCCTCTTCGGCGAGGCGTTTATCGAACAGGGCGTTCTGTTTCTCTTCGGCCTCGAGTGCGGCGGCTTTGCGTTTGAGGAACGTCGGGTAGTCGCATGTCCAATCGAACAAGCGACCTCGATCGATCTCCCAAATTCGATCCGCGAGCGACTGCAGGAACGACCGGTCGTGCGTGATGAACATCAGCGTCCCTTGCCAACTCTTGAGAAAATTCTCGAGCCAGAGGATCGACGGGATGTCGAGGTGGTTGGTCGGTTCGTCCAACAACAGCAGATCGGGTTTCGCGGCGATCGTTCGAGCGAGCAGCACGCGGCGTTTCATCCCGCTCGATAGCGAAGCGAACGCGACGTCTCCACGCAGATCCATCCGCGATAGCGTTTCTTCGGTGAGTTGTTCGACTTCCCAACTCTCTCGGGTCGCGTGATCGGCCGGGCCGAGCGATCCGGCGAGTCCCGCAATCGCATCGCCTTTTGCCATGACAAGATCGTGGACGCTGCATTCGATGTCGCTGGGAACGTCCTGCGTCAAACGAGCGACGCGGAGTTGGTTGCCCGCGTCGGGGACGACACTGCCGTGGTCCGGCGTGATGTCTCCGGCGAGAATTTTCAACAACGTCGTTTTGCCAGCCCCGTTACGTCCGAGCAGTCCGATGCGGTCGCCCTGCGAGATGCGAACAGTGACGTCGTCGAGCAGTTGCGGGCCGCGAAACCCGATCGAAATGTTGTCCAGTGTGATCATGAAGTGGCCGAAGCGGTGGTGTTGGATTCGTCGTTCTGCATGGACTCGCGGAACAGTTCCGCGATCACGTCCTCGAGCGGCGGGTCTTCGACGACGATATCTTCGATCGCGTGATCGCGAAGCGTCTCGGCGAGCAATCGTGGCACGTCGCCGCGCGGCACACGGTACTGAATTTTGGGCCAGTTCTCGTTGACGATCGACCCGAGCGTTTTGGGAAGACTGAGTGATTCCGATGCGGCGAACTGCAACGTGACCAGTTTGTCGCCGCTGAATTTGTCGACGATCCCCGATAGCGACCCGTCGTACTGAATCGATCCTCGAGCAACCACAACGACCCGCCGGCAAAGCGCCGCGACGTCTTTCATGTAGTGACTCGTCAGAAGAATCGTGATCTGGCGTTTCTCTTGATAGTACCGCAGGAACTTTTGAATGTTGTGCTGCGCGATCACGTCGAGACCGATCGTCGGTTCGTCGAGGAACAGCACCTCGGGGCTGTGCAGCAGTGCCGCGATCAGTTCCATCTTCATCCGCTCGCCGAGCGATAGTTCACGCACCGGTTGATCGAGCAATCGGGTCACGTCGAGCAGGTCGGAGAGTTCATCGAGTCGGCCGGTGAACTCTTTCGGATCCACGCCATAAATATGTTGATGCAGGCGATAGGATTCTCGCGCCGGCAGATCCCACCACAGTTGGTTCTTCTGCCCCATCACCAACGCGAACCGGCGACGGTATTCGTTCTGCCGCAACCACGGGATATATCCCATCACCGTGGCGGTGCCGCTGGTCGGTTGGATCACGCCGGAGAGCAGTTTGAGGGTGGTTGTTTTTCCGGCACCGTTGGGGCCAAGAAACGCGACGAACTCGCCCTGCTCGACGCTCAGGTTAATCCCCTCGACGGCTTTCACCTCGCGGTATTCGCGATTGAACAACCCTCGAATGCTGCCGCCGAGCCCCTCGCGTTTTTGATAGACACGGTAATGCTTGGTCAGATCTTTGACTTCGATGATCGGCATCGGTTCCAGCCCGTCGTGAGAAAACGGGGCATTGTAGCGCGAGGACCCGATTGTTCGCAGTGGGGGTCAGCGAGAAGCGAAAATCGGCTCAGAATCAACATTGCAATCAACCTCAAAGTCGAACGTTGATTCGACACGCGATTGCGGCACCGACGTCGTGTTACTGTGGTGCGTTCTGTGGTTTCTTCTTCAGCAATCCCGCCTTCACGGCTTTTTCGATCTCCGCCTTCATGTCGACGTAGACCGGTTCGGGCAGTTCCGGTCCACGGCGAACGATCTCTGCCGCGATGATCGCGTCGGGCGGCAATTGGATTTGATTTTTCTCCTTCTTTTCCGTGGGGTCGACTCGCCGCATCCGCGATGCGACTCCCATGCCTTCGATCACGCGGCCGATGACGGTTTGTTGCCCTTTGAGCGATGGGATCGGCAGGTAGAGAATTGCGAACTGGGAACTGCCCGAGTTCTCAACAAACTTTCCGTCGCCCAGTGGCATCTTCGCGATCGCGACTGATCCGCGTAGGCCCGGTCGGGCTCCCTCGCGGTCTTGTTCGTCAACGAGAAACTGCCCCGAGTTTCCACGTCCGTCGCCGCTGGCATCGCCTGACAAGGCCAAGATGTTTTGCGAGACAACCGAGAAGTCCAGCCCGTCATAGAATCCGTTCTCGACCAATTTCAAGAAGTGAGCGACGGACGAAGGAGCCGCATCGGGAAACAGTTCGATCAGGAAGTTGCCTTTGGTGGTTTCGAACTGGACCTGCGGCAGAGTCTCGGGGTCCGTCTTGGCGATTGCTTCCTGTTCCTCTTTGTACTGTTTCTCGAGTTCTTCGAGTTGGTACTTCAGTTTCAAGTCGGCTTCTTCGAGATCTTCTTCCGTCAACGATTCGTAGACTCGTTTGGCGACATCAAAATGACCGGTCGTCACCGCGGAGCGTCCGAGTCCCAGATAGAGAAACCGGAAATTTTGTCCAATGTCCAACAGGCGGGCTGCTCCTTCGTACGTCTTTTCGTCGTAGATGTCGTTGTCCACGTGGTGCTGCACCATGGTGACGACGTAACTGACCGCTTCAACGCTCGGCAGGAAACGCATCAAGTCCAACGCCGCTTCGAACTGATCGTCCATCAGGTCCCAAACCTTATTGCGTTGTTCGCGGAACGCGATAACGGCCGACGGCGTTTGATCGTACCCGTTGCGATAGAAGAGCTGGGTTCGTCGCAGTTCCAACATCTCGTCGGCGAGTTGCTGGTCGAGCTTTTTGAAAAGATCCCACGCGGCCTTGGCGTCGGGCTGGACTTCTTCGGGCAACCCCTCCAGCACGACCTTGAGTTGCTCGGGGTCGTCGTGAATTTGGTCCGGCGATGGGGACTCGCCGTGTTCGTGGTCATGCGAGTGATCGTGGCCGGCATGCTCATCCGCGGCGGGCAGTTTTGACGTGGACGGCTGCGAACCGCCAAAGCTGAATTCCGGCGTGGTGCCCGACGACTCTTCGTCACCGGAAGGCTGGAACAGGACCGGACCTGCTTCAGTGGCGGAGTCGGTGGCAGCGTTTGCGGCCGATTCGTCATCTTGAGCCGAAACGCGTCCCGATCCCATCACCGCAACCGGCAACGACAATGCCAGCACGAAAGTCAAATGGGCGGAGTGAACCATCCGTCCACGAGTTCGCCCACGTGCGACCGGGCGACCGAAACGTTCGGAACAGGCCGAATTGCGTGAACGGAAAAGATCAACAGCGGGCATCACGAACGGTCCAACAACGCGGATAAAAAGGAGTAACGGCCCGCTGGTACGCATCCACTGGGCAAATAGTTTGCCAAAAACAGCGCCAGCATCCACGCGGGATCGCGGCCTGGGTGGCGTGCGGGATTGTGCCTCGGATGGATTGCCAGACGGTGGGCGATTTTGATCAGCTCAGCCGGCGCAGGCCGTCTTCGGTCATCGGATAAGGTATCTCGACTTCGATCGCGTCGATCCGTTGCAGCGTTTCGGCGTCGAGGATCAGGTCGTCCGCCTCGAGGCATTCCTTCAACTGCGCGACCGTGGTTGCACCGATAATCGTCGAGGCAACAAAGTCATGTTGCTTGCTCCAGGCGACCGAGAGGGCGGTTACGGAAACACCAATGGACTCGGCGATTTTCATCAGACGGCGAGTGGTCTCGATGGTACGCTCGTTGACGAAACGTTCCGCCATCCGTTTTTGTCGCTCGCCGCCGGAGGTGAGGTAGTCGGTGAACCGCGCCCCCGGCGGCGGCCCGTCGTTGTATTTACCGGTCAACACACCGCCCCCGAGAGGCGAGTAGGGCAGCAAACTGACGTTCTCCCGGCGACACACCTGAGCCAGTTCGTTTTCGCAGCGACGGTTAATCAAGCTGAAGTTGTTCTGCACGGTTTGGTATCGTTCGACATCGTGCAAATCCGCCGCCCACAAACTCTTCATCAAACCCCAACACGTTTCGTTGCTGCATCCGATCACGCGGACTTTGCCCGAGCGTTTGAGATGGGTCAACGCGTCGAGGACTTCTTCATACGGCATGCCGTGATCGGGCCAGTGAATTTGGTACAGATCGATGTAGTCCGTTTTTAATCGACGCAGCGAATCATCGCACGAACGAAGGATTTGGTGACGGTCGATGGTCGTTCGTCCATGGCGAACCGGCGGGGCAAACCAACCATGCCCAGGACCGGTGATCTTTGTCGCGACGGTGATCGCGTCGCGAGATTGCTTGGCCAACCAAGAGCCGAAAATCTCCTCCGTGACGCCGACAGTCTCCTTCTGTGGCGGGACGGGGTAGATTTCCGCCGCGTCGAAGAAATTAATTCCGGCGTCCAACGCGACATCGCAGATTTCGTGCGAAAGGGTTTCGTCGCAGGAACTGCCGAACGTCATCGTTCCCATGCAAATGTCCGATACCGTCAGCCCGCTACCGCCTAATCGTCGTTGTTGCATCGTTTTGTGTTCCCTGGGAACGAGTTGAAATGCGGTTACAATAGTTTGATGCAGGTTTGTAACGTCCTGACGCTGGGCATCAATCCCCGGTCGCGTTTGCCGACGTGAACGAAACGAAAACACGCTAGAACGCACTCAAGGGCACTGTTTCTTTGCTCGAAACAGTGTGTTTGCTCACAGGGCAGAGTTTGCACGAATGCCGGAGTTTGAGTCGTCCCATGACGATCCATCGTTTTCACATCATCCTGCCCCCGCCTCGATCCCGCCCACCTACCGCCTCTCCGTGATCCCATTTCGCATGCCTGTCATCATTGACAACAAACATCGAGACTCGTTCCTTCGCAAATATCAGAGGCAAGGAATCCGATTCGAAACCAAGAACCGCTGGGCATGTTGCGGAACCACGGAGGCGACGTCGTGACGAACATTGATGTCCCCTTTGTCGTTTCTTTCACGCATCGGCTTCGGCAGACGGCAGACGTCGGCGGTGACGACTTTGCTGTTCTGACAGATCTACTCGAAACAGACGCCGATCAACCGGCCAAGGTTTTACTGTGGGTGGATTCGCACCTGGACGCCGCCACGGATGAGACGGACCATTTTGCAGCTCGGCTCAATAGCAAAATGGTCGACTGCGACCGTGTTGATCTCGCCGCACCGATGCACCGGATTCCCGGCGGCGAGGCCTGCAAGAATTCGGATGCTGTGCTCCGGCAACTGTTGCAACTGATCAACGAACACGACATGGACCGCCGCAGTTATATCGTTGTTGCGGGAGGCGGAGCGGTTTTGGATGTGGCGGGGTACGCCGCCGCGATCGCGCACCGCGGCATTCGGCTGATTCGCCTGCCGTCCACAACGCTCGCGCAAGCCGATTCGGGTGTGGGGGTGAAGAATGCGGTCAACCAATTTGGCAAAAAGAACTGGATCGGTACCTTTGCGGTTCCGTGGGCGGTGATCAACGACGCCGCGATCTTGCAAAGCCTGCCCGATCGTGACTTTCGATCCGGACTGACCGAGGCGATCAAGGTTGCGTTGTTGAAAGATCCCGAGTTGTTCCGGTTCATCCGTGATCATGCTGACGCGATCCAGCGACGTGATGAAGCGATCTGCACCGAGGTGATTGCCCGGTCGTGCCGTTTGCATCTCGATCACATCACTCTCGGAGGTGACCCGTTCGAATCGCTCGAGGCGCGGCCGTTGGATTTCGGACATTGGTCGGCGCACCGACTCGAACCGATGACCGGTTACGAATTGCGGCACGGCGAAGCGGTCGGGATCGGGGTGGCGTTGGACACGTTGTATTCGGCCCGGAAGTTCGGGCTGCCTCATGGAACCGCGATCGAAGTATGCCACACCATCGCATCGATCGGTGCCCCGATTTGGTGCTCGGCGATAGACGACGTTGACGCGGTTTTGAAGGGGCTCGAGGAGTTTCGACAGCACCTCGGCGGCCGGTTAACGGTCACGATGCTGCGCGACATCGGTGTGAGTATCAACGTGCATGAAATCGATGTCGACGTGATGAAGTCGTGCATCGAAGAACTGAGAGAACTCAGCGCGATCGCGCATTGACGTCGCGTATCGACATTGATCGGTCGGTTGAGTCTTTGTGCCAGTAACATCGAGTTGGCTACGGCTCGATCCGATATCGGAACACCATCGCAAACACGCTTCTGCCACCAAAACATCCATGCGAATTGTTTCTCTTCTGCCGAGTGCTACCGAAATCATTTGCGGTTTGGGACTGCGTGACCAATTGGTCGGCGTGACCCACGAATGCGACTATCCGGCCGATGTCGTTGACCTGCCGAAGGTGACCAAGACGCTCATTCCGGTCGACGCAACGAGTCGCGAGATTGACGGTCTGGTCCGGGAGCGAATGAAGACCAAGGCCGCGCTCTATTCGCTCGATATGGAAGTGCTGACGCGACTGAATCCTGACCTGATCGTCACGCAGGCGTTGTGCGATGTGTGCGCAGTCGCGGAAGACGAGGTTCGCGATGCCGCATGCTCGCTGCCTCATTCACCGCGGGTGATCAATCTGGAACCGAGCAGCCTCAACGACGTGATGGACTGCATCATGCGTGTCGGCGATGCCGCCGATGTGAGCCAAACTGCGGTAGACTACGTCGGTCAATTGAAAGAGCGAGTGCGTCGTGTTGCCGACCGGTCAATGAGGATCACCGAGCGGCCAACGGTGATGATGCTCGAATGGATCGACCCTCCGTTCAGTGCCGGGCACTGGAGCCCTGAGTTGGTCGAGATCGCGGGCGGACGCGAGGCGATAGGCCAGGCGGGAGAACGTTCAGTCACCACACCGTGGCAACAGGTCGTCGATGCGGATCCTGATGTGATGGTGATCGCGTGTTGCGGGTACGACGTGGAACGCACGCTGCAAGACGTTCCCATCTTGCGTGCTTATCCCGGTTGGGATTCGCTCTCGTGCGTCCGTTCGGATCGAGTTTCGATCGTCGACGGTTCCGCCTATTTCAGCCGACCGGGGCCACGTTTGATTGACAGTCTCGAGATTCTCGCCCACGCGTTGCACCCGAAGCTTCATCCGTTTCCCGATGGTTTACCGGCAGCATTTCGCGTCGAATGTTGTTAGGGTTGTCAACACGCTTTCGTGATAGCGTGTCGTAATTTCAACGTAGCGAAACGACCAAGAGTTTTGTCATCAATCGTAAGTTGCCGAAAGCCTTGGCGGTTTTCGCTACGGGTGGATTGGACGCGTACTTTTGCAGTGAACTAATGCAAGAATTGCGATTCGTCGAATCGCCAGAGTGGTGGATTGTCTTGTTCGATCGTTTGGTCCAAGACGATTGCTTCGAGTAGCGAGATCGGCAGACTGCTTTGCCGCATGACTTCGTCGTGGAACGTTTTGGCCGGTTTTCCGGTCGCGACGTAGCGGTCTTTCAGCGTGAGTAACTGCATGGCGCCGACCATGTAGGCGGCTTGGTAGAGCGGCGGGTAACTCGGGCCGACGCTGCGACGCACTTCGGCTTCGGCGTTGATCCGATCAAAGCCGACGTTGTCGACGAGGAAATCAACGCACTGATCCGGTGACATTTGGCCGAGATGAAAACGCAGCGAAAAGATGATGCGAGCGTACCGGTGGGCCCGCCATACGAGAAAGCCGAGACGTTCCTCCGGCGATTGAGGAAACCCGTCCTCGTAGAGAAGGAATTCCCAGTAAACGGCCCACCCTTCGAGCCAGAACGGCGTCATGAATTGGGACCGGTGCGATTGATATCGTGACGACTGAAACGCCTGCAAATGGTGGCCGGGAATCAATTCGTGATGCACGGTCGCTTTGGCGAATGTAACGTTGTTGCCCCGTAGGCTTTGCCGCTGTTGTTCGGCGGTCATCTGCCGCGTCGGGAACGAGACGCTGATGACTTCACCGCCCGTGAAAAAAGGGTTCACCAATTGTCGAGCAGGGCTCATCATTTCCATCCGCCAACTCTTTTCGGCGAACGGTTCGACGGTCAACATGTCCTTCTGACGCAGCCACGCAATCGAATCGTTTGCGGTTTTTCGAATCAGGTTCGGTTGCTGGCCGACGGGGACGTGCATGGTTTTGATCTTCTCGACGGCCGCCTGCCAATCATCACCGAAACCCATCTCTTGCGACGCACGCACCATCTCCGAACGGCAGTTGGCGTAACCAATCTCAGCCAATGCGATGAGTTCTTCGGGAGTGTGATCGATCAGTTCGCGGCGTAATTCGAGCAGCAAACGATCGCGTCCGACGACGGTTCCCTGAATGCCCGATCCGTCAGACGACTTGGCGATCACCTTGGGCGCGTCGCCGAGATCCGACACAGCCAACCGGTAGCGGACGTCTTCACGAAGCCGGTGATAGTCGACTTGGTCGTGTTTCGCCCACGAATCGAAAGGCCGATTCGCGGTGAGTAACTCCAACGCGTTTTGCCATGCTCGAAGACGTTCGGTTCGCTGGTGCTTTTTGAACGACCGGATGTCGTCGCGATACTCACGCATGATGCCCGGCATGATCGCACCGTGCGACTTCTCGAATGGAGATAGATCCGGATAGTCGGGACCGAACATCGCGGTCTGTTCGTCGGGCGATTGCGAATTCGACGGGCTCGCGGGTTGCTCCGGAAAAATGGGCCGCCATTGCTTTAACTTTTCTTCGACCTTCGTTGCCGTGTCGTTCGCCCACCAATCAAACTGGGGATCGTAGTCGACGTAGAATCGTCGCCATGATCCGAACACACCGGCCAACTCCGATGCGACTGTCGAATCGAGTTCGCGACCAGTATTGTTTGACGGGGTGGTGTGCTCTGACGGTGCGGTCGTCACGCTTTCGTTATCGATGGCTGCTTCGAGTTGACGCAGAAGTGTTTCGAGTTCGGTAGCGAGTTCGGCGTAATGCACCGGAGTGCCTCGGCGATCCGGTTGGCATCGTTCGATGATGGTTCGAGCAAACGGTGCGTTCGAAAGCCAACGTAGGGAAGACTCTCTGTCTCGGGCGAGTTGCACGCGGTCGCTTTCGGTTTCTTCTCTCAGGTCGAGTGTATCGTCTTTGTCGAGTTTCGACACCGCGGCTTCCCAACTGGTAAGAAAAAGCGCGGGTTTGCGTAGGCGATTGGGATAGATGGACAACCGC
>JBICHZ010000232.1:0-5334 GCA_043101355.1 Rhodopirellula sp. JB044
GTCAGAACTACACTCGGTCGATAGCAGTTTCTCTCATATTCTCACGTCGCATCCATAGCCGGCCATCGCCGATCGGCATGGCACGAAGGATGTCGCGAGGGCAAACTGCACAGGGGCACCACATTCAAAAATTTCTCGAGGATTTGTTTCCTCAAGTGCCCGCGAACTTTCAAGCACAAGAAATATTGAATGTTATTCAGGCGGGCGTCAAAGCAGCACCGAAAAGTTTCCCCCAACGACCACCGACAACACGCCGCAAACAACCGACTGCGACGATCACGGATCGAGAAATTAGAGGCTCGGTGGTTGCTCGCGGCATCAGTTGCCGGTGAACCCAGCGTCAGTCTGACGGATTCGTTACCGGAACCGATCGCCGAACTTAGCTTTGAGCCACTCTTCGATGATCGCGATCTGTCGATGGCACGCTACGACGGAAGTCTTCGAGATGGATTTGTTGATCGCCTCTCCATTCATGTCGACAGCCCCACCGAACTCTCGCTGTATATCGACATGGGCGGCGCGGCAGATCGCTATGCGGCGAGACTGTTCGATAGCAATGGCAACTCGATTGTTTCTGCGTCTTGGCTTCGTCAGGAGGATGTAGTTGATCTCTTCGCTTCCGAGCCTGGAAGCTACGTCATCGAAATTGAAGCGAGGTCGAACGGCATTGCGCCGTTCGATTATCAACTACGTGTGCTACAGGGAGATTTGCCGTTTGAGACCAGAATTGCTGAACCTTCGCTATCTGCGACGCCAGGCGTATTCCAGACAAGCGTTGCTGGCGTGATCACCAGCGGGCTGAATCCCGAAGACATTGACTCCTTCTCGCTCGGTACTCTCGCGCCGGGAACCGAAATCAATGTACTCGCTAGCACGCCGGCCAACGGGACCGTTGTTCCAATTCTCGAAGTCTACGGGCCAGACGGCATCCTCCTTGACCAGCAATCAGCGAGGCAGCATTTCCAAGGCGTCACAACGATTACCGGCGAATACCGAGTGCGCGTTCGCAATGAAGCGATTCAGGGGGACAGTCGCTACGTGCTCCTCGACAAAATGAGCTGGACTGCAGCCGATCACGCCGCGCGAGATCTTGGTGGGCACCTGCTTGCCATTAACAGCCAAGAAGAACAATCGCTCGTTGAGTCATTTGGGGAAGACATGTGGCTTGGGTTGAACCTCGAGGAACAAGACTCCCCTGAAATGCTCCAGTGGACGAGCGGGCAGAACGTCACTTTTTCCAACTGGGCAGATGGGCATCCGCTTTCCAACGGGCCGGCGTTGGTCGCAGCATCCGGTGATTGGATGATGGACAACTATCCGTCGTGGCGGAGCAGTTTGCCGGTTGTCGAGCTTCCTCGTGTCGGGGCGGAACCGGATGAGTCCATCTCGGGTGCAGACGGCCTCTACGTGCTGGATGTTACGATCATCGATTCAACCGCGCCGCAAGTCACGGGCACTTCAGGGATCCCGACTCACGATTTGGTCGCGACGTCTCCCATTGCCACAATAGAACTCGCTCTGAGTGAGCGAACGCAAATAAGCGAAGCACCAGATAGCATCGTCGACCTTCGGGAAGCGGGCGCGGATGGTGAGTTGTTCACTGACGACGATCGAATGATCAACGTTGCGACAGAAATCGTGCAGTGGTCACAAACTTCGCAATTGGACATCCAAGTCACCGACGGTCCGCTCGCGAACGGTTTTTACCACTTGTTCATTTCCGACCGGATCACCGATCGATTTGGCAACCCACTGGCGGGCGGAGAGGGATTCAGTAAATCATTCGAAATCGCGTTCGATTCGACCAAACACATCTTCGAAGGCATCAGCAACGACACCATTGCGACGGCGACTCCTATCCCGCTGACTGCAGACACGGCCGAGGCTGGCCTGCTGCACAACACAAAAGCTGGGCTCGGATTAGTCGAGTCTTCCGAAGACGTCGACTATTGGTCATTCGAAGCCCCTGCAGACTCGATGGCGGTGATTCGCCTAACAAGCACTCGTCCGCACTTGGTGGAGTTGCTCGACAAGGATCAGAACGTTCTCGCCACTCAAAGACAAAAGTCCAATTCGGATTACTTATCACTCGACGCACGGCATCTATCCCTTACGGGCCCTTCCTTTTTACGCGTCACCCGCATTCACGGCACGAATGACAACACGCCGTACCAACTCGCATTGGATCTTTCAACTTCGATTCCGATGGCGTTCATCGACGATTCCTCTGATAACAAAGGCGACTTCATTCAGTTTGATGAATTATCGAATCCACGCGCCGGTTCTGTAACGAGCGTTCTAAGCGGACAGGCGGGACCCAATGGGCATATCTTCCCACTCAGTCAGATCAACGCAGGATCGACGGTCAAACTGCGTGCGAGCCTACCAAGCTGGAGCATGCTGAAACCGTTCGTCGATCTTTATCAAGGCTTCTCTCGCGTTCTCGATCTCGATGTTTCCGAAGAAGTCTTTCATGGAAAGGTTCTGCAGGACGCCGAGTACTTTGCGGTCATTCGAGCAGATGTCGGAACGGGATTGCATGGACAGTATATTCTCGACGTAGAAATTGAAGATGATGTCGCTCCGCTACTGCTCGATACGATCGAACTGCCTCGCGACGGGGAAGTCGGAAACGAATTCATTGGCTGGTTCGGCTTGACCTTCAGCGAAAGAATGCGGCTAACCGGTCAAGAAATCGACCTTCGGGAATCTGGAGCCGACGGCATTTTTGGCACCGACGACGATCGCATTTACGAAGTTGAACTTGCGGGCGACACGGTTTCACCGGAATTCAAGTTTGTGATACCTGACGGTCCTTTGCCATCCGGTCTGTTCCAAATGACGGTCACCTCCGACGCGACCGATCTATCGGGGAATGCTCTCGGCACAGACACCCCCAACGCATTTATCTTCGAGATCGACGCTCTGGATACGACGCAAATTTTTGAAGGTGCCGAGAACGATTCGAGAGAGACGGCCACTTTCTTGCCGCGCGAGATGGATTCCGGCGGAACGAGTTTCGCCCGTACGATTCCTTTCGGCGTGGGGGCCATAGAAACATCCGATGACTCGGACTGGTGGCGGGTAGAAGCCCACGCAGGTGAGACACTACGTATAACCCTAAAATCCGAGCACGGTGCCGGTGTCACTTTTGAGATACATGACGCCAATGGAAAAGCAACCAACTACGACATAACCGAATACTCATTTGCGCCTGAGCAATTTATCGTTGCACACTATGACGTTCCAGGCGATGAAGATTATTACATTCGTGTTATATCGAAATTCGGTTCCATAAATCGCTTAAACACGCAACAAAACTATCAACTACGCGTAGACTCGGTCGCAGAAACGCAGACGGAGCGGCGTGAACGGTCAAACGATTCATTTTACTTTTCAGATGCCCTCGCCCTCCAACAGACCACCGAAGGGTATTTATTCGGAACCTTTTCCGGAACCCTTCTCGTTGATGATCAGGACGCTTTTCACATCGGCAATATTGACGAAGGTTTGGAAACACGGTTGTCGATCGATCGACCGGAATGGAGCCACGTCGAACCACGAATTTTTCTCCGTGAAAACTACGATATCACCGAGTTGACTCCGGAAGACGATGGAACGTATCGAGTCTTGTCCTCCGACGCGACCGAGTACGATATCAAAATCGCGGCCGACCCTCTCAACACGGGCACAGGCATCGACGGCCAGTATTTGGTAAACGTTGACATTAGGGATGCCAAGCCTTTGTCGGTCACCGATGTTCGAGGCCTGCCATCCGATGGAGGCGATACCGACTTCCGTTTGTCGGAGTTTGACGTCACCTTCAGTCGCCCGCTCAACGAACAACTCGCCATCAACCTCCAGCCATCGCTGATTGGCGCGGGGGCGGACGGCGAGTTTGGCACTGACGACGATCACTCGTACAATATTCAGCATGAGTTCCGTGCCACCGAAGGTAACATCGAGTACGACACACTCCATTTCCACCTCGACACGGGTGCAAACGTCTTGCAAGAAGGCAGGTACCAACTGCATCTGCCTGGAACGCTCCGATCGCGTTATGGCAGCCCGCTCGGAGCAGGCGAAGGATTCTCCACTACCTTCTCAATCGGCGAATTGCCGCGTGGGTATCGCTGGGAAGGCCCCGAAAACGATGCACCGGCAGGCGCGGTCCACTTGGAACCCGAGTCACCGGGTTCAGAATGGTTCACTCGTGGTATCGGTTCTCTCGAACGAGAGGACGACGTCGACTACTGGAGTATCGATGCCGAGGCTGGCGCTTTGGTCACAGCATGGACGCCTAGCCGAGCCGGTGACTCATTCATTCAGATCAACCTAAGCGATCACGCCGGTGAATCCATTTCACCCGTCGTGGCGCAGCCCGATCACGACGAGAACGGGGCCTTTGAGCAGTTTCGAATCCCATCCGATGGCACGTACTATCTGCAGCTAACGACAAACGCCTTGGAAATCCCCGACGATCGTCTGTATGAGGTTTGGGTGAACGTCACGCCACAGCCTGAAGGACAGACGGCATCCGATCATCCCGATTCGGATTACCCGTACTTTGCCGAATCTGCACGAGGAACGACCGCGGTAGTTGCAGGTCATTTCGATGTGGCTGAGTTGGCCCAGACGGGTGATTACGAAAGCGACATGTACGACCTGAGTCATGTTCCTGAAGGCACGGTTGTGCAGTTGGAAGTTCTCGCAACGACATGGGCAAATGCCGCTCCCTATGGTGTCGTTGCCCCACTCAACAGTCCCATTAATAACGGCAACATTTTCACGGGAACCGTCACTGATGCCACGAGTACTCAGTTGATTGTTCGGCCGCGAAGCCGTCATGACGCCGATCCGATCGCGGCCAATTGGAACGTGGACTACATCGCGAAGATCCGAGCTCTCGATGTGGTTGCTCCGTCAGTCACGATGAACACGGAAGAGGTCGATGGCAAAAGAATCATTCACGCAGAAGCGAAAGACAGCGACGACATGAATCGGCTCGGTTCGAGGGTGGTCAGCATGTCGCTGTTTTCGATTCGTGACGGGATCTTGGAACATCTCGTTTCGAACCCGACCGACACGATCGAATTGGAATTGCCTGTGTCCGGTACCGACGTTGTGCTCGCGACCGCAGCGGATCGTGTGGGGAATCGATCGGGCTTCAATCTCTCGGAATACGATCTCGGTCATGTCACCGTCAACTCATCCATCGTGAATGAATCCGCCGCAACACTTCCCTCTCGCATCACCGTAGGACCGGAAACACGCTTGACGTGGACAGGGTCGTGGGACGTTCTCTCCCCGCAAAGCAATGGAGAGCAAACCATC
>JBICHZ010000233.1:0-6735 GCA_043101355.1 Rhodopirellula sp. JB044
ACGTAAAGTCGACCGCCGGTGGCATAGGAGGCGGTCCCGAACCCGGCCATTCCTTTGCCGGGAAGTGCGGGAGCATCCGTCCATGAATCCGCCGAAGGGTCGTACACGTCGACTCGCGTGGTCGGTCCGTTCTCAGGATGCAATCCGCCGAGCACATAAAGTTTACCGTCGAACGCTGCGGCACTGATCGCACGTCTGCGAAACGGTGGCGTCGCGAGCGGTCGCCAGGTCGCGTTTGCGTCGCTGAGGTCGAGCGACCAGGCGGTTTGATGCCACGTGCTCCCGTCGCTCTCGCCTTGCAAGCTCCATCCGCCAAACACGTAAACCGTATCACCCAAGACGGCCGCATCGAGCGACGAGCGTGGTTCGGGAAGATCCGCGAGAGGTGTCCATGTTTTCGATCCGGCATCGAATCGGGCGACCGACGTTTGCGACTGCAGATCGTGGTCCTCGCCTTCTTCGTTCAACGCCGTGAATCCGCCGATCCGGATGACGTCGTCGCCGTGTGGCACGAGTGCGAGACCTTGCAGCGAAGGACCGGTCGCCAACTCTTGCCACTGTCCCTTTTCCGAATCGCCGGCAGCGGAAAGGTCCAACGCCCAAAGCCGGTTTGACTGTTCGGCGGTGGAATACGAGTGGGCACTGCCGGTGTGTCCGCCGTAGACATACAAGATCTCGCCAGCGATCGCTGCACCGAAGCTAGTCAATTCCTCCGGCAGTTCCGGAAGGTTCGACGAAGTGATCGTTGCGGTGCTGTCTTCGCTGACCTCAGGTGCAGGCTTTGGTAATACGCGAAAAGTCGCCGTCAGGTAGTCCGTCGTGCTGTGGTAAACCTCGCCTTCGTGCGTTCCGGATGCTTCTTTGTTGGTGAATCCGACCACAATCGCGTTGAGCCCTTCTTCCACCTCATCGGTGGCGAACCGAACGACGCCTTCATCGTTGGTTTCCCGGGACGCTTCTTCGTGGCCCTCTTCGCAGTACAGGGCGACTTTGGTGTTGGCCAGCGGTTTGCCTTCGTGCAGCACGGTGACTTCGACAGTGCCGTCGTCCTCCGCATGAATGAGCGTTTGCAGGCTCGCGTCTTCGCGAGGTTTTGACGGCCAATCTTTCGAGTTCGGCTCGGCGATGTGTTCGACGTGGTAGGTCAATTTCGTTCCGTGGTAGAGTCCGTAGGTGACCGATCCGGCGATTTCAGATCCGAGATCAACAGTCTCGCCGGATCGAATGCCAACAAAGTCGTCAGAGTCGATCGTTGTTGTCGGAATCGCCTTGTCCGATGCCCCCGACGTCAGCGTGATCGATTGGATCGAGGCCGGCATCGGATAAGTGCGATCATCAGGCGATTCGCCGAACCACATCATGACTTTGCCGTCGTCATCGGTCGATAGCCATGGGAAATGTGCATACACCGGGCCGGATGCGATCATTAGGAATGCCGCGGCCACCGGAAACGAATTGAATAGGTATTTCATGATTGTTGTGTAGGGGTTGTCTGATTGAACAGGTATGCAGATGGAGCGCGACGCGTGCCGGATGTTCTTATTGTTTCCCAGCGGGAAGCGACGCGGGGGTTCTATTTCAGAAATTTAACGAGTGGTTAATTCAAAACGGCATTGGTTGTCCGAGTCCGCGACGACGGTAGCGTGCAGAAATCCTGCTCGCTGATACTTTGCGGGAATGGTACGTGCGTTGAGCGGATCCCGTTCTCCCGCTTCGATCGCCGCAATCGCCACGGTCAATTCGGGGTTGTTGGGCGTCACAATCACGTCGTAATCCCCGGGGGCGAGGCCGTTGTCTCGCTGGATTTGGAACATTCCGTTTTCGACGATCGTGACCGCGTCTCTGTTCCGTTGGTTGGAAATGAAGCGGATCGTGGCCGACGAAACCGGTCGCTTATCGAGCGTCACTTCGCCCGAAACGGGGTACCGATCGACCGTGGGCTCGGAATCGCATCCGAGCAGCATGATCGACACAACCGCGAGCGTGATCAGGCAGCACACGTTGTCGAACCGTACACTCATTGCGCCACCTGGATGACTTCGTGACCGTTTCGTTTAGCGAGCGAATCGAGTAGATCGCGATCGAGAAACTCGGTCGCAAACCGGACGCTGCCGTCGCCGTAGAGCATATGAACGCCGCCGGGATGCATGCTTTGAAAGCCGCCGTTGTTTGCCGCGGTATGAACATTCAGTTCTTTCTGCGACGTGCCGAGAGAAACCGCAGGATAACCAACAACCCAACGCGCCGTTCCCCATTTGATCTGCCCGGCCGATGGCGCCGGTGCGGTCCAGAGGTAGTCTCGCATGTCATAGGTCGTTTCGCTGAAAGCGAGCGTGTTGCTCGTTCCGTCGGTGATGTCGCGAAACGCGGTGGCCGGATTGTTGAACCCGTACGCCGCCCAGTTCAACCCAAACATCCCGTCATTCTTTGGCATGTACGATCCCGTGCCTTCGCATGCGAGGTAACTCGATGGGCCACCGGTTTCCCCGTTGCTCGTGTCGGGAACCAATCGCGGCAGCGGCATCGATGGACAGAGGTAAGTTGCGATTTCTTGCGCGGCGACTTCTTGGTTGTATGGATCCGAATACGACTTACTGAAGTCGAACTGCGAGTAAGTATTGCCCTCTTCGAGGTAAGGCAAAACAGCGGCGAGCGGTCCCATGAAATTGCTCAACCGCGAACCTTCGGGAAACTTGTTGAAGCTGCCGTGATAGTTGTGCAGGGCGAGTCCGATCTGTTTCAAGTTGTTACCGCACGACATGCGACGAGCCGCTTCGCGGGCCGCTTGGACGGCGGGCAACAATAGCCCAACGAGCACGCCGATGATCGCGATCACGACCAACAACTCGACCAGAGTGAACGCGGTACGTGAACGACGAGTGGACCGCGAAACTGTGTTTGCGGATACGGACTTGTGAGAAACATTGCATGCGGGCATGCATACAGACAAGCACTTCATAGAGAGCTCCAGCGAAAGGGCACACGAAAGATAGATCAATCTCGAAAACCAATTTCGAGACGGGATCGAGCGTGGCTGGCTGGAGGACGGAAGACGGCCTCTTGCTTGCTGCGTCGTCGAACGAACTGTCGCTTATTGCGAATCAGTCGCGATAAGTTTGCCTGTTGGTCAGAATCTTTGCAAGTGTGGGCGAGAAAAAAAAATCAGAGAAGATACTGGGATGGTGCGCGCCGAGTCCCGCCCCGGCGGTTGAACGCGTTCAGGCGAAGGCGCTCTAAATCGCCGCGATCTCGGCGGGTGACTCGGTCGACCGTCGCTGCTCGGGCGCCGCGTAACGGACCAGATACCATTGGCGTCCGACTTTGGTTGCCGTGACGATCTGGTGTGAATCGCCGAGGCCGCCGACGAAGGACTCGGGTTGGCTCGCATCGGGATGCCACTCGGCCCAGTCATCGTGCGACGATCCGCTGAGTTGAAACCGAATCGGCCCCTGCTCGTTTCCTTCGACGGCGGCGATGCACAGTTCATCGCCGGCCAGCAATGGTGACTGCAACAGGATCAGCGTCGTCGGACGTCCGAACGGATACGCCATGAATGGACCGACGCCGGGCAACTCACCATCGCGAGCCGGCCATTGCCGGCGGAGCGGTTCGGCGAGTGCCTCGAGTCGATCCACTCGAATCGCCATCCGCGCCCGTTTGCCTTGCCACGCGAGCGACGATCGATTGATGAACACTCCGCACCAAACCGCAACGATGGTTGTGATTGCGAGCAGCGAGGTGATCGAACGGGCACGAGAGAAGTGTGCCGAGCGAAAGAGCCTGACAAACAGAGCGACCAACGTTGACGCGGCTAGCACGAACGTCATTAGCAACATCACAACTCGGACCGTACCGCTATCGTTTAGCACGCTCTGAAACGTCACCTGCGGATCTGAAACGAAACGCGAAAGCGAACGCAGCAGCGGCTCGAACCGCAGGTCCAACGCAGCCCATAGGGTGACACCCATCAGTGTCAGGGCGTGAACGATCCAGAGCCATTTTGTTCGCATCGACGGTTTGTTTACCTCGGTTGGTTGATCCGGCTGTGGGCGGATGATTTTTCAGATTGGTTGTCAGTCGCAGTACGCGAGTGCCATCAGGGCGAAGGAGGTTGCAAGGTTCTTGTCGTTTTCAAACCATCGCTGATTCTCATTACTCCACGATCCGTCTTCGTTCTGACGCTCGGCCAACTCGGCGATCAAATCGGCACGCCAATCATGTTCGTTACCGTCTGAATCGGTCAGCGATTGTACGCCGGCGGCGTCGAGGGCAGCGGCAAAGGTGTGGTAGTAGTAATACAAACCCGCCGAACCCATACCTGGGTTTTTCTCGACGGTGTAGTGGTCCCCGATCCACTTCACGGCGGCTTTCACACGTTTGTCTTCCGCGGTCAGGCCGGCAAAGATCAAGCTCTTCAGGCCCGTGTAGGTCATCGAACCGTAACTGCGCAAACCGCCGTTGTCGGTGTAGCGTTCGTCCGACGTGCTCGGGTCGATTTTGGTCGTGGGGATTTCATAATAGAAACCACCATCGTTGACGTTCGCGGCGAACACGGTGTCGTTGTGTTCGGAATCCAGGTTTTGGCAACGCGACACGAACGCCAACGCACGTTGGATCGCCGGATCGGATGCTTCCGTCTCCGCGGCCCGCAAGGCTTCGATCATGTACGCGGTGTTCGACAAGTCGGGTCGCCCGGCACCACCGTAGCCGACGCCACCGTACCACGGATCCGACGGATCACGTTCGCCTTCACCGTACTGCATTTCGGTGACAAACGCCTTGGCTCGTTTGAGCAGATTGTTATACGTGCCGGTCTTGTTCGCTTCGGCAAAGCAGACCATCGCGACGCAGGTTTCGTAATTCTTGATGCGGCCGTTGCCATAGATCCCGCCGTCCGGTTTGACGTATCCTTCGAGCGCCTTCAGTCCCGCAGCGACCATCGGTTCATCGAGCGAGTGACCGTTGCGAAGAGCAGACGTGATCGCCAACGCAGTGACCCCCGGTCCGGCCCGATCGGAAAACGTGCCCGCGTCGGATTGGCCCTGCTGGGCAAGAAAGCGGAGTCCCTTCTCGACGATTTTTCGTCGTTGTTTTTCACTCTCACTGACCTGCGCGTTTTCGCTCGACGGATTCGACACAGTTGTGTCGCTGGTGCGCACCTGGGCCGTGGTGGCGTCTTGTGCGAAAAGCTGCCCGAGAAATAGCCCCGGCACAAGAACGCCGGTACCGAGGGCAGTCAGTGCGGTGGCATGGACAAAATTGCGACGAGCGTGGTGGAAATTCCGTCGAAGGGGCATCGGTTGTCTTTCCGTTTGCTTGGAGAAGATCGAGACAGTCAGAACGAAACGAACGAGATGCATAACCTGTGCCGATCATCGAAAACGACATCGCAAGCGGATTTGACTGGCGCGACTCGAGCAATTCGCTGTTTTTGCGTATGCGAGAGCCCGAAATGATTGGGATCAACAAATTTTCAAAAACTCGTGGCGGGTTTGAATCGGTAACGCAACTGGTCTAACGGCACAACGTCGGCCGATCTCGACCGGCGTCGTCCTCGCGTCGTCCCTGCGTTGATGCAACAGCGTTGGTGACACGCCCCGACTTCTCTATCTCCTCCAAACAAAGAGCACCATGAGAACTTTCGCAAAACTCCTTTTCGGTTTATCTGTCTTCGCGATGACGGGCTACGCATTCGCGCAGCCGCCCGGCGGTCGAGGACGCGGCGGCGGTGGCGGCGGTATCTCACCGGTCGATCGCATGATGATGATGGACGCCAATGGCGACGATCAGTTGACACCGGACGAGGTAACTGACGACCGCGTGAAGAACATGCTCTATCGCGCCGACTCCAACCAAGACGGCGTGGTGACACGAGCCGAATTGACCGTGATGGCGGAACAGTTCGCCGGCGGCGGGAATGCCCGCGGTCGAGGTGGTGCGATGCGTGGTGGGATGATGCAAGAAGGCGGGCCCGGTGGGGGTCCGGGTGGCGGCGGACCTGGTGGTGGAGGACCGGGAGGTGCGGGGCCGGGTGGGCCTCCTCCGATCGGACAAATCATGCCTCCGTTTGCGGCCGAAGAGTTGCAACTGACCTCGGCTCAACAAGCCGCGATCGCCGAACTGCAAGCCTACGTCGACTCCAAATTGGCTGACATTTTGACCGACGAGCAAGAGCAGCAGATCGCCGACGGCCAGTCGAACTTGCAGCGCGGTGGCCCGCCCGGTGGAGGCAACCAACGGGGTGCGAACCAGCGTGGTCAAGGCCGGCAACGGATCGGACGCTAGAGCGTTTTGAACAATGACGTTTCCGATGTGGTCTCCAATGCCGCCAGACTTCAGTGGGTTGAGCCTGGTGGTTTGTATTCGCGAGAATCCAGCTACCAGGGTCGGACACGTTCAATTTCGAGATTCTCTCACGCGCCTGCGAGTTGAATCACGCGAGAGATTCTCTTACGGCAACACCCCCGTCCTCAAGGATAGGGACGAGGAATCTTTCTGCGCCGGCGCGTGACATAATTTATCGCAAACCTCCCTGTTGAATGAGTGGCACTGCCTACGGCAGTGTTCCGGTCGTGGTGTTTCGCCCCACGGCCCCTTTTCTTCCCCCACTCTTCGACAGCACGAGGCCACTAGCGATGCGCCCCTACTCCACCTCGATCCAAAATTTTGTGGACGGTTTGACTCAACGGAACAAGCCGCCACGAAAACGTCCAGGCAAGCATCACCGAAAACATC
>JBICHZ010000234.1:0-12427 GCA_043101355.1 Rhodopirellula sp. JB044
CCTGTTGGAAACGCAGTTACACTTCACGTTCAGGGCGGTAACGAAATCCCTGTCCAGGACTTTCACCCGGCAATTCAATCGCCTACACAGACGTACTCGCCGATCACTCCGTGATCGGAGCTTGGCTTATGAACCGATCACGGAGTGATCGGCGACTATCGTGAGCATTAACGGAATGAAATCGACAAACCGTCAACGAAACTCGCTGCCTTGGGTAATGCGTTACAGCACCGACGGGGCGACCAATAACTCGCGAGCCACCTGGAACAGATTCACGTGCCACTCGCCTTTGCCTGTTTTTTCGCTAGGCGTCCACTGCATCAAGACTTGAATTTTGTCTTTGACCTTGCCCGTCGGGTCCACCCAATAAGTGTCAACACGTTCGTTGTTATACTTCACGAACACCCGCGGCGGTTCGGCGAGTTCCCACGGGATATCCGGTCCAGCCTGCTTGACCGATTCCACCAGGCCACTCTCGGTCACGGTCTCCATCGACTCGCGAGCGACCGGGTCTTCCGCATACGCCTTTTGCAGGTTCATCTCGCTGACCTGGCGATTGCGTGCTTCTTTGCGTAGTTCCAACGCCAACTCGTAGTCGCCTCGCCCGACCAGTTTCAGATACTCCTTGGCGAAGTAGACTCCCTGGTCGCCCATGGTTTTGCGTTTCGCCATCGGGATCGTGACCCCCGCGGCACCGAAACCGCACGCCAACAACAAACCGATTACCGCCACGGTTGTCCCGGCGGGCCGTTGGCCGGACCACCTCCGCAGCGCGAAGACGCCGAATCCGATTGCCGCCAGTGGCAAGATCAACATCTGCCACGCCACAGTCGCCGCAAAGCTCAACATTCCCAGTATCAAACAAACCACGCCGCTGGTGCGAAACGGCGGAATGTCGTCATCGGAGGCTTCTTCGTAACCGACCTCGGCGCCCATTCGGGGCACATCGAACAGGCTATCGCCCAGAATCTTCGAGCTGGATTGGGTTTCGGGCACCGAACCTCCGGTCGAACCGGAATTCTTCTCAGAGTCTGTCATGAAACGCGGCGAATTAACTGGCGTGAATTAACGGGAAAGAAAACAGACCCGCGTTACGCAGCGTTTCGCCGATTGGTTTGCCCCGCGGCGAGATTCTGTGAAGAAACTCCTAATTGCTCGCAAAGCCATCCGGCCGCGCGGCCCGACGCACCCGGCAAACCGTATTGATCACGCAGCTTTTCCAGGTCCCTGCGCACCCGGCGATAGTAAAACTGGTCTCTCAGCATCGCGGCGGTCGTCTCGAACAGAAAATCGATCGCCGGCTCGGGATCTCCCACTGAAACGAACTCAGGAAACACCTTCCGCTCGGCCATCAGGTTCGGCAACGTCACGCTGTCGACTCGCAAGACACGCTTGCCAACGGCGTGCAGGATTCTCCCGACTCGATAGATCACCGCCGCCGGAGTCCCGCGAGCCATCAATTCGAGACTCACCGACCCGCTGACCATCATCGCACAGTGTGCCGCCTCGATGATTTCCGAGGTCCGATCGACATAAAAATCGATCGGCAGCGACCGGTCTTCCCCGGTCAACTGATCGCGGCACCATAAACAGTGTCGGTCCCGGTAGGCAGCCACCGCGTAGCGAACCTCTGCATCCTGCTGGTCACCGCCCTGCTTTTGCAACCGCCGGATCGTCTCGAGCATGATCGGGAAATTGTTCTTCACCTCATGGTCACGCGACCCCGGCAGCACCGCGACCGTGCGGACCGCCGGCGCGTCGCCGTCCCCTGAAAGCCGCCGCATCAATTCCGTGTCCAACTTTTTCTCGGCAACCGCGTCGAAAAACGGATGCCCGACGAACGAGACCGGAATCCCGTGCTCGCCAAAGAACGATGTTTCGATCGGCAGCACCGTCAGCACATGGTCAACGCTGCGACGCATCTTTTTAACCCGCCACGCACCCCACGCCCACAGTTGCGGCGGACAGTAATAGTAAACCGGGATGCCGTATTTCTTTGCCCGTTTGGCGATATGCCAGTTGAACCCGGGGAAATCGACCAACACCACACCGTCAACACATCCGCTCGCGAAAGTCTGCTCGGCTTGGTCGGCGAACCGAAAGAATTCGCGGAACTTTGGCAACACCTCAACCAAACCAACGACGGCATGCTGCGTCAGATCGAGATCGAGCGAACAGCCCGCCGCCTGCATTTCTGGGCCACCGAATCCGCGGCAATTCACTGACTCGCTGCCCGACCGACTGCGCAACTCCGCGATCAATCTCGCCGCGTGCTGGTCGCCGCTTGGTTCGCCGACGGAGAAAAACAGTGTTTTGGTCACCACAGTTGCCTTGGCCATGAGGGACGTCTCCGATCGAAGGAGACCTCGGGCTATCCGAAATTTATTCCCTTCGGATACGAAATCACGCGGCCGCGTCGCAAGAGATCATGCTGATCAGGGCTCCGCCCTCGTTCCGTCGTCGCGCGAGCCCGCTCTCTCTATACACTTGACCCGTTCTGCCGTCGCATTTTGTCAACCACGCGTCGCAAACTGTTCCAAAACTACCAACGTATCCGCTTAGGTTATCCATCTACCGCTTGCGCAACGGCAAGGGCATTCCTGGTCACATCGATCAAAATCCCGGCGTCGCAATTCCGTAGCCCCACAGGCGCGGGACATCCGCCAGTTTGAACCGCTCCCCCGCCGTCGATTCGACGACGACCTCCAATCCGAGCCCGTCTCAAATGATTCTCAATCGTTTTCGCGTCCACCGGTCCTTCCTTGCCTTCCTGGCACTCACCGCCGGTTTCTTCGGTGCGTCAGCATTCCACCACGCATCCGCCGCTGAAATCCATGTCAGCCCCTCCGGCAGCGACACCAATTCGGGCACGCCCGACTCGCCCGTCGCCACACTGGCCCGTGCGAAAGAGCTCGCATCGCGGTTCGCAGGCAAAGAAAGCGTCACGGTCCGCGTCGCCGACGGCGTCTACTACCTCAGCGACACGCTGGTCTTTTCGCCCTCAGATTCGGGTTCTCAAGAGCATCCCATTACTTACTCCGCGGTCAACGAAGGCGGCGCGATTCTGAGCGGCGGCCGACGTCTGGACTTGCATTGGAAACCCTATCGTGACGGAATCTACTCCGCCCAAACCGAGCCCGGACTTCAGATCGACCAACTGTTCGTCAACGGTACCAATCAACGCATGGCGCGGTATCCCAACTACGACGCGTCGAAGAAAACCGCCGCGTACCAAGGATTCGCGCCCGACGCGTTTTCCAAGAAACGTGCCGCCCATTGGGCCGACCCGAAAGGTGGGTTCATTCACGCGATGCACCGTTCGCGTTGGGGCGGATACCACTATCAAATCACCGGCAAAGACGATTCCGGCGAAGTCACGTTCGAAGGTGGATGGCAAAACAACCGCCCATCGGGAATGCACAGTGACTTCCGCATGGTTGAAAACATTTTCGAAGAACTCGATGCGCCCGGCGAATGGTATCACGACGCGGACCAACAAACTCTCTACTACAAACCGGCCTCCGACATCGATCTCTCGACGGCGCTCGTCGAGGTCGTGCGTCTACGGCATCTGATCGAATTCCAAGGCTCGGTGGAACAACCGGTTCGATTCGTGACGCTTCGCGGTTTTGTCATCCGGCACGCCGCGCGAACGTTCATGGATACCCGCGAACCGCTCCTCCGCAGCGACTGGGCGATCTATCGCGGCGGAGCAATCTTCCTGACCGGGACGGAAAACGTCAGCATCCTCGACACGGAGTTCGATCAGGTCGGCGGCAACGCGATCTTTTTCAGCAACTACCATCGACACGCGCTCGTCAAAGGATGCCACATCCACGACGCGGGTGCGAGCGGCGTGTGCTTTGTCGGCGACCCGGACGCGGTTCGTGATCCGTTGTTCGGTTACGGCAGAAAAAATGACCTCGCAAAGATCGACCGCACCCCCGGCCCGAAAACCGAAAACTACCCATCGGACTCGGTCGTCGCCGATTGTTTGATCCATGGCATCGGTCGTGTCGAACGCCAACCGGCCGGCGTCCTCATGGAGATGGCGGCTCGAATCACCGTCCGCGATTGCTCGGTTTACGACTGCGCCCGCGCAGGCATCAACATCGGCGACGGGGCGTGGGGGGGACACATCATCGAACGTTGTGATGTCTTCGACACCGTCCAGGAAACCCACGACCACGGATCGTTCAACTCGTGGGGCCGTGACCGATACTGGCGCAGCGACCGCGAGACATCCCAAGTCGCGATCGATCGCGAACCCAGCCTGCCGTTCCTCGATGCCGTCGAAACCACGGTCATTCGAAACAGCCGGTGGCGTTGTGACCACGGTTGGGACATCGACCTCGACGACGGGTCATCGAACTACGACATCTACAACAACCTGATGCTCGCCGGCGGACTCAAACTCCGCGAAGGATTCCGCCGCCGCGCGTGGAACAACATCACCGTCAACAACGGATTCCATCCACACGTTTGGTACAACAACAGCGGCGATGAAGTCTTCTCGAACATCTTCATGGCCGCCTCACGCGGTGCCCGGATGCCTTCCGAAAAAGCCAAAGGCAAACGGGTCGACGGGAACCTGTTCTATTCCCCCGATCCCAACGCACGTGACAAGTATCGCAAATTCGGATGGGAAGTGAACTCCCTTGTGGGTGACCCCTTATTCGTCGATCCTGAGAACGGCGACTTCCGCGTCCGCGAAGGCTCACCCGCCTTCCAAATCGGATTCGAGAACTTCCCGATGGATCAATTCGGAGTCAAAAAGCCGGCTCTCAAAGCGATCGCCAAAACCCCGGAGATTCCAACCCTGATCACCTCCGCAAACGCCGACACGTCGACGCCACACTCCCGTTCGACTGCGGCGGTGGAGTTGCCGACGTTCTGGTTAGGCGCGAACGCGTCATCGCTGTCCGGTGAGGAGTTCTCCGCCTTCGGCGTCCGCAAAGAAGATGGCGGCGTCGCACTATCCAGCGTGTCTGCAGACTCCGAAGCCGCCAAGGCGGGTTTGAAGGACGGCGATTTGATCCAAGCCATCAACGGGCACAAAGTCAAAGAAGTCTCCGATCTGCTTGCCGCGTACAACCAAGCCGGAAATGCTGACCTCGTCGTGAAAGTGGTTCGCAACCAGGCCGAAATGGAAATCGCGATCCCAACCGCCGCCTATGTTCTCACCGAGTCGCAGGCCACGCCGGACGGATTCTCCAAACTCGTCGTTCCGAGTTCACCTAAGGGAACGATCGCCGCGAGCCGTTCGACCAACAACGCGCCGCTGAAAAGCCTGATCGACGGAAGACTGGAGAACGGCTACGGACCGATATTCGGCAACAACGTCTACCTGGGAGCCTACCGAATCGACCTCGGGTCGACAAAACCAGTCAGTTCGGTCACGAGCTGGACGGCGAACCACAACGGTCAACGCGGATCACAAAGCGTGACCATCTACGCGAGCAATTCGAAGAACGATCCCGGCTGGGACTTGACCGACCGGTCTCGCTTCACACCAATCGGAACGATCGACACGACGACGGTGAAACCCGCAACGTTTAACGCCGCCTCGATCCGCGCCAAACCCGGACAATCACTCGGTCGCTACCGGTGGATCTACTGGCAAACCAATCCCGTTACCGACAAAGGTGAAAACTCGGCGTTCCAAGAACTCGCCGTCGAGTGATCAATCACTCGCTAAACGAACCGTTCGCTCAGCAACCGAACCTGCGAACGATAACGCGACACACTTCCATGACGTTCGGACACCATCCCGACCGTTTCGAAACAATCATTCTCAACAGCAACATTCGCATTCCTGTCCCCTTCCACCGCCCACATTCAACGATGTATCACAAACTCATCACACTGTGCCTCCTCACGCTTCTCTCATCGGGAAGCGTCCTCGCCGAAGGCAGGTCCGAAACGCAAACCGAACGCGATGCCCGAATGGCGTGGTGGCGTGAAGCCAAGTTCGGCATGTTCGTTCACTGGGGCATCTACTCCGTCGTCGGCGGTGAATACAAAGGGCAGAAACTGCCCAACAGTGCCGAATGGATGATGAACCGCGGCAAAGTCCCGATCGCCGAATACGAGAAGTACGCCGCTCAGTTCAACCCGACCAAGTTCGATGCTGACGAGTTCGTCGCTCGTGCAAAAAACGCCGGCATGAAGTACCTCGTCATCACCGCGAAACACCATGACGGGTTCTCGATGTTCGGCTCACACGCGAGCCCCTACAACGTGGTCGATGCCACGCCTTTCGGTCGCGACATCATGAAAGAACTCTCCGAAGCCTGCCAAAAACAAAACATCCGGCTCGGCTTCTACTACTCCCAGGCCCAAGACTGGCATCACCCCGGTGGCATGGGAAACGGTTGGGATAAATCGCTCAAACGAGTCAGCAACGACGAATACGTTCGCGAAAAAGCCGCCCCAGAAGTTCGACAATTGCTCACCGAATACGGGCCGATCGGAATCTTCTGGTGGGACACGCCTCGCAAGATGAGTGAAGAATCCTTCAACAGTCTCCACTCGCTCACGCAACTCCGCCCCGACGTCATCACCAATGACCGTCTCGGTGATGAATTCCCTGGCGACTACGACACCTTCGAACGACAAATCCCACGCAACGCCCCCCAACGCCAGGACTGGGAAGTCTGCATGCCGATCAGCGGCAGTTGGGGCTACAAGCTCGGTGATGAAAACTTCAAATCCACCTCAACGCTGATCCGCAACCTGGTCGACATCGCCAGCAAAGGCGGCAACTATCTGCTCAACGTCAGCCCGACCGGCGAAGGCACGCTGCTACCTCAAGCGATCGAGCGACTCGAACAAATCGGCGAATGGATGAGCGTCAACAGCGAGTCTATCTACGGAACCACCGCCAGCCCGATCGGATCGTTCGAATGGGGACGCTGCACGCTCAAGTCCGGCAAGCCCGACGCGGAAGGACAACAGAACCACCTGCTCTACATCCACGTCTTCGATTGGCCGAGCGACGGAAAACTTTCCGTCCCCGGATTGGTCAACACCGTTCACGACGCACACCTGTTGGCAAATGGCGACGCGGTCACCGCAACATCTAACGACGAAGGCGTGACCCTGTCACTGCCCTCCGAAGCACCGGACGACATCGCTAGTGTCATCGCACTCCGCATCAGCGGACCGATCGAAACCAAAGCCCGTGTCCCATCGCCTAACAAAAACGGCGAACTCGTCCTCACCGCCGACGAATCGTACATCCACAATAACGAAGGCAGCCGTCAAGCAGACGTTCGCCAACACGATGGAATCTCCCACGTCGGATATTGGCTCGACGAGCAAGCCTCCGTTCAATGGGACATCAAGATCAACCAACCCGGTAAATTCAAAGTCTCCGCGACGATGTCGGTCGAAGGCGAACAGACGACCTTCCGTGTCGGTCCCGCCGGCGGACAACTCGAAGCGACCGTGCCATCCACCGGCAGTTACGGCAAATACGTCGAACGCGAACTCGGTACGATCGAATTCGATGAGGCCGGCGATACCAGCATCCTGGTCAAACCGGTCCCCGGCAAATGGCAACCGATGAACCTTCGCGAAGTCAAATTGCAACGGGTCGAGGACTGATCATGTTCGCTCAATCGCCACCACGACACACGGCTCTCGGGGCAGCGGCAGTTTATTTTTGCCTGTTCCCCTTTGCGGTACTCGGCATCGTCTCGGCTGACGATCCGCAACCGAACCAACGGCCCAACGTGCTGTTCGTCGTTTCCGATGACCTGCGTCCCGAACTCGGGTGCTACGGAAACGACGTCATCCACAGCCCCAACATCGACGCGTTGGCTTCCCGCGGCATCGTTTTCTCGCGTGCCTACTGCCAACAAGCCGTGTGTTCACCATCGCGATCGAGCGTCATGACCGGGGTCCGCCCCGATACCAACCGTGTTTGGAACCTGACCACGCACTTCCGCGAAGCGTTACCCGATGTGGTCACGCTGCCTCAGCATTTCAAACAACACGGCTACGTCACACGCGGCCTCGGAAAAATCTACCACGGTGATCTGCAAGACCCGCCGTCCTGGACGCCACGTGAGCCCGCCCCCGGGACAAGCGCGAACCGAATCGGTCACGCCCACACCTTGGTGACTCAGAAAGACGCAGCCCCGACGAAGAAATCAACCGAGCAAACGCCAAAGAAGAAAAGCCGCAGCCGCGGTCCCGCATTTCGCGTTGCCGATGACCCGCCTCATGGCGGCGGCGAAGGAGCCCTCGCGGACGAGGCGATCGACTCACTGAAAGAATTCAAGGACGCCTCCCAACCGTTCTTTCTCGCCGTCGGCTTCCACAAACCTCACCTCCCGTTCGTTTGCCCCAAGGCGTACTGGGACCTCTACGATCCGAACAAGATCCCGATGGCGGAGAACCAATTTCTGCCACGCGATGCGCCGGACTTCGCGTTGGTCGACCGCAATGAAATGTGGAAATACCGCGATGTCCCCGACACCAGTGATCTTCCCGAACAGTACGCTCGGCAACTGAAGCTTGGCTACTACGCCTGCGTCAGCTACATGGACGCGCAGCTCGGCCGGATCCTCGACGAACTCGATCGCCTCGGAATGTCCGACAACACGATCGTAATCCTTTGGGGCGACCACGGATGGAAACTCGGCGAACACAATCGTTGGTGCAAACACAGCAACGTCGAAGACGACGCGCGAGCCCCACTTATTGTGTCTGTCCCCAAAATGGAAACAGCCGGAAAGACGTCTGACGCGTTGGTCGAATTCGTTGACATCTATCCCACGCTCGCCGATCTGGCGGGCCTGCCTCTGCCTGAACATCTCGAAGGCACTTCGTTTCGCCCCGTGCTGGACACTCCCGACCGCCCTTGGAAAACAGCCGCGTTCAGCCAGTACCCACGTACCGTCAAACGCCAACGCTTGATGGGGTATTCGATGCGAAACGACCGGTACCGGTTCACACGCTGGGTCGACGTCAACGACCATTCCGACGTGATCGCCGAAGAGTTGTACGACCACCAAACCGATCCACAAGAAAACCAAAACGTCGCCGGTCACCCCGAATACGCGGCACTGCTGAAAAAGCTCAGACACCAATGGGAAGGCGGCTGGCAGGCCGCGGCCCCAATCAACACATCCCCAATCAACGACCACCAGTAGCCCACCTTCCTACCCCCCTCCTTCCTTTCCCTCCTGCGTCATCTCACCATGCCATTCCTTTCACGTTCGCTCCCGATCGCCGCGTTAGCCTTGACCGCATCGCTATCGGTCGCTGGTGCTACTCGGGCAAATGACTCCTGGGTGATCGAATCACAAACCGATTGGACCGATCAGATCGCCGATTCATCGGGACTCGATGTCTCCGAGGGCATCGCAGCTCCGACCGACAAAACCGCCACGCTGCTCAGCAAAACGAAAACGTTCGACCAAAAGCGTTCCCTCAAATCGCTCACCGTCGACCAGTCACCGATCTGGCAAAACTGGAACCCGATCGAAAACGTCGGGCCGTCCAACCTCGGTGACGCACCCGTCATCTTGAGCTTGGGACCGAACGATTACTGGATGTTCGGACGCTATCAATCGCCCAAAGCAAAACGGAACGCAAAGAAAGCAGCCCCCTTTGAACCGAAACCTGCGAAACTCGAGGGGTTCGACATTCCTCTGCAAACCACGCCTTTCGCGAACCAATTTGATGCCCCCGGCGGGATCGACAACAAAGGCGGCGGCTACCACGCCTGGCAAAGCAAAGACATGAAGAATTGGGTGCACCACGGCATGGTCACCGAACAATTCTCTCGCTGGGTCACGACCGCCGAATTCGTCGACGGAAAATTTTACATCTATTACGACTATCCCAACGACCAAGACCCGCACCTCTACATCGACGAAGACCTGACCGACGGCAAACCCGGAAAGAACATGGGCATGGCCTTCAAAGATCCTTCCGACGGGTCGGATTGCAACTTCATCCGTGACCTCGATGGGAACTTCCACGTCGTCTACGAAGACTGGACACCGATCGACGCCAACAAACGGTCGTGGGATTCGCCTCTGGCCGGCCACGCGGTCAGCAAAAACGGTATCGACGGATTCGAAATACTCGCCCCCGTCGTCGACAACCGCACCACACCAACCGGCGAAACCAAAACCTACAAACACCCACACTGGTTGCAACACCCGGACTTCAAAACCAACATCGCAAAGTACCAAGTCCATACACCGGAACAGGAAGCCTACGGCGACTGGGCCAGCGTCGCGATCGGCGGACGCTACTATTTGTTCGGTGATTTCGATCCGGTCGGCGGACACAGCATGAGCGTCGGTTGGTTCACCTCGCCAACCATCGACGGACCGTTCGAATGGTGCGACAACGTCGGCAAAGGACACCCCGATCCCGATGTCTGTTTCGCCGAAGGCCGGTTCTATCTCATCACCCAACAGTCGACCGACTACACCAGCCCCGGACCATGGGTAGACGGCGTCGAAGTTCGTGTTGGCGTCGATACTGACAACGACGGCAAATCAGACACCTGGAGTGACTGGGCATCCATCAAGGAATCGTACGATTACACCCCGGGATTCGCCAAACAAGTACAGAAAACCCCCGCGTCGATCTCACCGAACGACCTCCCTGCCGGTTACGGGTTCCAATTCGAAATCAAATTGACCGACACGACCGACAACAAATCAAAACCGATGCTCGACAAAGTCACCGTCGATTTCGAGTAACCTCAATTGCAACAGGCTACAAACCGAGTTGCCCCACCTCCATGCCCCCTCTCCGTCGCTCACACCGACGGGAGGGCGGAGCACGGCTGAAACCTCGCACTGCAAACATTTGCCGCAGCGTTGCCCCGGATTTTTCAACGAACAATCGCCTTTCAAACCGCGTTCACCAAGTAGACTCGGTGTTTGACTAACGCACCGAAAGACCCATCGAATGGTTCCGCATCCGACGACGAGTCGAGCGACCATTCATTTCCAGAGCCATCGACTTCAGTATCGCTGTCGACTCGAACGCGGACTGACCTCGACCAGACCCTTAAAGACAATCCCGTGACAATCAACCGCCGTAACGTTCTTCATTCATCCATCGCCGCAGCGACCGCATTGTGCGGGCCGCGTGTCTTCGCAAAAGAATCTGCCGCGCTGAATGACTTCGCCGCCACGTCGGTCCCTTCGTAATTGCAGGACGTCGCCAAGCAGTACGCAGACAACCCACGCCACGCCGCGTTGGATTGGTTCCGTGGCGCCGAGTTTGGACTGTTCCTCCACTACGGTCTGTATTCGTTGCTCGGACGCCATGAATGGGTGATGATCAAGGAGAAAATTCGCGTTAAGGAATACGCTAAGCTCGCCGATCGTTTCACCGCCGAGAACTTCGACGCGGATTTCATCACCGACATGGCGCTCGATGCCGGCATGAAATATGTCAACATCACCACACGTCACCACGACAGCTTTTGCCTCTTCGATTCTAAATACACCGACTTCAAGAGCACGAACACTCCCGCAAAGCGGGACCTCGTCGGCGAGTTGGCCGAACAATGCCGCAGCAAAGGCCTTGGCTTCTTCCTCTACTATTCTCACGGACGCGACTGGCGTCACCCGCACGCGCCTAACAATCGGGGATGGGGCGGTTCGGCTCGTCCGAAATACGACCCGCCGGAAGACTTTTACGCCACCGGCAACGAACACGACCTGCAGATCTATGTCGAGTTCATGAAAAACCAAATCACCGAACTGTTGTCAAACTACGGACCAATCGCCGGCATTTGGCTCGACGGACATGCGACGCCCGCATCACGACGCAACAAGATGCATGAGTTCAAACTTCAAGAACTCTACGACCACATTCATTCCATGCAGCCCCAAGTGTTGGTCTCGTACAAACAAGGGTTGCTCGGGACGGAAGACTTCAAAGCCCCCGAGCGACACTGGAAAGGCAAATCAGAGGTGCCGCTGGAAATCTGCGACACGCTGCAACCTCACGGTTGGGGCTATATGAAAACCGACGACGGCAAACACAAAACCGCCGATCAAGTGATGAAAATGCTGGCCAAGGCGAAATCAATGAACGCCAACCTTCTTCTCAACACAGGCCCGTTGCCCGACGGATCCATCCACCCCGAAGACCTCGCCACCCTCCGAGAAGTAGGCAAACGCCGCCGAGCCTAAAGCAAACCCAGCACGGATCCCAAACGAACCACCGGTCAGAACCCCAGCAACGCCCAAATCCAAACCAAGCCCAAATCCCACAACGGCCAACCACACACCACGGCCCACACCCACCACGGCCCAAAGGGCCAACCTTCTACCTAACTCAGGCCAACGGCCTGGGGCCACCGCCCACCCAAGAAAAACAACAGTGCCAACGGCCCAGCCATTTGCCTACAACTCGACGGTTTTCCCGGTCCGGAACGACT
>JBICHZ010000235.1:0-5565 GCA_043101355.1 Rhodopirellula sp. JB044
TGTCAAAGTGCGCAAAAATGCCGCGTTTTGCCGGGCCAATCGTTGGGGCAGCGATCGACTGCGAGCTATACTCGGTCCGCGTCGCGAACCGGCGAGATGTGACTTCTCGGATCGCTACCTTAGCCCACCCACGCTCCCTCCCTCAAAGACATTCATGACTCTTCGCAAAACCCTGTCGCACGTCGCGCTCCTCTCGTTCTTGTTCAGCGGACTGCAGGTATGCGCTGCCGACGTGAAGAATGAAAAATCGGAACAGACGGGCAACGCAAAGGCAGAAAGACAAACGAAGGAATCGGAATCGTCCGACCCGTCGATTACCCACGGCGTTGTGGAAATTGAATCGCAGGAGTTCGCTTACACCGCGACGGCGGGCAAGATGGCGATCAAGGACGATGGGGGCAAAGAGAAAGCGAATGTGTTCTATGTCGCCTACACGCTCGACGATACGGACGCGTCGGAACGCCCCGTCACGTTTTGCTTTAATGGCGGCCCGGGGTCCTCGTCGGTTTGGTTGCACCTGGGCATGCTCGGACCTAAACGAGTCAAATTGAACGATGATGCAAAACCGATTCGTCCGCCACATGAATTGATCGCAAATCCGTACTCGTTGCTCGATCAAACCGACCTCGTGTTTATCGATCCGGTGAGTACCGGGTTCAGCCGTCCCGCCGAGGGTGAAAAGAAGGATCAATTTCACGGTTACAGCGAAGACCTGCGAAGTGTCGGGCACTTCATTCATGACTACACGACGCAATATCAACGTTGGGGGTCACCCAAGTTTTTGTTGGGCGAAAGCTACGGTGGATTGCGAGCGGCCGGACTCAGCGGCGAACTGCAGAACCGCTATCACATGTACCTCAACGGGATCGTTTTGGTTTCCGCGGTCGTCGACTTCCAAACGTTGCGAGCGGCAGGCAACAACGACATCGCCTACGCACTCTTCCTGCCCTCGTTCACGGCCACCGCGTGGTACCACAACGCGCTGCCCGAGCATTTGCAATCACAAACGGTAGAATAGGTGGTTGCCGAGGCTGAAGCGTTCGCTCGCGAACCGTACATGCAGGCATTACTCGCCGGCGATTCGCTCGACAAAGAACAACGCAAGATGGTGATCTCACGTATGGCGGAGTTGACCGGTTTGTCGGCCGACTATGTCGACCGCGCGAACCTGCGGGTCAGCATGGGCAGGTTCGGCAAAGAACTGCTGCGGTCGCGTCGCCAAGTGATTGGTCGGTTCGACAGTCGCTACACAGGAATAGACAGCGATCATGTCGGCGAATCCGCCGGGCACGATCCGAGTGCGTCGGCGTTGTTCGGCCCATTCACTTCTGCGATGAACCAATACCTCCGTGGCGACTTGGGCGTCGAGGAAGACCGCGTTTATGAAGTGCTGACATCGAAGGTTCACCCGTGGAACTACAGTCAGTTCGCGAACCGTTTTGTTGATGCGTCGTCGACACTCCGCAAGGCGATGACGGACAACCCGTATCTGCGAGTCTTCGCCGCCTGCGGGTACTACGACCTCGCGACGCCTTCCTTCGCGATGGAATTCACACGCGACCACCTCGGTTTGCCTGAGCACCTGCGCGGCAACTTCCAAATGGGGTTCTACCACGCCGGACACATGATGTATGTCCACGAACCGTCGCTACGCAAACTGCGAAAGGATCTGGTGGAGTTCTATCAAACAACGCTGGCCGAAGAGGCACCTTCGGCGAACTAGTGGTGCGTCACGATAACAACGAGGGTTCAGGGTGTAGCGAAAGTCCACAACAGCTTGTCGAACTCAATGAGCGTGGCCGATCACTCCATGATCGGCCACGCTCATTATAAACCGATCTCGAAATGATCGGCGACGTTGCTGAGCTTCCACTGCATTCGATCAAGAAAGCGGGCAAGACTTTTGAAGATTCACGAGCCCTCCCGGAATGTGGCTTTCTTCCAGCCCCCAAGACGATGGAAGGTTGCCACTACCCGAACAGTGAGACTGCGGTTTGGAAAAGGCGACGCGTTTGAGTGGCGTGTTCATGCTTCTAAAAAAGTCGGTGTTCACTCGGCGGTCGTATCGGATTTAGCCAACCTGTAGTGTTCTCGAATTTCGCTTTCGCTCAGAGCATGTCCGTAGACGGCTAGCTCATCCATTGAACCCAAGAACCGCCGACTGTCGCCTGCTTCGAGCAACTCGCCGACCCTGAACTGAAAGTCTCCGGGGCTGTTGAGGTTCTTCGGCGGTAGAGCAATCCGACGTTGTCGTTGGCCGTTGATGAATAGTGCGATCGAATCATTCGTCTTTACTGCAACGACGTGGTGCCACTGCCCGGGAACGCAGATCCCAGGTGTGAAGACGTTTTTGCCGTGTTCGTAATGGATATGCGGCGGGGTTCGATGGAGCAATCGCACCGCGCCGGGTTCGTGAACCATGAACGTGTCTGTAACGATCTCGATCACGTTAACAAACGTCCTCCAGTCTTTGCGGTCGGCGGGGAAGGTTCCGATGCAGGTCGCGTGTTGCAGGTCGTCCGGTTTCATCCAGAATTCGATCGTGTACGGCTTCTCATTGAAACCTTCTAGAACGTCCGTGGACGTCAGGTATCGGCTTTCGTCGCCACGTTCAAATCGGACGAAGCCGTGTTCAAACCGAATGTCTTCCCTTTCACCGGCTGTGACGATCTGGGCGTGGAATCGGTCGTCCATCTCATTGCGGAGCCGTTCGTCACCGTCGCCTTGAAAACGCCAATACAAGATCGGTTCCGCGGTCCGAATCGCCTGCGCGTATCGATCCGATAGGCTCAGTAACGTGTCGTCGTACGCCGAGATGATTGGTAGGTCTGTTCCAACGGTTGCAACGGTTCGCAGCATCTCGCCGCGATGGTCGACTCTGACACGGTTCGCCTCAACAACCCGTTGGCTCGACAGCGTGTTTCCGTCATCACCCAGAAGCGACAATTCAACTTCGCCGCTGAGAACTTCTATCTCCGAAATGCCCGACGGGGCAACGCGAACCCCGAAATCCGTTCCCAGATCAACGACGGCTGCATTGGGTGCGTTGATCATGAATCCGTGCGCACGTGGAGGGACATGCGCAGTCGCGGCACCGGACACCAATGTTGCGGCGTCTTTGGATATGATTTTGAGTTCCGCAGGGCCTTCGAGCGCCACCACTGCGCCGCTCATGAACTCCAACTGAACCGTGCCTTCCGCCAAACGGAGGATTCCGGGGGACAATCGGTTGCCCACCGCCACCCCGGTATCCCCCTTTAGATCGGATCGGACAACAACAGCCGCCGCGAGAAACGCGTCTTGCTCGACAATTCCTCTTGTGTAGGAAGAGGCCTGAACACTTTCTTCGCTGACATTTTCGGTCTGAGCAACTCCGTCGTTTGTACTTGGTGTATCGATAGATGGTGCATCTGTTGAGAAAGCATTCGACGAATCCGCATGCTCACCACCAGGCTGTGCCGCGACGCGAGTTGGCTGCGGCAACGGTTTGTGCGTGGCTCTCCACAACCCGGTCGACAAACCTGCGATTAGTAACAACATGCAGGCAACGGCGAGTTGCCATCCTGCCTCGACGGAGGAAGGTCGCGGCATCAGTCTGCGGATGCGAGATTCCGCGCACGGCGATTCGGCCGACACAACCGGATTGATGTCCGGCGTATGTAATCGGGCTGACTTCATTTGTGGCAAACGACCGCTGAGCTGGTCGATCGCATCCTCATCGACCGCGCCCCAGACCTCTTTTAGTTCGGTGTTGAGTTGCAAGTATCGCAGATAGTGCGTCTGGGCTTCTTCGGAACGCTGCAAGACAACGGCGAGCTGCGCGCTTTCACTGTCACTCAACTGCCCGTCGATTAAACGCGGCAGAAGAACGTTGAGGATTTCGAAATCGTCCTGATCAGATGGCCGCGGATTCATCGTGTTGGCTCTGTGATGATTTTGGATTCGATGCAAGCGATCAGTTTTTCACGAATGCGGTGCAACATGATGCTGACCGCATTGGCACTCTTGTCGAGTTCGCCGGCAATTGATTTGACCGACAATGATTCGGCATAACGTTGAACGACTAGTTTTCGTTGCTGCGGCGGGAGTTGGACGAGGCAGTCCTGAAGTGCGGCTTCTCGACGGTCGCATACCTCGGTGGGGAACATCTCGGAATCGAGACGATCGAGCGACGCGGCGAGATCTGCCGGAAAGACCAACCGGTCCCGCGATTGCCGTTTTCGAAACGCGAGAATTTGATACCGGGCAATCGCAAATGCCCAAGCCAAGAAGTCTGAATCTTGCTTGAATTTTTCGGCGTCACGGCAAATCACCAAGTTGACCTCTTGCAGCACCTCATGGGCTTGGTCGGGGTTCCCCAACCGCTTGAGCAAAAAACCGAGCAAACGGGGCTGTGCCTCGGTCAGACGCAACACCCATTCAGTGGTCAGTTGCAGCGTTTCGTTGTCGTTTTGAGAACTATTCATGGCATATGGGGAATAGCGAAAGACTGCGCAATCTTTCCCGAATCTAAGCCAATGTAAAAAAAAGTTTTAATGAGAAGTGAAAGATCCGCGAAGGGCCCGCTATTTCCCTACCACGTCCGCCAACGGTAGGGCACCGCCTCTTGCCGATATCGGGCATTGTGTTTCGTTCTGTTTCTTTCCCCTCGCCATACGTTCATTAATTGATGCCCAATCAAGTATTGCCTAGTCGAGTTCTTCTCTTCGTTGTTTGTGTCTGTGCGTTTTCTTCGTGCTGCGTTTCGGGATGTTCTGAGCCGCAGAACGAGGTCATTGAACAGACCTCAGTGGATTCCACAGCCCGCGAAGATTACGAAGCGGCAATGAACAGACCTGCCGAAGGCATCTAGTTGATTATGTAGTTTTGTCTCGGGGTGGTGAATTTGTTGGAGATCCTGATGCAGAGGGATCTTCGACGAGATCCATTGTCACTACCGCCTGTGTCTGAGTTTCTTGTTCGCGATCGCGAACACTCTTCTTCGTTCCAGTTTTTGAGTATTGGAGTCTTCTATGCAACATGCTTCTAAAAAACGAGCATTCACGCTCGTCGAATTGCTCGTGGTGATCGCGATCATCGGAGTGTTGGTCGGTCTTCTTTTGCCTGCCGTCCAAGCAGCCCGAGAGGCCGCACGTCGGATGAGCTGCAGTAATAATTTCAAACAAATCGGTTTGGCCATCCACAACTATCATAGTGCCTACGACCAACTGCCGACGAATCACACCGGTACCGACCGCGCGTCCAACGGTGACGTCTCGGTCAACAGCAACCGCCGCTTCCTCAGTTGGCTCGTGCCGATCCTGCCATTCGTCGAACAGCAAGCGGTTTGGGAACATATCTCAAACCCGAGCCAGGAAACCACTCCTGGTACGACAATGTCGACCGCAACCCTCAACGGAACTTGGCCCGCGATGGGACCTGTGCCGTGGGAATCGCGTTACGTTCCATGGGCGACCCAAATCGTTGCCTACCGCTGCCCTAGCGATCCGGCAACCCTCGAGGGTGTTGCAACGGGGCGTTCAAACTACGCTGCATCACTCGGTGACACCATCGACTCGTGCTTCT
>JBICHZ010000236.1:0-22243 GCA_043101355.1 Rhodopirellula sp. JB044
AGCCGATACATTATGGACGACAAACCGTTCAAGTTGTTTCAGGATCTCGGATGGCGGTATTTGCTCGTTCTCAATGAGGACCGAGAGATCGTTTCATGGGAAGTGTTCAACATCTATCCGAGCAATTGGCGAGAGGTCAAAGGACATTGGACGTTCCGTCCGGAACCGGCCGACGGTGCACCGGCCGGGCGAGTGGTTCCGCAAGGCAGCCTGAATTGGTTGAGCGAAGCGGAGTTCATTCGCGATTTCCTCGGCAAACCGGTCATCGAGGCCAATCAAAATCTCACCGAAGCGGACCAAGACCGGTTGGATCGGTTCGAACATCGGAACGATTCCGGCGAGATCGACCGGCTCGGTGAAAAGTTCTTTCGGGTCGTGAATCTCGACCGTCCAGGGCTCAGCGAAGTCAAACGTCTCGTGAAGCAGGGGCGGTACCCCGACGCGTTGGAGGCGTTCAAGAAGCCGTTTTTCGAAACGATCAGCGTACTCAAACATGTGCACGGGGACTTCGAGTATTCCTGGATTACCAACCCGAATTCACGTATCGGCATGCGTGCCCGTGATCTGAAGAATCAGGTATACGGGGACAAGAATGATCTCACGGTGAAGTCCTTCACACCGGGGTTGCTGCCCCCGACGCCGCTGGAATACCCGTTTCAAATGCAACCACTTTTGCTCCGATACGTAGCGACCGGCGATCTGGAAGCGTTGAGAATGTGGGAATCAATGACGGATGATTGGGCGCTGGGGTACCAAGAGGCGGCCGATCAGGATCCGCGCAAGCTCCGTGACCATTTTGTTTTGTGTGGCGGCGCGGCGATGGATAACTTGTTGGATCTGGTCAAGGCTGCGGAAGATCGGCCTGAGTTCGTAAAGGAGCTTTCCGGAGCGACGCTCGCGCGGTACATGTTGCCGATCGTCGAAGAGTTGCCGGTTTCCATTTGGCGGGTTTGCCGAACGTGTACCTTCAACCACACGTACAACGCGGTGCCTGGCGGTTGGTTGTTCTCGCGGGCGATCATGGATTTCCGAGCCGGCACGCGACTCGAGAAGGAGATGCGTCAGGCTTTTGTGCGGCTGTTCACGCACAACATGTATCGCGACGGTTCGATGGTGGAGGTCGGCGATGAAGGGCACTTCATGGCAACCATTCATTCACCGGCGCGGCTCTATGGTATCTTTGAGAAGTATGGTCGTCCGAGTTGGTTCACTCCCGCGATGGAAACCTATTTCCTCGACCATTTTCGAACGAATGTCCTGTCGCACGTAAAGAACATTTCTCCGAGTGGGGCTCACGTGCGATGGAGCACCAATGATGTTTCCGCGGGGCCGGTCGAAATTGAGTTAGGGTTGAAGCATCCGTCGTGGAAGAAGCACGACCCGGAACATCCCAACTACTATCCAACACTCTGCAAACCGATCCTCAGCGAGACGCAGCCGCGGGCGGTGATCGACACGGTATACGGTCACGGAAGAGAACCGTTTGACTTCAAACAGCGAGCCGAGAGTCAGCAGCGGATCGCCGGGTTTTACGGCGACTACGAAGGGGAGCCGAGCTTTCTATCCGACTGGATGCCGTACACCGGGCTGTGGTACTTCCGCGGCGGATGGGGGCACGAAGACTCGATGTTGCATATGGTCAATCCGACCAACCCCAACAGTAACGGTGGCGCGGCGTTGTACCCGGTCACCAATCGCTATGCACCCGGGTATTTGAACGCGACGAGTTTTCGGTTTCATGACTACGCGAGCCCATTGCTGACCAGCCTCGGTGTCTCGATCGATGGTTTGCCACCGTGCCCCGAAGAAGGTCGCAGTCCGAGCGGCAGTAAACAGGACGTCTTCAGCGGTGCAACCGAAAAGCCGGCGAATAATCGTTGGTACACCGATGACCTGATGGATTTTGGGGAAGCGACCTATCGGGGAAACTATCTCAAAACCGGAGCTGAGTTCGATCACGATCTACGCAAGCGAGTGTTCCGATCGAGCCCGCATCCTGTGAATGGGGTGTCGACGACTCGCCAGATCTTTCACGCCCGGCCGGCGCGGATGTATCTGCAGCTCGATCGATTGAGGTACGCGTCGAACGATGAAAGGCATGTCAACAAGCTTAATGACGTGATGGTGTTGATCGATCCGGACAACGAGACGGCGGCCTCGGACGATCAAATCGTTGTAGACGCTGAGAAGATGCGAGTCCGTACCGACAACCCGAATAATGCGGGCGTGACGGTCTGTTTCTTAGGCCAACCGGATGCGAAGTTGGAAGTGAATCCCGCAGAGATCGGTCACGGCAGTTTCCGCCGAACGCCCACCATCACGCTTGATGGACTTCGAAAAACGAAAGGCAAGGAAGTGTTCCTGACCTGGGAAGCACAAGGTGAGACGGTTCTGTTGTCGCTACTGCGAGGTCATCGCGCGGGTGAAACGCCACTCAGCGAAGTTGTCGACTTGTCTGACGAACGTGTCGTCGGCGTGCGCGCGTCCACCGTGGACGGTGTCACGGTTTCGTTCCTCTCCGCACGTCGTGATTTCGAGAAACTGTCGCTAGGGGCGATCGAGATCGAAGGCGAAGCACTGTTGATGATGGAGCAACCTGATCAGCCGACGACGGGGTTGGTTCTCGGTGCTAGGAAGGTGAGCGTGGGAGGTGTTGAGCAGGCAATCGTCATTGCTGATTTCCGTTTCAGTACGGAGGACGAGTTTGACACGCAACCGATTCGTCGACCGATCGATCCTCCGACCATTTCCCCAGACGTGACCACGTTTGTGAAGTCGACTCGCGTTTCGATTTCGAGCGAGACTCCGGGGGTCGAAATCCTGTATTTGACTGAGTCGGCAGAGAACTTCCATGGAGGTAAGCGAGTCAGGGGTGTTCAGAGGATGAGTCACCACGTGAAAGAATGGAAGCGGTATACCGGACCGTTTGAGATTTCCGAAGACACCTTTGTGCGTGCGAGGGCGGTGAGAAGCGGGGTTCGCAAGATGCCGTTTACCTCCGACGGAACCGATTCGAGTGCGATCAGCTATGCGAGTTTTCAGAAGTCGGCAATGCGTCCGGCAGTTCAGCTCGAGCAATCCTCGTTGACGCAAGGTTTGCATTACGACTACATGGAGGGGCGATGGTTCGAACTGTGGAGCTATGCGGACGTGCTGCCTGCAGAAAAGACGGGCGTCACGAGTTCGGTGCTCGATGTCAGCATGCGAGATACCGATGATCCTTTTGCGGTTCGCTATCAGGGATATTTGTAGGTTCCCGAAAGCGGGACATACACGTTTTACGCGCCCGATGAGTTCGTCGATCACTCCTGCGAACCAGGCTACGATTTGCGAGTGTCTGTCGACGGCGAGGAATGGGACCTCGGGCAAATGTGGCACGGATATGGCACCTGGTCGATACCGCTCGAAAAAGGGTGCCACCGATTTCTCGTCACGTTCGCCGACGGGCGGGCCAAGGATCTTCAAAATCAACGCGTCGATCTATGGGGCCACTATCCGTGGGCTGAAACGGTGTGGCGGGGACGGGTGCCCAAGTTACAGATTTCTCGTCCAGGAATCGCACGTCAGGAGATCCCGTCGCATTGGCTCAGGAGAGCCATTCGTTAACGCGTTTTTGGTGAAGGGATGCGTTTGGTCTCCGCGGCAGGCCACACGTTCCGTGCGATCGGGCGAGAAGGATTGGATCTGCTTCTGCGGAAAAGCGTTTCTCGTCATCGGTTGTCATTGTGGTCGTCGGCTTCGTGGGCGAGGGCTTCGAGATCGAGAATGTTGACGATGGCCCCTTTGCGTTCGTTGCCGCTCATGTATGGAACGACTCTTAGCAGGATGCGTTCGTCCTGCAATGTCATGATTTCGCGGACGAAATTCTTTCCGGTTTCGAGAACTGACTGTATTCGGTCAGTTAGATCCGTGATCGACATTGAATGGGTGAAACTCGAAAGTGCGCGACCGACATCGTGTTCGACCAGGTTGAAATAACGCGTTGCGGCGGGAGTGAACCGGCGAATGTAGAGGTTCTCGTCGACAAACAGCGTCCCGATATCAGTACTGCTGAGCAGGTTCTCGATGTCTTCGGTGACTTCTTGAAGTTCGGTGATTTTGCGATGATTTTCCGCGTTGACGGAGTACAGTTCCTCGTTGACGCTGTGCAGTTCCTGGTTGGTGCTCTGCAGTTCTTCGTTAGACGCAATCAACTCTTCATTGGTTGATTGCAGTTCCTCATTGCTAGCCTCGAGTTCTTCGATGGTGGCACTGAGACTCTCTTTCGCGAATGCGAGTTCTGCTTCGAGGGCGTCGTACTGGTCACCTGGACGCGACACGCGAACTTCGGTTTCGACAATTTCCGCAGTCGCGGTAGGTTTCCCAAACTCGACAAACCACACGAATGCGTTCGCAACCGGGCTGCGTAGCATGCGCACGGTCACATCGGTGTCGAATGTTTCGCCACCGATAGCAAATGGTACGTCACGTATCACAAATTTTGCATGCCTGTCCTGTGCCGATCGAACCAGAGCGGCACCGAGCGCCGTGCGAGCTTCGCCGTCGATCATCCGCAGCAGGTTTCCACTGAAACGTCCCGAGGAGTTCTGTAAGTACTTGCTCGCGTCACCAAACACGTGCAGCACGTTTCGTTTTTCGTCTAGCAGGACGCCACATTTGACGAATTCGCTCAACAACAGATCGTACGCATCGAGCAAACCGGTAAAACTGAGTTGTTCCGGTTTGTCTCGGTTAAGGATATTCACTAACCGACGAGGGGCTTGCTCACCGGCTCGGAGCTGGTCGAACGATTTGATTGCGACCGGCAGTGTTCGCATCTTGCGGTAAATGCGCCAAGTTTGGTCGAGAGTCTCGAACTCGTCTTGCAGTTTGCCGGGGGTTTCACTGCTGCCGAGCATCATCAATCCGTCTCTTTCGAGTGCGAAGTGCAGGGAGGCAATGGCAGAGTTTTGAGCCTGTGCTTTGAAATAGATCAGCATGTTGCGGCAGGTGACAACATGGATCTTGGTAAACGGAGGGTCTTCGATCAAGTTGTGTTGGGCGAACACAATTTGCCGGCGCACTTCGGGCGTGATTCGGTACTGCGTCTTGCTAATCTGTGTGAAAAACCTGGTTTGTCGTTGGCGTGATACGAACTCCAATGCTTCCGCAGAGAAGACACCGCGTGCGGCGCGATCGAGTGCTCCTTGATGCGCGTCGGTGGCGAGCACTTTAAAGTGAGGAGAGATACCGAGTCGATCGAACGCCTCCATGCAAATCATTGCCATCGAGTACGCTTCTTCACCGGACGCGCAACCGGCAACCCAGATTCGCAATTCTTCGTCCGGCTGCAACTGCGGCACGAGGCGATTGATACGGGTTTGCAGTTTGAAGAAGGCCTCGGTATCGCGGAAAAATTTCGTGACTCCGATCAGGAGGTCATGATACAGCGTGTCAACCTCGGCTTTGTCGGATCGCAGAATTTCTGCGTAGTCCTTGACGGTTTTGCAGTTGCGCGACTGCATGCGCCGGTCCAGGCGACGCGCAACCGTGGTTTCTTTATAACAATTGAAATCGATACTGTGACGTTCTGAAAGCATCGAGAAGATCAACCGGATGCCGGTCAGTTCTTCGCGGGTGAGCGGATCGGCGCTCAGACGCATTTCCGGATCACGAGCGTGTTCGGCGAGTGATGCTGCGATCTTTGAAGGAGAAAGGACGTGGCTCACGCAGTCGGTTGCAATCGCGTTACGCGGCATGCCATCGAACTGTGCCGAGTCGGGGACCTGAGCATAGGTGACGCCACCGCTTTCGAAGATCTCCCGAATGCCGATCGCGCCGTCGGATCCGGTACCCGAAAGGATCACGCCGAATGCATTGGCGCCGTAGCACTTCGAGATTGATTCGAACAACAAATCAACCGGGCGTTGGATTTGATCGCGGTCCATGTCAGTGGTGACAAAATGTCCGTCGACAACCGCGAGATTTTTCTTGGGTGGGATCAGATAGACTGTGTTCGGGCAGAGTTCGGTTCCGTTTTCGGTATTGATAATCTCCATGTGAGTGAAGCGAGCCAGGATCTCATCCATCAGACTTTTGAAGTCGGGTGAGAGATGTTGCACGACGACGAACGTCATTCCCGTGTCGGAAGGCAGGTTCTCGAACAGTTCTTCGATCGCCTTGAGTCCGCCCGCTGAGGCACCGATTCCGACAACCGCGCGAACCTCTCGTTGTTCCGTTTGCGGGTGTTCCAGGGCGTCCGGCGAAGGGCTACTGTATTCCATCGTTGCTCTCCGAAATGCGTGGAATGGCGAAGTATTTCCTTTGCCTGAGTTTTAAACAGACGTTCGTTCCCCCTTCCTCGTTGCGTTCGAGCCAGATGCGACCTCCGTGCCGAATCACGATTCGTTTGCAGATCGCCAATCCGACACCGATCCCCGGAATGTCCTGTTTGAATCCGAGTCGTTTAAAGATCGTGAAGACACGTCCGGTGTGGCGGTCATCGACGCCGATCCCGTTGTCGGAAACGCAGACGCGGATGTAGCCGTCTTCCACCGTGGATGAAATCACGATTCGTGGCGGCGCGTCGGATTGGTATTTGATGGCGTTGTCGAGCAAGTGGAAGAACAGCAGTTGCAATTGTTCTCGGTCTCCTGAGACGATGCCGAGGTCTTCGATCGTGACATTGGCTCCATGGAATTCCAGACTCGAGGACAAATTGGAAACCGCGTCACCGACCGCGTCGCTCAGTGGGACACGGTCGAGAGGTCTGCCGAGCGTGTTAATTCGTGAATACATGAGCAACGCGTCAATCATCATGCTGAGATTGGACGCACTGTCGCGAATCACTTTACTGGACTTCAGTATTGTTTGTGCGTTTTCGTCTTTCGTGGCGGCTTCGAGGATCTCGGCGTATTGGCTGATGTGTCGAAGTGGCGCCTGTAGATCGTGGGACACCGCGTACGCGAAATCCGGCAATTCATCGCTCACCTGTGCGAGCGTCATCAATGTCCGTTGGGCTTGCTCGGCCTGTTTGAGCGCGGTGATGTCGGTGGTTGTGAGAACGATTCCGCGAACAACGCCCTCTTCCGTTCGATAGGGTTGCATCCGTTGCAGGTAGACCCGGCCGTCGGAGTTTTGCACCTCGATTTCGCGTGACTCTGCCGAGGCAAGTACCGCCGCGGCGTCGGACAGCAAGTTGGGACTGTCGAGTTTGTACGCGATGTGATTGATCGGGCGACCGACATCCTGTTCCATCACATTAAATGCGGCAGAGATGGCGGGAGTGAACATGCGGATGCACAATTCGTTATCGAGAAAGATGGTTCCGATATCGGTGCTCTTGAGCAGGTTGTCCATGTCGCTGGTCAACTGTGTCAGCTCTTCGATTTTCTGCTTGTGTTCTGAATTGACCGTATACAACTCTTCGTTGACGCTGTGCAGTTCCTCGTTGGTGCTCTGCAATTCTTCGTTTGATGCGATCAATTCTTGGTTGGTAGCCTGCAGTTCTTCGTTGCTCGATTCCAATTCCTCGACCGTGGCCTGCAATGTTTCTCGAGTGTAAGACAATTCCAGCTCGAGGTTGCTGATCCGTTCGCTCGAAAGGTCGTCCGACCGAAATCGTTCGACTGCTTCTGGTTCGGACTCCTCCTGCATTTCTTCGATGCAGATCAGGTACAGGCTCTGGCTAGACTTTTTGTAGGGTTCGACCGTGATTCGATAGACGCGATCGGGTGTGTCGTCTTCACCGGTGACGCGGACACCGTCAAAGATTGATGGGACACCTTTTTGTTTTGCTCGGTGCAGTGCGGCACTCGTCGCGGTGCGCAACTCCAGACACAGCATTTTCAATACATCGAGGCTTGGACGTCCTTCCGGTTGAACGAGTAGTTTTCTGGCGTCTCCGAATGTATGAATGACTTCATTGAACTCGTTGACCATCAGGCTCGGCGGGACATGCTTGGCGAGCAGATCTTCCATCGCGGTGGATAGCCACGCCTGCCGATCGCCTTGCGGTGCGACGGCGACGAAGCCGTGTTGTTTCTCGCGAATCACCGTGCTGAGGATCGGTGTCATCGGCAGTCGCGCCGCATCGGGCAACCGTACGTCGCGTCGTTTGGAATAAAGCCGCCAGTGTCGGTCGAGTGTTTCAAATTCCGTTGCGAGATCGCCAACCGTTTCGCTCGGCCCGAGAAATAAGATGCCGCCGGTGCGTAGTCCAAAGTGGAACAAAGACAGAATGCGTTTCTGGATCTTTGGTTCGAGGTAGATCAATACGTTGCGGCAACTGATGAAGTCGAGCCGAGTGAACGGTGGATCGTTGGTAAGATCGTTGGCGGCAAAGATGACACGCTGCCGCACGTCCCGTTTGATATGACAGAGACCGCCGGACTGAGTGAAATACTTGATTTGAAAGTCAGCGGGGACGCTTTCGAGCGCCGTGATTGGGTAAACTCCCGTGCTCGCGGTTTCCAACGAGGTTCGGTGGACGTCGGTTGCGAACACTTTGTAGTCGCATGTTCGCCCTTCTTTTTCCATCGCCTCATGAAACAACATCGCAATCGAGTAGGCTTCTTCGCCCGTCGCACATCCGGGAACCCAAATACGCAGTTCCTCGCCGACGACCGCCTTCTGCACGATGCCGGGGATGATGTCTTTGCGAAGTCGCGCGAACGCGGCTTCGTCTCGAAAGAATTGGGTCACCTCAACTAAGAGGTCTCGATAGAGGGCTTCGACTTCGTCCTCATCGTTCTCGAGTATCGCTGCGTATTCGTTTGGGTCTCGGTAGCCGCCCATTTGCATCCGTCGTTCGAGACGGCGGGTGATGGTCGCGGGTTTGTATAGGGCGAAATCCAGTCCGTGACGCAGGCGGAACATGCGGAGAATACTGAACAACGCCGAGTCGCCTGAGGGCTCCGTCGGCTCTTCCGTCTTCTGCAGTACATTGCGGTCACGGCCCTTCGCGTACTCGATCAGTCGGCTCGGCATTTCTTCCGGCGTGCAGACAACGTCAACCGCGTTGGATTGAATCGCGGCACGCGGCATTCCGTCGAATCCGGCGGACGCTTCGGTTTGCACAATCACCACTCCACCGAGTTCACGGACGTCCTTGATACCTCGCGACCCATCGCTGCCGGTACCGGAGAGTACAATCGCCGCGGCGCGAGGCCCCGCGTCCTGAGCGAGAGAGCGGAAGAAGATATCGATCGGCAGGTTCAATCCACGTGCATGATCCTGCTGCGTCAGCAACAATTTCCCGGCCGAAAGGGCCATGTTTTTTTCGGGCGGGATCAAATAGATGGTGTTCGGTTCGACCTGCATTCCGTCGGTGACTTTGTGAATCGTCATCTTCGTATGTCGGGCGAGCAACTCATCCATCAAACTCTTGAAGTCCGGGGAGAGGTGCTGGATGACCACAAAGGACATTCCCGTATCGGGAGGCATGTGATCAAAAAAGTTCTCGATCGGTGCGAGTCCGCCCGCGGACGCGCCAATTCCGATGACGAGTGAAGGTTGGGAAGGGGTGTCGCTCATGGAAGCAGTAGCTTTGTAAGTCGAAGATGTTTACGTCAGTCGAGTGAAATTCAGAATCAATAGGGGACACTTCTGTTCGGTAGCGTTGGCCGCAATCGGCGATGCTTTCGCTTTTGATCGGACGGTCAGCTATCGAGACAAGCCGACGCCGCGAACGTAGGGAGCGTGGATAGTTCGCTCAAAATTTGGTCCAATTTGTCAGGGTTGAGCGGTTTCACGAGGTGTATGTCGAAACCTGATTCGCGTACGGCATCGCGATCTTTGTCCTGGCCATATCCCGTCAGAGCAACCAGGCGAGTGGACCGGAGTGTTTCGTCGTTGCGAATCATTCTGGCGAGTTCATGTCCATCCATGATTGGCAATCCGATATCGATGATGGCAGCGTCCGGGTGAACGCCTTTGATCGTTTCCCATCCTGATCTTCCGTCGCCTGCTTGGTGAACTTCCAGTCCGCGCATTTCCAACAGGCTCGCCAGCATGATGCGAGCGTCCTCGATGTCTTCGACGAGGACAACCGATTTCATCGCCGATGCGGTGAGTTGAGGTGACTCGTCGTGTTCGCAGGATTGAGTCGGAGAGAGCGGTAGGGTCACCTTGAACGTGCTGCCCTGGTTCACGCCGTTGCTGAACGCGTCGACCGTGCCGCCGTGTAATTCGACAACGGCCTTGACCAATGTCAATCCGACACCCATTCCACCGTTGGAGCGGTCGAGCGTTTCGTCGGATTGATAAAACAACGCGAAGATTTCTGCGAGTTTGTCGTTTGGGATCCCGACGCCGGTATCGGTGACCTCGACAATCGCCGAGTCATCCTGAACGAGAAGGCTGAGGTGAACCTTACCGCCTTCGGGAGTGTACTTCACCGCGTTGGTGAGAAGGTTGACGGTGACTTGTTCGAGACGTGCCGGATCGCCGTCGACGAACACGGGGTTCGCTGGAGCGTTGATTGACAATGTCTTTCCCGAGTCCGCGGCGCGGCTTTGGATCGTTCCTACCGCCTGCTCAACGATTCCCGTCAGGTCACATCGTTGTCGCCGCAATTCGATTTTGCCGTGCGTGATCCGTGACACGTCGAGTAGATCGTCGAGCAAGCGAGACATCTGGCGGAGTTGTCGTTTGACGACTCCCAGAGCAAGTTCGGCGGATTGCGGGTCGGATTCTTCGGTCGACAGAATAGCGATCGCGTTGGTGACCGCGCCGAGAGGATTGCGTAGTTCATGCGACAACATCGCGAGAAACTGATCCCGCCGAGCGACACCTTGTTTGACTTCTTGTTGTGCTTCGCGTCGCTGGGTCACGTCTTCGAACGAACCTGCCATGCGTGTTTCGGTGCGTCCGCTTTTCCGTTCCGCGGCACCACGCATGTGAAACCAACGGTATTCGTCGGTCGTGCCATATTCCATCCGGTATTCGATGTCAAACGGGGTCCCGTTCTCGAGATGGCTGTTGAGCGCATTGATGACCCGCTGATGGTCTTTGGGATGGATCAGGGATTCTAACAAGGACATCGTCATCTCTTCCGACGGTGATCTCCCTAACAATGCGTACATCCGACGCGAACACCAAATCGGCTCTCTGGTCACGTCTTGCCAATCCCAAATGCCCGCGTTGCTACCGCGGACGGCCAGGTCGAATCGTTCTTCGCTCGTTTGCAATGCCTCCGTCGCGGCCTGCAGCATCGTGACGTCTACCAGTGTCACTACCGCGCCTTCCACCGTTCCGCGGGAGAGATACGGAAAGATGCGCAACAGATACCACTGTCCGCTCTCATCTTTGATTTCCCTCTGAACAAACTGTTCGGTATGAATGACGTCTTGGATGCTCTCGATAAGGAGCGGGTCTTGCAAACGATGCGTGAAGGCGCCGAGCGGTCGACCGATGTCCTGAGGGATCAGGTTGAACAGTTCGGCGATGCGAGGGGTGAAACGTCGCAGGCGAAGTTTGGAATCGAGAAACAGTGTGTGGACGTTCGTCGTTGTCAGAAGATTGTCAATGTCATCGTTGAGCTCGGTCAGTTCGTCGATCTTGCGTTGGTGTTCCGCGTTGACCGTGTACAACTCCTCGTTGACGCTGTGGAGTTCTTCATTGGTGCTCTGCAGTTCCTCATTGGACGCGGTCAACTGTTCGTTGGTCGACTGAAGTTCTTCGTTGGTGGATTGGTGTTCTTCGACCGTTGACTGCAAGTGATTTTGTGTGAACTCGAGTTCGCGCTCGAGGTATTCAACGGATAATGCTTGTTCGGCGGACAGCACATGAATTTCGCGATCAGGTTCTTCGTTGGCTTGCCTGTTGAGTTGAATCAGTGCTGTGCCGATCCCGCGTTTGTCGTCGCAATCGTCGCTGCAGGCTTCGAATGGATCGACCGTGATCGTGACAAGCGATGCTCGGTTCTCGACGGTACATGGGACACTCTCGATGGAAACGGATTTCTTATCGCGACGCAGTTGAACGAGGGCGACCGATAGAGCCGAACGAAGCTCGGGCAGGATAACGTTGAGGATGTTGTTTTGGGGGCGGCCGTCGCCAAAATTCATGAACGTCCCTGCACCGCCAAAGACGTGAACAATTTCCATCCGATCGTTGACAAGAATGGCGGGCGACAAGAAGCGTTCGAGCAATTTGTCATAGGTCTTCAGCAGTTGGCGGGTCGTGATGCGTTCAAGCGCCGCATCGGGACCGTTCGCCGGTTGTGATTTCCACTGAGTGGTCGGCCATTGTCGCCGCGGAGGCGTTAATCCAGGATTGGCGAGCCGGAGATCCCGGTGCTTTCGATAGATTCGCAGGGACTCGTCGAGCGGTTGAAAATCGTCACGCATATCGCCGAGCGATTCACTGCTGCCGAGGCATAGCACGCCGCCGGAGCGGAGCCCGAAGTGAAACAATGACAGTACCCGCTGCTGCGTTGCCGGTGCGAGGTAGGTCAACAAGTTACGACAACAGATGAGGTCGAGCCGCGTGAAAGGAGCGTCGCGAATGACGTTGTGGGGCGTGAAAACAACGAGTTTGCGAATCTCCGGTGTGACGTGGAAACCGTCCTGACGTTCGATGAAGAACTTAGCGCGGCGTTCGGGAGTGACCGATGCGAGTCGATCGCGGGTGAAAACGCCACGTCCCGCTTTCAGCAATGACGCCTCGTGAATGTCGGAGGCGAAAATGCGAATCCGTTTTTCAAGATTTCTACGCTCGAATTCTTCGGAAAGCTCGATCGCGAGAGTGTACGCCTCCTCGCCCGTCGCGGTTCCTGCGACCCAACATCGCAGGTCCTCCTCGGGACTGAGTCTTTCAATGAGTTGTGGGATGACATCGAGTTCGAGCCGCTCGTGACCTTGCTGATCGCGAAAGAAATCCTGTTCGCCGACGAAAAGGTCCTCGTAAAGTCGATTGAGTTCATCGGTATCGGAGTGAAGTACGTCGAGGTAATCACCAACACCGCTTGACTGAGAGAGCCGAATCCGGCGCTGCACACGCCGATCGAAAAACTCCGTCTTGTACTGTGAAAAATCGATGTTGAAGACGCGGTGCAGCAATCCGAGAACGAGCCGTACCGGGGATTCAGCGTAACCGTCTGCAATCTCGATCGCTCTGTTCGTCAGATTTTCGTCCTGTCGGAAACCGTTCTTCTCCGTTGGAACACCGGATGGATGCAGGTCGTCTTGGGCGATCCGTTTAAGAGCTTTTGCAATCTCCGAAGGCGTTAGCGACATTTCGGCCATGCCGGTTTCATAGGCGCTGCGTGGCATGCCGTCGAACGTCGCCGACTCAAGGGACTCGACGATCACACGGCCCCCGGCGGCAGCGATATCGCAGATGCCACGACTGCCGTCCGATCCGGTGCCTGAGAGAATCACGCCGATACTGTCAGAGCCATACTCTTGCGCGAGCGTTCGAAAGAACTCATCAATTTGAAATGCCAGTCGATTGCCCCGGGCTCTTTCGGCCAACAGCAAACGTCCATGGGAGACGATGACGTGCTGCCCCGGCGGCAGGAGGTAAACACAGTTGGGTTCGATCGCCATCGCGTCTTCGATCAGTCGAACCGGCATCGCACAGTGACGCGACAGCAGTTGATCCATCATGCTATCGAAGTCAGGTGACAGGTGTTGGATGACAACAACGGCGAGCCCGGTGTCGGGTTCGAGGTCATCAAAGAGTGATTCAAGCGATTGCAAACCGCCAGCAGATGCGCCAATACCAACCACTTTGAATGGTTGTCTTGCCCCAGACGCAGTCGTATTCATAAGGTCGTTTCATTGAAGGTGAGTTCATGAGTAGTCTACAGAATGCTCGCCGCCTATTGAAAATTCTGAATGGGTATCGCCTCTCGCTCTTTTCTCGCAACGTTAGGATTAGCTTGGTGGTCGACACGTCGCGGGGTCGCTTGTTTAAAACATAACCGTTTTCGTGTTCGTACTGCCTATTGACGCGTTCGGAGTTTGTGCAAATCGGAAGACATCGATGTCGCATGTTGTGCAATCGCGGTTATCAGTATGCCGAGCATATGCTACTGCTCTGCTAAACGAAACAAGGGTACCTATGAGTACCGGATTGATCGGTATGAGGTCGCTCGAATCTCAGCGGCATGGCCAACGTCTTGTTTGCCTTCGCAGGTGTTATGCGATTTGACAGAGGACCGAATGAGAAGAAAATCACCGCTCGTACCGACGGCACCTATAGATGAGGCGAGCAATACAAGGCCTATCGATCGTGTTAGTGCAGAGTGAACCAGCGATCGAGTGCGGCCTCATGCTTTGTTGTTTTGATTGGGGAACTTCGCCAACGGTATGTTGATTTCGTTGTATACCGAATGACAACAATTTGCGGTTTGGGCGTTGGCCCCGGTCGACGCCTGGTTAACCGTCGCTAGCGCGGTGCGGCTGATCAATTCGACATGCAGCGAAGATGTTCAGCACGCCTCGAAAATCATTGCTAGTCTCAGGGGGTTGCACACGACTGCTTTCTACTCATCCTCGTGACTCAATCACATTGCGAGTAGGAACATTGCGAGTAGGAACGCAGCATGCTTAGCATGCCGCGCCCAGTTGGGTTTCGAGCTCGTGTACGAACTCCTGTGGGCGAAGTGGTTTAGCGAACCATTGATCGTATGGTTGTTCCGCATCGTCCGCGTGCGATTCGGGGTCGCAGCCACTGACAACGAACAACTTGAGATGTTGATATCGCGGGTCGCAGCGTATCGCTTTCGCGGTGTTGCGTCCGTTCATCTTAGGCATGTTCATGTCAAGAAGCACGACATCTGGGACGTGATGTTCGGCGAGGTATTGAAGGGCTTGCTCGCCGTCTTCGGCACAGCTCACTTGGTAGCCGTTAACGCGAAGATACTCGGCAAGCAGCTCGCGTTCTTGTGCATTGTCTTCAACGACCAATGCTGTCCGCTGAGGCTTGCCCGTGGCGGCGGAGTTGCCGGCATGATTGCCGCGACCTTCCCCGGAGGAATCACCGGCGAGTGCGTCGAGCTGCGTAAGCTGTTGCAGTGCGGTTTGAAGAGATTGTTCGGCCTTTTGTGTGTCACCGGCGGCCAGGTGGCATTGTAACACTGACAGGGCCAACGAAACCGTATTGAGTTTGTTCCGCAACTCATGTCTGCGTTCTCTTGGGGCGTTGCGCAACTCGTCCGCGGTGTGCTCCTCGAGCAGTTCGCTGCGGAGAACGCGTACGTCGTCGGGTGCCGCAACACCGATTTGAACCTTGTTGCCGCGGACTTTCAAAACTTCGATCGTGATGCCCAAGTTCACAAACGAAAACTGCTGCTTTACTTTTCTCGTCAAAACGAGCATGGGAGGCCCCTTTCCCTTTTGTTGTTGCGCACTCTTTCAGACTCCGTGTCTGAGAGAAGGGGGAGTGTCGGCATCTTGCCGAACGTCCATGTTCGCGACGCAAGGTATTCCTTCCCCTCAACTCACCCACGAGGGGTGTTATCAACTTGAAGTTGACGTTTGTCAAGGAAATTCAATGAACAAATTGAAAGTTTCGAAATTTTGAAGCTTGACAGGAGGCTGGTTGGTATGTCCGCGTGTGCCAATCCGCACGGCTGCTGTGATGACGTGGGTTGGCTTGGGGGATGGAAGGGGGGCGATACTGCGGGAACGCGTGCCATGAAGCGGTCGGAATGCAATCCCGCGTGCCGCGTTGTCGAGAGAGCACCAGTGTGAATTGGCTCGTCTTGGTTGGCTCGTCTTGGGACGCTTCGTCGCAAGAGGTTTCATGATCGCAAAGGTGTCAGCGCGTGAACGTGAATTCCATGCCGCCTTCGGTTCGCTCTGTGTCGAAGTCTTCGTTGTCAGAGGCGAAGCGATCGTGGCCGCAAACCGCAGCAATGGAGAACCAATCATTCCATTGGTACTGCAGGCGTCCGTGTACCCGCCAGAAGAGTTCGTTTCGTGCGACGGGTCCGGTGAAGTCGCCGTAGTCGCGATAGCCGACTCCCCATGTCGGCGTGAACTCCCATTTGGGTGCAAACTTCCAACCGGCCGAACCGTGTAGGTTCACCGATTGGTAACGGTAGTCGTCCCCTTCGGTGTCCGCGGATTCGAAGTCGACTCCGAGGGCATGCATCGGTAAGCGTTCCCAACCGGTCTGAAAGAAGCCTGTGATGCCTGTTGTGATTGTGGTTCCGTCGAGTGATGTTTGCGAAGGAGTCGCGCCGTCATCTTCGAACGCGGATTGTGCCAAGGTCAGGTAAACATAGTAGGCGTTGAGGCTGGGGCGAATCAGCGTTAGCGACGTGGTTGCCGAGTGACGGTTGCCGACCGCGTCACCGTCGAAGAAATCCGACGAGAATACGTAGTCGATTCGTGCGATCGCTTGACTCTGGCCGAGTTCAAATTCCTTTTCGAAAAAGGCACCCGGTTGAAAACTAGCCAGGTTGAACTCGGACACGTGTTCTTCATTTGCGGTGAAGTATCCGCGGAACAGCGGACCTGCGCGCATGTCGTCGGTGCGTAGCCACTTCCAGTCAATGTCTGGGTTGAGGAAACCCTGAAAACCACCGCTGTCACTTTGAGCCAATTCACGACTGATTGGTGTTAGCGTGACGTTGGAGTTGTAAAGCACACCGGTCTTCAGAAAGACTCGCAATCGATTTGCCGGAGCCTTCACTCCGGCTTCGAGTTGTTCCATCCGCAATTGTGCGTCGTCGGAACCGTCGAAGGATTGAATCTCATAGCTCGCTGGTTGGACGGGAGTTTGTCCGGACGGAAAAGCGGGAGATTCCGACGGAGCGGGATTACGGAGCGAGGGTAAACCGGCGGGCGGAATGTGGCCGGTTGGCAACTGCAGGGTTGCGGTGCTCGGTGGCGGTTCGGCGATTCCTTGGTCGCGGAGTTGTTCCGCGTAGGAGCTTTGCGGCGCGATCGCGAAAACTCGGTCGAAGTGCACGCGTGCTTGTCCGGGATGACCGGTTTGGTTCAGGAACTGACCGAGGTCAAAATGCGACGCGGCGTTGTGTGGGTCTTCTTGGACGGAGCGACGGGCCGATGCGATCGCGTCGTCCTGTTGTCCGATCGCGAACTGCAGTTTGCCGAGCATCCGCCACGAGTCGCTGTGGTGCGGCGACGAATCGACTCGCTGCTGCATCATCGCAAGCATTTTCAGTTGAGCCGCAGTGGGGGCTGTGGCTGTGTTCGCGGTTGAGGCGGGGACGCTAATGGTCGTGTTTTGACCGAGCAGATCGCTGCCGATGGCTAGGGTGATGATCGCCACGGCGGCAATCAAACAACGCAGAAATGCGCCGAAAGTGGAGTCGCGGCGGATCCGTATCGTTCGGCTCAGCGGAAGATTGGCGATGTCGTTGGTCGCGAGTTGCTGCATTACTTTTGTCAATCCAGGGTCAAATTCGACTGGCGTTCGCCGGGCTCAGTCCGCTAAAGTTTCGCAAAGTGAACAATTTGCCAGTGTCAGGAGTGATTCGTAACACGGCAAGGCAGTAAATTGCCAGTCCAGATTGCCCTCAATTTTGACCGTGTGATGAGCAGCCGTTCGCTGATTTCCAACGGAATGAATTTTACTAGTCTCGTGCATGGAGCGAAAACGAGTATGAGTAGTCGTCAACAATTGCGTAGCATGGTGGGTGCCCTCCTAGCGGGTATCACGGTCGCTGTCCCCGCCTCTGCGCAAATCGGCGGGCTGCTGCCTGGTTCTCAAAGCCAGGTTCAGCAACAGGTCCAACAGCAAGTGCAGGCACAAGTCCAACAAAGGGTCCAGGCACAAATTCAGAGTCAAGTGCAGGCTCAGGTGCAAGGGCAACTGCAGCAACGAGTGCAGGCACAAATTGCCAACGGCATTCAGGCTCGCGTTAACAATCAAATTCAATCCTCGGTCGATCAAGCAGCCCGCTTGGCGTTGCGTGCACGAGCCCAAGCCAACAGCGCGGCCGCATCGGCAATCAACGGTGCCACCGCAACCGCAAGTGGTGTTCGCGTTGGCGTCAATGCCGACGTGAATGTTGACGCCAACGCCGACATTGCCGCACAGTCAAGCCGAACCGCTCGAGTGAACTCGTCGACCAACGCATCGCTCCGTGCCAATGCCAACGCATCGGTCGCTCCGATGGAAATCACCTCAGCGGACGTTGCTGCCTACGACAGCATCTTTGGTCAGTTCAACCCGTTGCGGGTAGCCGGCGTCGTGCGATCCAACGCACGTGCTCGCGCCGCCGATGCTGCGGACACGGCGACGGGGATTGCGACCGATGTCGCGACCCAGTGGGCAGGTGAAGCAAAAGCCAATGCTAGCGGCGCGTTCGCTGAGGCAATCGGTGCAGCCGCGGCAGCCTCGAACTTCGCCGCAAACGGCGCCGCAACTGCCCAAGCGGAGTCGACCGCGACAGCCGACGCTCAGGCCAACAACGCGCTTGCGATCGCCGGCGTGATTCAAAACAACGTCGACCTCGGTGCGTTGATCCAAGTCGCTGCCCGCCAACGTCGTGCGGAGATCTCGCAAATCCGTGACCAAGCTCTCGCGTCGGCTGACGTTGAATTGATGGCTCAAGCCGACGTGATGGAATCGCAACTCGATGCATTCGCGGCCGCACAAGCTCAACTGAGCACGGCACAAACCACGACTGCCCAGCCGCAGGAAACTGCGTCGGCACCGGCCGCGTCGACCCAACCCGAAACCGCGTCCGCTCCTCAGAGCGACGACACGACCGTTCGCTAGAACGCGTCGGACTCGCCAATGCTCGAGCCATCGGATCGACGCTGACGGCTGATCAGAGCGAGCCTCGAGAATGTCATTTCGAAACGGTGCGATCGGAAATCCGGTCGCACCGATTTCTTTGCGCTGTCCACTTTGGAACTCATCCGCCGAACGCCGTTCGCTGATCGAAAGCCGATCCGTCGCAGTTCAAGCGGACGTGAAGTGCCGAGGCAGTCGATGGTTGTGTTCTGTTAGACTTTCGAAAACTGGAACCGCAGCGACAGTCAAAGCGAGTGGAGGAAACGTGCTCGACGCGAACAAGAAATTTCCGATGGTGATGCCTGATGGAACGGTGATCAAAACGGTCGTGCATCTCAACCAGGTGATCGACCACCCGCGGATAGAGATCGGCGCCTTTACTTACTTTTGCCACCTCGAAGAGTTGCTGGACTACGCGTCTTATCTGGCTCCGTTCTTGTTCCCGCTCAGCCCCGAGCGGTTGGTGATCGGAAAGTTTTGCCAGATTGCTCACGGCGTGCGAATTATTACGAGCTCAGCCAATCACGACATGAGCGGTTTCTCGACGTACCCGTTTAACAACTTTCGGATGAGCGAACAGACGACGCTCGAGGAGATCCAAGCGATGTTCCAAGTTTCGGCACCGAAAGGGGACACGGTCATCGGAAACGATGTGTGGATCGGGATGGAGGCGGTGGTCATGCCGGGGGTGACGATCGGCGACGGAGCCATCGTGGGCGCGCGTTCGGTTGTCACCAAAGACGTCGCGCCGTACTCGATCGTTACCGGCAACCCAGCCAAACCGGCACATCAGCGATTTGACGCCGAGGTCATCGCGTCGCTGCTGCAGATTCGTTGGTGGGACTGGCCGACCGAATGGATTGAATCCAATCTCGATGCGATCACCGGAGCGAACAGTGCCGCGTTGCAGAAGGCTGCCGCAGAAGCCTGATCCCGCAAAACGCATCCGCGAGGCGGTGAACTTGGCATGGAGGGGCCGAAAGACGCGCGAGGTCTGCTAAAAGGTGTCCGACACCTTTTTGGGGTCCCGCCAGTGTGCTTGGGCCAATCGGTGTTGCTTATTTCTTCGCGGCAGTCATTGGAATGAACATGCCTTCCGTGCGAGCGATCGCCGCATGGATTGTTGGAATCCTCGCTGCTTTCGCGCTCCTTCGTGTCGCGTATGTTCAAGACGTGGGACCACCTCGACACAAGAATGGCGACTTTCCTTTGCCTTGAATCAGGAGCCCGTTTTGAAATTTCGATACACAATCCTCTACGTTGACAACGTCGCCGACACGCTGGATTTTTACTGCCGAGCTTTTGGGGCCGAGCAAAAAATGCTACACGAATCCGGTGAGTATGGAGAACTTGCGACTGGCGAAACCGTTCTTTCTTTCTCGTCAAAGAAGCTAATGACAGATCTGGGAAAGAATCCGGGCGTGGTCGAAGCGTCGGCGCCGATCTTTGAAATCGCCTTTGAAACCGACGACGTCCCAGTTGCCTTGCAAAAAGCCATCGGTGCCGGCGCAATCCTGGTTCAGGACGTCGAAGTCATGCCGTGGGGGCAAACGATTTGCTACGTGCAGGACATCAATGGATTCCTTGTCGAAATCTGCACGCCAATTTCACCTCAGACGTAACCCGGTTCGGCAATGAGTCCAGTCAACCGGGCATCGGCGGCAAACTGACGCGGCGTCACGCCAAACCAGCGTTTGAACTGCCGGGTCATGTGCGGCTGATCGGAGTATCCGGTTTCGTTCGCGATCGAAACAAGGGAATTTCCGTCGTTCAGTCTTTGAGCCGCATGTCGGACGCGTGCCAGTTGCAACCAGAACAACGGCGTCTGTCCGGTGCAGTTCGCGACGAGCCGCTGAAGCGTTCTTTTGCCGACGCCAAGACTTTGGGTGGCCTGTTCAACCGAATTTGACGAGGCGAGTGCCGCGAGTGTTTCTGCAACATTTCGATCGAGCTTCGTGCAGGACTCAATTGCGTCGACCACAGCTTCGGCATAAGGATCGCGTGACTCGGCGGTCCCCAGCAAACGGCGTTCGTCGACCTCGACGCCGGGCCGAAGACGATAACCGCGCATGGACACACCGACTTCAGATTCCACCGTGCGGGAGGAAGCATCCAGCGACGTAAGAAACCAATGCGGCTGTTCGTCTCGCGACCAACGGACGATCAAGTCGCGACAACCATCAGGAAGAACGATCGCCCGCGAACGATCACGCGCCGTATATTCCCACCGGTCGAGAATTGGATCAATCATTTTTGACACCTTGGATTACTAGCGAATTTCCAATGTCGTCTTTCGGTCCGCCAAAGTAGCACAGTGTGATGAGAACACGCAGCTTTCGCGGGGGACGTCGATTGCATTTATGCAACTATTCGTAGGTCCGCGACGCCGTTTGCGGACCACCCGAAGAGCCAAAGGTTGTTCGTTTTCCTCCCAGCGGCGTCGCAAGTCTACACGGTTGCTCGCAATATCCGTCTGTAATTCCATCGACGGCGTTCCAATGGAAGGTGTCGACGCGGAATTGATCGGCAAAGTGTTCGAGGAAGAACTTGCCGGATACGAATGCGAAGTCGCTTTGGCCGTAGGCTATCACCATCCCGACGACGTGAACTCGAAGTTACCCAAATCACCACTTCCCAAAGAAGAAGTTTTACAGGTGCTTTAGGGGGAATCAAATTGCTTCGAAGGAGAATGGCAATGGCCACCATCGTAGTGACCCGGTGAGTCTTCGGTGCTATCCGTCGTTGTAATGATCGCTGGCCCCTCCGTCGCTACCGCCGATTGCAACGCTGTAGCGGCCATCGCCCGCCGTTTGCCGACGGCCAACAGGACAAAGTTGGGGCTGGGGGGACGGTCGGGAGTGGGCAGTAAAGATCGGTCGCACCACGGTTTCTAGCCACGAAGTGGCGACAGGTTGTAGCCATGGGCGTCAGCGCATGGAAACAGAATCCGTTTAGGAAAATCAGTCCCGAAGGGACGGCAGGGACGTCAATACATGCCGACTCATGTCGCCCCTTCGGGGCTTTGCGTTCTGTTGGTCACCCAATCCACGGGTTTGCACCCGTGGCTGCAACATGTCGTCCCTTCGGGACTAACGTGCTTGTGCCCGGTCGCGTCGGCCGCGCCGGGGTGTTCCAGGGCGTTGCCCTGGGCTAGGCAAACTGATGGCCCGTTGGGCCGGTTTTGAAGTGCAAGCCGCGACGGCATGATCCATCGACCATCGACCATCGACCATCAACCATCAACCATCAAGCATCAAGCATCAAGCATCAAGCATCAAGCATCAAGCATCGAGCATCGAGCATCGAGCATCGAGCATCGAGCGTCGAGCGTCGAGCGTCGAGCGTCGAGCGTCGAGCGTCGAGCGTCGACGTACAACCATCGACCAATAACGCACAAACCGCGCTGCCGGTAGGTTTTTCGAATTGTCCTGATGGGAAGTGGATGGTGTCATTCGTGTGCCATCTATCTGTATGACACCTTGACCTGTTGCACTTCGTGGCTGGTTGCTGCTTGGTGCGTTCGTGTTTTTCCCGGGGCTAT
>JBICHZ010000237.1:0-11164 GCA_043101355.1 Rhodopirellula sp. JB044
GGCGTGCGGTGCGTCCACTCTGCAGAGCGTGTTCGTTTGTGCTGGCCTGAGGCGTGCAGCCCAATCACAGTCGATTAGCTGCGTTGCACTGGGTGTTTCCAATTGCTAATACTGCGACAGACGGTACCTGGGACGAATGTCAATAGACGACATGCGAAGGCGACCCAGTGATTGTCACCCGTGAAAACGGGTGGGGCATTGGAGTATTCAGGTAGTATTTTGCGTGTGCGATCTTTCCCGCAGTGGCGACCAACGGACGAATCATCTACGCTATCGAGAATCGAAGGCGGAAATGCGTCGGTATGGCAACTATGATGTGGCAGAAGGGCGTCGTCCTAGCGACTGAGATGTTGTGTTGATCTTGTGGTACGGTGAGCTGCCAATCAGCAAACCTTCCGGCGAGGCATTGAATGCGGATCGCGTGGGATCTACCGGCCGTCAGAACGTTCACTCGCCGTTCTGCGGACCACAGCGTTAGTTCCGGGCCACAGTGTCAATTCCGGGGAAACCCCCGGGAGAATCTTCGTCGTTCGCGAAGGGTAAACATGAAAATCAGACTACGAGTTCAAACCGGCAGCCTTCAGGGCAAGGAAATCGAAATCGGTCAGGAGAAATTCGTGATCGGCCGAAGCGACTCCTGCCAACTTCGTCCCAAGAGTGAATCCGTCAGTCGTAAGCACTGCATCATCGCCGTCCAGAAAGGACGAGTGTTGATTCAGGACCTGAAGAGCCGCAACGGCACCTTTGTCAACGAGAAACGACTGCCGCCGGACAAAGCAAAGGTTCTCAAAGACGGCGATATCCTTCGCATCGGCAAGTTGACGTTTGCGTTAGTGATCGAGCACGGCCTGCAGGCGGCCAAGAAACCAGAGGTGCGGAGCGTCGCCGACGCCGTCAGCCGAACTCGCGAGGAAGGCTCCTCGGACAGCAAGTTCGAAGAGGTCGATGTCAGCTCGTGGCTCGATGAAGCCGATGCAATCGACCGGGTTCGCAAAATGAACGATCCGGAAACTCGCCAATTGACGCTCAACGAAATGCAATCGGCCAGTGGAAGTGACAGCGACGACCTGTCCGTCAGCGAGGCACTCTCTGGAGCGAACGACACCAAGGCCAAAGAGGACATCAACGCGACCCAGGACACGGGCGTTGACGAAAAAGCCGAGAAGTCCAAGAAGTTCGTTCCACCTAAAAAGCAGAAACCAGGCAAACTCCCTGCCGGCATGAAAAAGGCCATGCAGGAAAGCTCGCGAGACGCCGCCGACGACGCCTTGAAGCGTTTCTTCAGCGGTCGATAAGCTCGCGACGCGTTCGCCGCGAACCAGCCGCCTGCGTCGTCGCACGGCGCCCTCCGCCGCAGCGATTTCGTGGATCGTTGCCGAGGATCGAGTCCGTGGATCGATGCTCCTTGATGGGGTGCACAACATCATCTACGTGAATAACTCATCGACTCAAAATCACGCCCCGGCGAAACGCTGAGAGGCATTCGCCCGGCGTTTGGCACATCCATTTTGGATGCTCGCACTGCCACTTCTTCGGCGGGATCGTCTATCCTTTGCGTATTGAGGGAACACTAGAATCTGTCTCCCGAATTGACGAGCTGAACCGGTAGACGGCTTGTCCGTTTTATGAGTGTCGCCGATCACTCTGTGATCCGAGCTTAGCTTATGAACCGATCACGGAGTGATCGGCGGCTATAGTGAGCCTCAACGGCATTCAATCGACAAAGCATAGAGCGGATGATCGAACGAATTGCAAAACTCTCTGGCGTTTACAACGTAGAGTTTGCAAGGCTTCGCACCGCTGGCACCATGTCTCAATGAATCGGCAGTATTGCTGCCCGCCGCTCGCACTCGAAACAACTCGAATCCCTCACGGCATACTCTGATGAGCCCGCACACACAATCATTCGCGGTACTTTCCAACGCCGCCTTGGTCGACCGATGCCAACATCAGGACGACGCCGCGTTCACGGAGATCTTTCGGCGACATCGCCAAATGGTTTATCGAGTTTGCCTGCGTTATCTCGGCCATCACCACGACGCCGAAGACGTCACCCAGGAAACGTTTCGACGTGCCGCCATGGCGATCCCGAGGGTCGACTCACGTCGCCCACTCGAACCCTGGCTAGTCACAATCGCCGCGAACCGCTGCCGCACGTTCCTCTCGCGACGGTCGAGCGACCGGACGCATGACCAACTCGACGAAGCGTTACCCGCGGTCCAATCTCGCACCGATGTCGAACGCATCCTCTCGCTCGATGAACAGATCAAAGACGCACTCGGTCGCTTACCGGACAACCAGCGACGTGCTTTTGAACTGATCCATCGCAAAGAGCTGTCTTATCCGGAGGCGGCGTCGGTCATGGGACGATCAACCGGAACCATCAAAACGTGGGTGCGTCGGGCGAAGTTGACGATGCAACACGTGCTCGCCGGCGAAGTGAATCCCGCGCCCTCTCAAACATCACCTGCCACCCACCGATCCGCCGCCAAAGTGGCCGCCACGTCGGTCGCAATGGTGCTGGTCATGGGTGGGCTTTGGATGGGCTCGGCGGCACAAAAGGATCACGCATCGGTTTCCGGAAACACGTCTGCCGGGACACCGTCTGCCAGGGCCGCGTTTGCCGCGAACCAACCGTCCGAGACAACACCTCCGCCGCACAGTCATCTGGCTTTGGGGACTCCAGTCGATGACCGCGATCAAGCGACCTCGCCGGGGATACCAGGCTTTACACCGGAGTCGGCGTCCAACGTCGATTGGCAGTTCGTCTCATTGCAATCGTTCTCGCGGGCACGATTCGCGGTGGGCGACATCCAGGCGTTGCCGGTTGCCGAGTGGGTGGAAGGAACAACGCCGACAATCGTTCATTTGAAATCAGGAATCGAACCTCTCGGGAAGACACTCCGTCGGGTTGCGTGTCTTTTCCAGTGCGATCTTGCAGCCTCCAGACCTTCGCCTGCTGCGATCAATCTGCCCAACTCGGTTCCCTCATTCGAAAGCCTTGATGCCAACGAACCAGGACTCAGTGGTGATTTGCCTCTGGACACTTCGCTGACGCGACCGACCTTGGCAGGTTCGGTGTCATGAACAAAAAAAACATGTTGCCGAAATTCGGTATTCATGCAGAGCCGAGAGTGCCACGACACACCGCATGGTTGTCTTTTCTCGCGATTCTCGTTGGAGGATGGGCGGGATCGACCAGCGCCGAGCAACTGATCACGCTGCGAAACGGTCTAACGATTCGCGGGGTTTATATCGAGCGTTCGACTCTCGATGAAAATTCGTTCTCGGTCGGTGCCGACGGCGGAATCCAAACACCAAAGATTTGGATGGTCGATGACGGACTGCGGCGCACGTACATTCATCGACGCGGCATGGTGAACAACGAACCGGTCGACATTCCCGACCTCGGCCTGCGAATCGAATTCCCACAACCAGTCGCCGAAGGGGGCGACGAAGTCGGGTCGATCGGCCGTATCCTCGGCGTGTCGCCGCTCAATGAATACGGGCGCCGGCAATTGACGGTGCGAGGAACCGATGGGGCGCCGACCATCCTGCATCAAGGTTTGACCGAGTTGACCTCGCGTTACGCCAAACTCGATGGATTGAAAGCCGAGAAGTCGATCCGGTTGGACATGCGGGTTGCCACCGAATCGATCGACACACCATCGCTGCAGCGGATCTTTCGCAGACGCATGAACCAAGAGGATCCCAACGAGCGACTCGAAGCCGTTCGGTTCTTCATGGAAGCGGAACGTTTCGGCGACGCTCGTCGAGAGTTGCAGGTCATCTTGAAGCAATTCCCTGAACAGGAAGAACTGCGACCGCAACTGACGGCGTTGGTCGAACGGCAGGCAATGCAGTTGATCGAGCAAGCGGAACTTCGCCGCGAATCCGGCCAACCCCAACTCGCCGAAGCGATCCTAAAGCAGTTCCCGCTCGGTCGCGTCGGACGCGTCACGCGTTTGCGGGTTCAAGACGCGCTTGCGGAAATTGCGCAGCTCAGAACACAACGAGACGAAACCGTTGCCAAGCTGCGAAAACTCGTTTCCAGTTTGCCGGAGGCCGACCAAGCCGCACTGGCTCCGATCGTCGATGAAATCGATCAGCATCTCTCCGCCAATACGCTCAACCGTTTAAGCGACTTCATTCGCTTGGGAGACATTGAGACGACGCCGGCGCGGCAGCGGGTAGCACTCGCGGTCGCGGGTTGGATCCTTGGAAGCGGTTCGGGAGAGCAAAACTTGATGCTGACGGTCTCGCTGATCGAAGTTCGTGATCTCGTGCAGCAGTACCTCGCTCATCCCGATCGGGCGGCCAGAGCGGAGATTCTCGAGCGTCTCAAACGTCTCGAGGCTACCCGTGCCGACTACATCGCAAAATTGCTGCCGTTGATTCCGCCTCCGCTGGCGAGCGAGCAGGCTGCCGTGATTCACGGCATCGAAAAGACCGACCAATCCGACCGCTCTTTCATCGTGCCCGTCGGTGCCGTTGCTGACCCGCAGGTGCAAGGCATGTATCACGTCGGGCTCGACCAGGCCGAGTTCGACGCCGCCACAATCGCTGAGCCTCTGACGATCCAAGACCCCGCCTACGTCGTGCAACTGCCGCCGGAGTACGACCCTCGCCGCGCCTATCCGTGCATTGTCGCATTGCATGCGGCGGGTGCCCCGGCCGAAACGCAGCTCAATTGGTGGGCGGGCGTGCCGTCGAATCAATTCTTAACTGCGGGCGATGCGTCCGACCCTGCAACCAACGACGACGCCGATTCTCCCGCCGCCGCGAGCCAAGTTCGCCTCGGCCGAGCCGTTCAAAACGGTTTCATCGTTGTCGCACCTCGATGGACACGCGGCGGCCAACAAGCCTACGAGTACACGATGCGTGAGCACGATGCCGTCTTAAGAAGCCTACGCAGTGCGATGCGAAGATTCTCGATCGACTCCGATCGGGTTTTCATCGGCGGACACGGAGCAGGCGGTGCGGCGGCCTGGGACATCGCGTTGTCGCATCCCGACATCTGGTCGGGGATGATCGCGATCAGTGCCGAGCCTCGCAAAACGCTTCACCACTATGACGCCAACGCGGTCTATGTCCCGGTCTACATCGTGATGGGAGAGAAAGACGGCCGACCCCTCAAACGCAACGGTGCCGTCTACGATGACTACATGTCGTATCAACATGACGCGATGGTCGTCATGTATCGGGGCCGCGGGAAAGAGTTCTTTTACGAAGAGAGCGAACGCATCTTTGAATGGATGAAAACCGCCGAACATAAACGGCCTCGAATTCCTGAATCGATCGAAGTGAAGTCGATGCGCGAAGGCGACCGCTTTTTCTGGTGGTTGGAATGGGAGCAATCGCTTCCCGATACCGTGTTGGATCCGATCCTTTGGAATCAAGCCGAACGGATCAAAGCCGCCGTCGTCTCAGCGACTGTCGGCGCGAACAACGAAATCCGAATTTCACAAGCCCCGAGCACCGCGTTCACCGTATGGCTCTCGCCGGACATGCCGCTCGATTTTGGAGACCAAATCACGGTCCGCTACCGAAACCGCCGCAGCAACTTCCAGTTCGCCGGTGAAATCGAAACCCTTCTGGAAGACACCCGCCAGCGGGCAGACCGGAAACGACCGTTCTGGGGCAAGGTCTCGATCCCGTAACGCGGAAAGCCTCTGGCAGATGACGCCGACGACAATAGGCGGCTCCTCGCGATGGCACCAATTTGCCGCGACTCTTCCACATCGCCATCAACCACGTTCGCCGGGAATGCGATATCAGACGTCGCTCCGCGCCAACCCTGCTCGACCAGTCACCCCAGTTTGATCCGATCGGCATGGAATCTGCCAGTCGCTACAATCCCGGAACCAAACGCGCATTTTGGCACGGTAACTTTCTCGCGAATCGCCTGCAGCACTGATGAATCCCCCTTCCAAAGACACGAATTCTCGCGTTGACGACCGAGCGAAAGAGGCGGCCCAACATCAGGCGGCAATGGAAGAGGTGCGTGGCCAGTACGAAGAACTCGCCGAGCTGGCCGGGTCACTGGCACACGAAATTAAAAACCCGCTATCGATCATTCACATGAATATCGAATTGCTCAGCGAGGACCTGGTCGAAATGGACACCCCCGCGAGTCGGCGTTGCCTGCCTCGTGTGGACATGGTCCGCGCCCAGTGCGAACGGATGGAATCGTTGCTGAGGGACTTCCTTCGCTACGCAAGACTCAGGCACATCGACCTGATTCCCGGCAGCTTGAACGACCAGGTTCGCCAGGTCCTCAACGCCTACCAAGCTCAAGCGGATTCGCAAAAAGTCGACTTGCAGCGTTACCTCGATCCCGATTTGCCCTCGATCCGTTTGCACAGCGATTCGCTGCAGTCGGCGCTCATGAACCTCGTCAAGAACGCTCTCGAGGCGATGCCCGAGGGCGGCCAACTATGGGCACGGACGTACAGCAACCGGGGTGGCGTCGGGTTGGACCTGATCGATACCGGCGGCGGATTGGACGACAACACGGTGTTGCACATGTTCGAGCCGTTTTACAGCACAAAAGACGGCGGATCGGGATTGGGCCTGCCAACCGCCCGCAAGATCATCGAAGCCCACGGCGGCCGGATCAGCGTGCAAAGTGAACTAAACCGCGGGACGAAATTCTCCCTGCAATTCCCCGTCCCCCCGCGTTTGCAGTGACGCCCGCATCGAAGTCCGCGGCCGTTCGCTGTACGTCCCTCGCTCTGACGCCGTGACGGATAGGCCGCTCGATCCCAGACGGATTAACGTGCTCGATAGGTATTTCGTGAGAGCATCACACGCCAATGCCGCCCGGCGTTCCCGTTCTCGCTGGTAATCTTTCCCAACCGAGCAACCCACACGGGAACCGACTGAGGTACTGCCCAACGCCCGTTTCACGCTACACTACCGCCCCGTCAGTGACATTCCCGTCCTTTCTGTTGAACCAGCATGTCCGAAACCGCCGCAACCGCGACCGACACGACCGCCGCCGACAACCTCTCGGAACCATCGCCCCAGGAAGCCTGGGATAAGATGCCGCTGCTGCAACAACGGGCGGCAGTGTTTCGGGTTCAGTGCGGACGCGAAACCGCCGAGGCATTTGTTGTCGCGTTCGTGCTGGCACTGTTGTTTCGCGCTTTCATCGCGGAAGCCTTCGTGATCCCGACCGGATCGATGGCGCCCTCTCTGATGGGTGCCCATAAAGACATCTTCTGCGACCAATGCAACCAACAATTCCCGATCGGGGCGAGCCTGGAGTACCGCGAGCCCTCGACGGAAAACGTGGTCGTCGGAGGAATCTGCCCGAACTGCCGACACGTCAATTCGCTGGACCTCAAAAACAATCCCGACGACGCGACCTTCAGTGGCGATCGCATCTTGGTGAGTAAGTTTGCCTACGCGATCAGCGATCCGGATCGGTGGGATGTCATCGTCTTCAAAGTCCCGGTCAATCCGAAACAAAACTACATCAAACGGTTGGTGGGCCTCCCGAATGAAACGCTGAGCATCATGCACGGGGACGTCTACGCGTTGCCCAACTCTCCAACAAACGACAACGAACCTGGTAACCGCGAAGGCGAGAACAACGGCGGAGACATCACGCTCAGCGGCGGGAGTCAATCGCTCGGCAACATCCTTCGCAAACCGCCCGAGAAACTGCTGGCGATGCAGCATCTGGTTTACGACAGCAACCACCAAGCCGCCGCGTTGATAGAGGCCGACTACCCGGCTCGCCTACAGCCATGGCGTCCCGGCCTCACCACGCCCCCGGAGGACTCTTGGGACGTCACGCGTACCGACGCAGGATTGACCGCCACGGTCGATGCGGCAGAAGACGCCGAGTGGTTAAGGTACTACCACCGCTGGCCCACCCGCGATGAATGGGAGCGAGCCGAGGCGGGGCTGTCTTTAGCCAACGTCGATCCGTATCGCGGCCGGCTGATTACCGACTTCTATGCCTACGATGCTTACCTGTTCGTCGATTCGGATCGCGTGTACGACTTGAAACCATCGCCACGAGGCGTTTCACGTTTGCAACGCATGATGGGACAAACGCGTAGCGATGGGGTCTTCAAGCCGACGTATCAATCCGGCGGTGACCTCGGCCAATTCCGCAATCACCTGCAGTACGGGGGAACAGGCTACGCCGGCGACGGAGTCCACTGGGTGGGCGACTTGCTGGTAACCGCCGATGTCGAAACGGCCGCCGGTGCAAAGACGTTAACGATGGAAATCGTCGAAGCGGGAATCCAGTATCGCTGCACCTTCGACCTCGCGTCCGGCGAAGCCACGTTGTCAATCGAAGACGACGAGCCGAAACTCTTCGACGCAGTCGACAGCAAGATTTCAAACCCGAACCCGACTGCGAGCACCCCAGTCACCGCAGGTTCTCGGCATCAGATTCGGTTCAGCAACTGCGACAACGAACTGCTCTTGTGGGTCGACGATGAAGTGATCGCGTTCAACACACCGACCACGTTCAACGCCGCGAACTTTACCAACCCGCGAGACACACGCCCGGTGTACGACGGCAAAGGCAACCCGCTCGATGCATCCCCTGTCGGTATCGCCGTGCAAGGCGGCACCGCCACGCTGCATCAATTGAAGATCGATCGTGACAAATATTACATCGCGACCAAAGACGGCAATTCGCGGATGCTCGACTACGACATGCCGGGCCTCAGCGAGTTCGCCGGTTCCGTTGTTCGAGTCGAAGAGATCCAGGCCGTGATGGGCGAACCCGACATCTGGGACCAGTTCCCCGGATGGGCTTCCCGGCGAGTGGTCTCCTTCCCGATCGGAGAAGACCAATTTTTCCCAATGGGCGACAACAGCCCCGAGAGCCTCGATGCTCGGTGCTGGGCCGGGACGAAGGAGCGTTTCGGACGCAACCGCAGCGTGGACCCCGACGCGTACCTGTTCTCCGACGCCTCCTACGTGCCACGTGACCTGCTCGTCGGAAAAGCCTTAGCGATCTTCTGGCCGCACCCCTGGCGATCACCCGTTCCGTTCACGCCAAACCTACAACGCATGCGTCTGATTCGCTAAACCGGATGGCCTGTTCCAATACTGCTCGAGCCCAGTAAACCCGCCGGCCATTGCCTGGTCGCCCGATAGCAAAAGCTCCAATCCCGGAACGATCCGAGACCTCCCCGAGTGTAACCCCCAGCGTGAGATCTTTCGAAGACTCTCTCTTTCCTAAACCCTGACCCCAAGATAGCTTACAAAATCAGAGGCCGTTCCGGCCAAAAACGGCACAAACGTCACTCGTGGGAAGTCAAACAAAAGTCACGATAGGCAAACACCAGTTCCAGTCCGCTAACCCACGACGAACAGTTTGCGGCGTAACGCTCGCGAAGCGTCTATCACGTGTAACGGCAATCGAACTGCCGGTTGCCGGCTGTGACTCACGCTCCCCTGAATCGATGTTTGCGATGCCAGCGGCAGTGACGCTGGTCGGGCCACAACTGTTCGTTGATTGGCAGTCGAAGTTTCTTGCCGGTGTAGCCGGCCAAAGGACTTTGATCAGGACATGACTCTGCGAACTCGCCGGCGGCGACGAGCACTCGATAGTGATCGTCGATTGACCATAGTCCGCGATCGAATAGCCAATGAGCATTCTTGCTCAGCGCAAGACCATTCCGCGGGTCATTGTTTCGCGAGTCGGCAAATTGATGGATGTGTGCGGCATCCACAATCGATCCACCGTCCAGCGTGGTGATTCGATAGCCGGTCAAAGCACAAGTGAATGCGTAGGCCGCCGCGACATCAATGCGAAACCGCCCATTCCTGCCAGCCTGCTCCGCGTCGTCCGGCATTTGAAAGCTCGCGTCCCGGGCGATCTGATCATCATCCGGAATGGGCAAGCCAACCATGTGATACAGAGCATTCCGTTCGGCCGGCTCAAAGTGCTTTGCAATGATCAGCCGCCTTGCCGACTCTCGAAACTGTGGGTCCAAACACGCTGCCACAAAACTTGATTCTGGCAGGACGTAGGAGGTCACGGATCGATGCTTCGAGAGCGAACCGTCTTGAGCAAATGCCTTCCAAAATCCATCCGACTTCAAATGATGGAATGGCATTCGAATATCGATTCGCTGCGTCCGTCGATAAGCAACAATCTGCGAAAACGTCTCGAAACGAAAGGCAATCTCTGGAGACAGGTAAAGCGGTTGGCCACCAAGTTCACCAGCTTCCGCCACATCCAGCACCGTCAGCAACAACAACGGCTTGTGCGGCGCGTTGTTCCTTGCCTTGTTCAGTTTTGCGATTCGACCCAGCCAGGCTTTGTGATCCACGATATACCATTACTCCAAATCCGATTCCGGCGGCAACTGTGTCTGGTGCCAATCCGCACGTCCGAAATCATTCTCAACCACCAATGCACCGCCGTCTTCGGTTGCCACAATGTCAGCTCGACGCGTCGCGACGAGAGCTTCCACTTCGGCATCTTCAGATAATCCAACTCCCAAGGCCGAGAGGTTTCCAGCCAGATCAGAGCTGAAATCTACTTCTCTCTTGTAGACCTTTGCTAACGGGATGTTCGATTGAAGCTTCATTCGTCTGTTCCTCAAGCAGGCCAGTAGATTCGTTCTAGCGGGACAAGTGCGGTGCCTGTCGGACCCATCTTGTCGTAATGCTCAACCAACAATTCACGCAGCTGTGGAAGCGTAATAAGCGTGATTGGAATCGCCGACCTTTCCGCCTCGTACTTCGCGTCTTTCGTGAAGCCGCCGGTGCTCACGTACAAACAACGATCACCTTGCTGACGCCCACCCAAAAACGAGCGGATATCTTGTGAGCCCATTTGAGTTCCACGTCGATGCTTGACTTCGACAAAGATCCTTGGCTCTTCCAAGCCCAGCCCGTCTGGAGACGCAAAGATATCAATACCCCGATCGGCACCGCGTGGCGACGTCCGCGTGCGGTAACCCATTGCACGCAAAATCTCAGCAACCAAATCCTGCATCTCTTCCCAGTTAAGCGCTGAAATGCGATCCTCAATGTACTCAGCGGATTTTGCGACCCCTTCCTCAAAGAGTTCCCGGGAATTTCGTTCGACTTTGAGAGTGTCCGCCGATTTTTCAGGAACCTCCGTCGCGGCAGGATCGGAACCGAACGGAACCTAGTTTTCTTCAAGATCTGCAACCGC
>JBICHZ010000238.1:0-5044 GCA_043101355.1 Rhodopirellula sp. JB044
AACAAGTGCTCCGCGGTGGGCAGTTTATCGCGTTGGCGGGATTGGTGTTGGAGGTTGCGATGTTACCTCGGGCACGTTCGGCGGAAGATCCGCGCACGGATGATCAGCACACGGGGGATCATCGCACGATGAATGCAACCGGACGGTTGCCGGCTGTGAATTGGGAACACCCGTCGTTATGGTTGTTTGTGCTCAGCGCGATCGGAATGGTGTTAATGCCGATCCCGATGGCGATCGGTTTGATGGTCGCAGCACTCGTGCTCGGCGGCAGTGACTGGTCACGCAGGTGGATCCTCACTCACGGATGGTGGGGATCGAAAAAGTCGCAGCGAACACAAAACAACGGTGCTACGGAGAACCCAATGAAATCGAACGCGATCCAAGTTGACGCCGTCCGGTCAGGCAGCGGAGTGAGGTCGAGTGGTACGTTGAAGTCGAGCCGAGGATGAACGTGCCGGAGCGTTTGTATCTCGATCATGCGTCCACGAGTTGGCCGAAGGCTCCTGGCGTGGTCGACGCCATGACGCAATTCATGACGGAGTGCGGGGCGAGCGCCTCACGAGGGAATTACCGCAGTGCGCAAGCCGCCGGCGGTGTCGTATCGCAAACCCGGCAGAGTCTCGCGAGTTTGATCGGAGCGGGGGATCCGTCGTGCGTGACGTTCCATAGCGGTTGCACCCAGGCGTTGAACGTGGCAATCCATGGTCTCGCGGGGCATTTTGCGACCGAACGTCAGGAAGTCGTCGTCGGTGCGGCGGAGCACAACGCGGTCCTGCGTCCGGTGCGTGCCGCGGTGCAGCGATCGGGGGCTCGAATGAGGACCGTGCCGTGTGACCAACGCGGATTGGTCAGTCTCGACGGGTTGGCTGAGGTGATTTGCGATCAGACGCGAATGATCGCGCTGACCCACGCGTCGAACGTGACGGGCGTCGTTCAGCCTGTTGCTGAGGTGGGACGCATCGTGGCAGAGCAGAACGCACAGCGGGAACCGAAAGACCGGATTTTGTTTTTATGCGATGCGGCACAGACGTTTGGATATTTACCCGTCGACGTGCCGTCGTTGGGTGTCCACGTTTTGGCGGCACCGGCACATAAGGGCAGCGGCGGTCCAGTCGGAATCGCAATGTTGTATCTGCACGCCGATTGGCATCATATGATCGAGCCGATCGTCCACGGTGGCAGTGGGCATGATGGGACGTCGGACGGGATGCCCGAGACGATGCCGGGACGTTTGGAACCGGGAACACAGAACGTCCCCGCGATCGCGGGATGGCGGGCAGCAATCAAACATCATTCACCGCGAGCGGATGAGTGGTCGCTGTTGGCAGAGCGACTCCACGACGGATTGCGAAGCATCGATGGAGTCCGCGTCGTGGGCGAGCGTGGCGAGTTGCCGATCGCGAGTCTCGACTTTGGACCGTTGCTATCACCGGCGGAGGCGGCTGCGATCCTCGATTCGGAATTCGGGATCGAGGTTCGCGCGGGGTACCATTGTGCCGCGCTCGTTCATGAATGCTTGGGAACGCAGGCCAGCGGGACGCTGCGTATCAGTTGCGGCCACGGCACGACGGAGGCGGATGTGGATCGCGTGGTGGACGCGGTTCGCGAGATTGCGGCGGAGTTCTGAGCAGAGCCTGCGAGCCGGGAGGGTGCTAAGCCATCCACGGGGCTTTGTAACTGAGGCCGAGGTTGAGGATTCGTTGGATCAAAGGTTCGTAGCTGATTCCGGCCGCTTCGGCTGATTCGGCAAAGTCTTCACCGTATTCGATGTTGGGGTTCGCGTTGGCTTCGATCACGTAGATCTCGCCCGACGGAGTGAGACGCAAATCCATCCGGCCGGACCCACTCATGCTGAGTGCCCGGTAAACCCGTTTGCAGAGTTTGAAAATTTTCTTCTCCATCGCGGCATCGAGATCTTTGGCCGCGTGGGTTGTGATCTCATGACGCTCTTGATACTTGCGATCCCACTTCACACGGCTCGTCGCGATCCTCGCCGCGTCGTCCGGCAGGGTCCCGAAATCCATTTCCCAGGCGGGAAAACAGACGAGCCGATCGTTGCCGAGCACACCGCAATAGATCTCGCGGCCTTCGATATATTGTTCGACAATCGCGTCCTCGCCGGTCTTCTCATGCACAAACGCCACACGTTCAGCGAGCGCCGCGTCGTTATGAACGATCGACGCCTGAGAGATCGCGAACGAGGCATCTTCGGTAACCGATTTGACGAACAGCGGGTAAGTCAAACGCTTGGGACGTCGCACGGCGCGGCCGTGTTTGAAGACGGCGAACCGAGGGGTCGGGATGCGATGATAGGTGAGGATTTTCTTCGAGAGCGCCTTGTCTTTGCTAAGCAACAGTCCCCGCGGGTTGCATCCGGTATAGGGTTGCTGCATCAGTTCGAGATAACTGATCACGGCAAAGTCATACGTGACGACTCCGTGGAATTCTTCCAACAGCATGTAGGTGATGTCGGGTTCGAATTCTTTGAGTGCGTTGCGGATCGGCGCGAGATCATCGTAGATGCCTAGCGGAAGAACCTCGTGGCCGAGATTGCGCAACGTTTCGCAAATGTCGAACTCCGCTTTCCACGGCCCCCACTCTTTCTCATCGATTCCCTCGAGTGACAACGGGGGGACGTGTCCTTCGCGAACGAGAACCAAGACACGTAACCTGCTCATCGGACAAACTCCTCACAACAGGACGGGACGGTCAACGTGCTTCGGCGTTGTCTAGACGGCAACACGGTGGCCTCCTTCGTGTAAGAAATTCGTAATCCGTACGGCGACGAGAATCATCGCGTCGCGTTTGACTTCTTCGGGATGACCACCGAGTCGCAGGTTGAGTTCGCGGCACCGTTCGATCATCTCCTGAACCACTTGGTCAATCGTGTACGCGTTCTCGCCGGTCCATTTGGAAACGGTGCGATGCAGTTCGGTACGGATGCGAGTCAGGAAAGCCGCCGCGGTCATGTTGCGTCGATGGGCGTCATCGGCGGAGAACAGCTTGCGAAGGTCGTTATCGTAAACGCTCGGTAGATCGAGACCGTAGTGGGTGCGTTTTCGTTCATAGTGCGTTCGCAGTGTTTTGCGTAAACGCGAAAGCGGATCGACGGTCGCACGGGACTGCACGACGGGTTTCTTGCCGCGGATCGATTCCATCAACGCATCAACGGTTTCGAGTTTCTTGATCGCGGGCCAGTTCCGGTAACGGGCTCGCCAACGCGAACCGGGACGCAGCCACACGGCGAACGTTTCGGCAAAGTCTTCGAGCGGGTGAGATTGGGCGTACCACATTTCCAAATGGTGGACGTAGTTCCGACTCGACGGTTTGGGTTGGTACGAATCGGGATAGGGAACGGACGCTTTGCCGAACACTTTTCGATAGATCGCACGTCGTCGCAGACGGAACGCGGTGTCGATCGCATGACCGGTTTCGTGCCGCAGGATTTTCATGCAGCCTTCGTGCGTTCCACCTTCGACGTCGAGCAACTGTTTTCGTTCGAGCCGCATCAATCGGCGATGGGCGAGGTAGAAGGGGATGGCGATGCCGGGCACTTCGTCGGGCGAGAACCAATCCTCGCTCAACCAGAAATGGGGTTTGAACTTCAGCCCCCGCGCCGCCAATTCTTCGTTGAGTTGTGCGATCCGTTTCTCGAGAACCGTACCGCGAATGGTCAACTTAAGATCCGACATCCGCAAATCGAGTAACTGGTCGTCCGAGAGCGGCAGCAGTTGATCGTCCGCGTCCTGAACATCTTTGCGGCGGGAGAGCGGTATCTGTTCGAGTTCGAGCGGTTTCATCCGCCGTGAACGTCGAACCGGTTCGGCGGCGCCGCCACTGCCGGAGCGTGAGTGGGATCGTTTCTTCTTTACCAAAACAGTCCACCCTTGGGTTTGGGGCCGACGGTAAAGGAGTCTTGATAGGTTTTGATTTCTTCGTTTTCGGCTCCTCGGTCAACACTCATCTGCACCGAAGGATCCGCCCCCATGCTGAAAGGGGCGTAACCGACGACAAAGATGCGGCCATCGACGTGGAACGTTTCCACCTGCATGTCGGAAACAAACGGGCTCTGGTCGACACGTCCTTTGATGCCACCATAGCCGTTGCGTTGCCACTGCGTGCCACCGATGTAGCCGCCCTTGAGCTGCGCCGCGATGCGTTTTCGGAGTCGTTCCGGTTCGACCTCTTTGGCCGTTTCGGGCATCGATCCGAAGAAGAAGTACGACTCCGTCTTGGTACTCTCGACCGCTTTGTATTCGAGCACGGTGTTGATGCCTTCGCTGACCGCACGCCCTTGCGGCATGTAGATCACCGCTCCGGCGATTTCGACGAGGTCGTATCCGGCGGGCCCGTTGGCTTTGACGGCCGCAACGTCGGCGGCCGGTGAGGAAGGCGAACCGCTGACCGACTCGGCCGCGTCGGCGGTTTCGTCGCCTCCGGATGTGGCCAAGACGGTGCCGATGACGATCGCCAACAAGACGAACATCAATGTGCCGCCGAGGATCGCGGCCAAGGCCAGTGGGCTGAGCGTGCCTTTGGCTTTCTTCTTCGTTTGCCCGGTGCCGTCTCCACCGGAGGCTTCCGCGGTCGGTTCGCCGACGTATTCACCGAGCGGGTCGCCTTGAATAGGGCCCTGGTACGCCGTGCGGCCGTAGGGATCGCTGGGGAACGTCGAAACCGCGACTGGGCCGGCGGACGGAAACTGAATCTGACCGAAATCAAAACCCTCGTCTTCGGGCGTCAGCATTTTGCCTGAGGTGGGACGCGTCGCCGCACGAGCCGACGGAGCCTTGCCACCGACCGGGATCACACTGCCGCAGGCGGGGCACTTGATCCGGCCGCCGGCGGGCATCTGTTTGAGATTGAGCGATTTTTGACAGCTTGGGCATTGAATGACAGGCATAAAAACCGAACGTTCCATCCCCTCTTCGCCGCCGACCACGACACGCCAGAGAGGTGAGAGTGCAAAAGAACAGAGTGCAATGAGACAGAGCGTTAAGTGAAAAGGTGAACGGGAAACGACTCTATCACCAAAAATAGTGAA